>JADDRA010000085.1:23885-26926 GCA_016781105.1 Actinomycetota bacterium | reverse complement strand
CGAGGCCGGAGGGCTCGAGGCCGACCGAACCGCGAGGATCACGCTCAGAAGGCGGCCTCGACCACCTCGACCCGGCCGCCGAGGACCGCGGCCACGTCGAAGCGCAGCTCGACCGCGCCCGCCTCGGCCTGGGCCAACCACATGGCGGCCAGGCGCCGGATGCGCCGGCACTTCTCTGGCGTCACCGCCTCCAGGGGCGATCCGAAGGCCAGGGAGGAACGGCTCTTTACCTCGCAGAAGACCACGGTGGTGCCCTGGCGCAGGACCAGGTCGAGCTCGCCTGCCCGGCACCGCCAGTTCCGGGCCAGCACCCGGTAGCCCCGGGCCTCGTACCAGGTCGCGGCCAGGTCCTCGCCGGCTGCACCCAGCGCCTGGCGGGCCCGCGTCACCCCGAGGCCTCGATCACCGGCGAGCTCACAGGAACGCGGCTCGCGCAAGGGGCCAGGCCCGATGGGTGGCCCGGCCCATCACGCTGTCGTCGAGGATTGGACCGAAGGCCCGGCTGTCGGAGGAGTTGGTGCGGTTGTCGCCCATCACCCACAGCTCACCGTCGGGCACCGTCACGGGCTCGAAGTCGAGGGTCCGGGCCGAGGGGGGGAGGTAGGGCTCGAGCAGGCGGCGCCCGTCGACGTAGACCGAGCCCTCCCGGCCTTCCACCCGCTCCCCGGGCAGGGCGATGACCCGCTTGATGTACTCCTCGGTGGAGGGCTGGCGCAGCCCCACCGCCTCGAGCAGGCCGTGCAGGCCCCGGACCACCAGGCCGGCCTCGGCGTCGCGGGCATCGGGGCACCCGGCTCCCGGAGGGCAGTCGAAGACCACGATGTCGCCCCGGTTGGGCTGGTGAAGGCGGTAGGCCAGCTTGGAGACGACCACCCGATCGCCCACCAGCAGCTGGGGGCTCATGGAGGCGGAGGGGATCGAGAAGGCCTGGGCCACGAAGGCCCGCAGCACCAGGGCGATGGCCGCGGCCACGACCACCAGCACCACCGTCTCGACGACGACCGCACGCAGCGGCCGGCGGGACCTGGCCGGCTCGCCCCCCGGCTCGCGGCTCGGGGCGCCCGCGCCCCGGGCTCGGGCCCCGACCTGGGTCAGCGAGCGGACCGCTTCTCCTTGATCTTGGCTGCCTTCCCCCGCAGGTCGCGCAGGTAGTAGAGCTTGGCTCGGCGCACGTCGCCCTCGCTCACCACCTCGATGGAGGCGAGGACAGGTGAGTGCACGGGGAAGGTGCGCTCCACCCCGACGCCGAAGCTGATCTTGCGCACGGTGAAGGTCTCGCGCACGCCCGAGCCCTGGCGGCGGAGCACCGGGCCCTGGAATGCCTGGATGCGTTCCCGGGTCCCCTCCACCACCCGGACGTTGACCTTGACCGTGTCGCCGGGCGCGAAGGTCGGGACGTCGTCACGCAGGCTGGCGCGGTCGACCAGATCGGTGGGGTTCATCGGGGCGGCTCGGCCTCCTGGGATCGTCCCTGGGGATGCGAACGAGGACGTTCCAGCTTAGGGCGCGAGACCGAAGGATTCCAAGATCGCTTCCTCCTCGGCGCTCAGGCCTCCCCGGGCCTCGATGAGGTCGGGACGCTCGCGCCGGGTTCGGGCCAGCGCGGCCGCCCGGCGCCAGCGGGCGACCAGGCCGTGGTCGCCCGAGCGCAGCACCTCGGGCACCTCCCAGTCCCGGAAGCGGGCCGGCCGGGTGTACTGCGGGTACTCGAGGAGCCCGTCGGCGAAGCTCTCCTCCCCCGCCGAGGCGCCGTTGCCCATCACCCCGGGGACCAACCGGCCCACCGCCTCGAGCACGACCATGGCGGCCACCTCTCCCCCGGCGAGCACGTAGTCGCCCACCGAGAGCTCGCCGTCGACGAGGTGGTCCCGCACCCGCTGGTCGACGCCCTCGTAGCGTCCGCACAGCAAGGAGAACCCGTCGCCGGCGGCCAGGTCCCGGGCCATGGCCTGGTCGAAGCGCCGTCCCCCGGGCCCGAGCAGGTACAGCGGCCGAGGAGGCTCGACGGCCTCCACCACGGTGAAGAGGGGACCGGGCATGAGGACCATGCCCGGTCCCCCGCCGAAGGGCGCGTCGTCGACCGAGTGGTGGACGTCCCCCGCCCCGGTCCGCAGGTCGTGGACGCGCACGTCGACCAGGCCCCGTCGCCGGGCCCGGCCCAGGAGGCTGGCGCCGGCGAAGCCGTCAACCAGGTCGGGGAAGATGGTGAAGACGTCGACCCGCACGTCAGGCCCCGGGAGCACGCCGCCCGGCACTTCGACGTGACGAGCCGTTCGTCATCAGTCGAGGAGGCCGGTGGGGGGGTCGATCACCACCTGGGACGCCGTGGTGTCGACGACGAACACCAGGGGCACCACCGCCCCGCCCTCGAGGACGAGCAGGTCGCTTGCCGGGTTCGCCTCCACCGCCTCCACCCGCCCGTGCGAGCGGCCCTCGGTGTCGAGCACCTCGGCCCCGATCAGCTCGTGGACCCACAGCGCGTCGGGATCGTCGAGGGGTGGGGCCAGCAGGATCGTTCCCCGCAAGGACTCGGCCGCCTCTCGGTTCGCTACGCCGGCGAAGGCGACGAGGTAGCCGGCCTGGTACGGCTTGGACGAGATGACCTCGAGGGTGGCCTTGCCGGCGTGCAGGACGCTGCCGGGAGCCAGCCGCTCGGTCCGGTCGGTGACCAGCTTGACGGCGACCTCGCCTCGCAGACCGTGGGGCTTGACCACCCGACCGACCTCGAGCAGGGGCGGGCCGTTCTCGCCCACGGGCCGGGATCAGTCGACGAAGTCGACGTCGACGGCGACCCCGTCGGCGGCTGCGGCGGCGCGCACGACGGTGCGGATGGCGTTGGCGATGCGACCCCGCCGCCCGATCACCCGACCCATGTCGCCCGGGCCCACGCTGACCTGCAGGCGCAGCCCCCGTCGATCGTCGCGGGTGTCGATGTCGACGGCCGCAGGGTCCTCGACCAGGGCCTTGACCAGGTACTCGAGGACGTCGGCGGCAGTGGTGCCGGGCCGCAGGTTGGCGTCATCCTCGAGATCGTCCTCCTC
>JADDRA010000085.1:18508-23761 GCA_016781105.1 Actinomycetota bacterium | reverse complement strand
TCGTCCTCGTCGAGCACGTCTGCGGGCCCGACCTCGTCCTCGTCGACGGTCTCGGCGCGCGACTCGCTCACCTCGCCGCCGGTGCCCGGAACTGCTCCCAGGCTCCCGACTCCTGCAGCAGGCGCTGGACCCGCTCGGTCGGCTGGGCCCCCTTGCGCAGCCAGTCGACGGCACGGTCGTTGTCGATGCGCACGACGGTGGGATCCTGGCGCGGCTCGTAGGTCCCGACGATCTCGATGAACCGGCCGTTACGGGGGCTGCGGCTGTCGGCCGCCACCACCCGGTAGGTCGGCTGCTTTTTCTTGCCCATCCGCATGAGGCGGAGCTTCACGGCCACGTCGACCTCTTTCGTCCTCTGGCCGCCGAGGTGGCGACCGCTGTCGTCCTGCCGTCCGAAGGCGGCTGCTGGCACTGCGCCGGCGAGGCTCGCCGGCTACTTCAGATCGAGCCCACCGAGGTCGGCCAACGCCGGCATGCGCCGTCGCTTGCCCTTGGGGCCCTTGGCTGCTCCCCCGAAGCGCTTCATCATCTTGGCCACGTCCTTGAACTGCTTGAGCAGGAGGTTGACATCGCTGATCGAGGTCCCGCTGCCGTTGGCGATCCGGGCCCGGCGCGACCCGTTCACCAGGTCGGGCCTGGCCCGCTCCTCGGGAGTCATCGAGCGGATGACCGCCTCGATCCGGCCGATCTCCTTCTCACCGATGTCGGCGTTCTTCAACTCCTTGGGGATCCCCGGCATCATACCGATGATGCTCTGCAGGGGCCCCATCTTGCGGATCTGCTGCATCTGCTCGAGGAAGTCGTCGAGGGTGAACTGACCCTCGAGGAGAGCCTGCTCGGCCTTGGCCGCGACGCCCTTGTCGTACTCCCGCTCCACGGTCTCGATGAGGGTGAGCACGTCGCCCATGCCGAGGATGCGGTCGGCCATGCGGTCGGGGTGGAACTGCTCGAAGTCGGCCACCCGCTCGCCGACCGAAGCGAAGGCAATGGGTCGACCGATCACCTCCTTGACCGACAAGGCGGCGCCGCCCCGGGCGTCACCGTCGAGCTTGGAGAGGATGACCCCGTCGATCTCGAGCGTGGCGTGGAACGCCTCCGCCGTGGCCACCGCGTCCTGGCCTGTCATCGCATCGATGACGAGGAAGGTGTAGTGGGGCTGGACCGCGTCGGAGATCTGGCGGACCTGCTCCATCATCTCGGCGTCGATGGCCAGGCGGCCCGCGGTGTCGACCAGGCACACGTCGCGGCCCTTGTCCCGGGCCTCGGCCACACCGGCCCGAGCCACCTCGACCGGGTCGGTGGGCTCGCTGAAGACGGGCACCGTCACCTGGCTGCCCAGCACGCGCAGCTGCTCGACGGCCGCCGGGCGCTGGAGGTCGGCCCCCACCATGATGGGGTTGCGGCCCTGCTGCTTGAACCAGCGGGCCAGCTTGGCGCAGGCCGTGGTCTTGCCCGAGCCCTGGAGACCGGCCAGGAGCACCACGGTCGGAGGTTTCGGCGCGAAGGTGATCTTGAGGCTCTGGCCCCCGAGGGTGGCGATGATCTCGGCGTGGACGATCTTGATGACCTGCTGGGCCGGCGTGAGGCTCTTGCTCAGGTCGGCCTCGACGCAGCGGGCCTTGATGCGGGCCAGGAGACCCTTGACCACGGTGAAGTTGACGTCGGCCTCGAGCAGGGCCAGGCGGATCTCCCGCAGCACCTCGTCGATCTCGGGCTCGCCCAGGCGACCCCGACCCCGCAGCCGGCCGAAGATGCCCTCGAAGCGGTCGGTCAGCGAGTCGAACATGCGGGGGACCAGGCTATCGGAGCGCACCCCCTCTCGATCTTTGTCGCATTTCCGACCTCTGAGGTACGAAACGCGACGATGAACGAGCGGCGGTCAGGCGAAGAGGGCCTCTACGAACTCGTCGGGGTCGAAGGGGACCAGGTCGTCGACCGTCTCGCCCAGGCCGACCAGCTTGACCGGGATGCCCAGCTCGCTCTGGATGGCCAGCACGATGCCGCCCCGGGCCGAGCCGTCGAGCTTGGTCAGCACCACGCCGGTGACCTCGACGGCGTCGGTGAACTGCTGGGCCTGGGCCAGGCCGTTCTGCCCCGTGGTGGCATCGAGGACCAGCAGCACCTCGGTGACCCGCCCCGGCGGCTTCTCCGCCACCCGGCGCACCTTGCGGAGCTGCTCCATGAGGTTGACCTTGGTGTGGAGGCGCCCGGCGGTGTCGGCCAGCACCAGGTCGGCCTGGCGGGAGGCGGCCCGCTGCACGGCGTCGAAGATGACCGAGCTGGGGTCGCCGCCCTCGGCCCCCTGCACCAGCTCGGCGCCCACCCGCTCGGCCCACACCCCGAGCTGCTCGGCCGCCGCCGCCCGGAAGGTGTCACCGGCGGCCATGACCACGGTGTGCCCGTCAGCTCTGGCCTGCTTGCCCAGCTTTCCGATCGTGGTCGTCTTGCCCACGCCGTTGACGCCCACGAAGAGCCACACGTTGGGGGCGCCCGGCTCGAAGCGGAGCTCGCGCCCGCCGATGGTCAGCCTGGCCTTGAGGTCGCCCTTGAGCTGGGCCATGAGCGCCTCGGGCTCGGTGATGCCCTGGGCCGCCACCTCGGCCCGCAGCGCGTCGAGCACCGCCGTGGTGGTGGTCACGCCCACGTCGGCCCGGATGAGGGCCTCCTCGAGGTCGTCCCACGTGGCCTGGTCGATGGCGGTCCGAGACAGGACCGAGCTGACGTAGCCGGCCAGGAGGCTGCGGGCCTTGGCCAGGCGATCGCGGAAGCGAGGCTTGACCGCCTCGGCCTGCTCGGCCTCCACCGCCTGGGCCAGCGCTTCCTCGATCTCGGCCACGGTGGCGTCGTCGGGCTCAGGGCCGGTGGCGTCGGCCACCTCCTCGACGGGCGGGGCCTCACCGGGACGGGGGGCCGTGCCCAGCCCCGAGGACGGTTCGTTCAGGCCGGCCCGGTCGACGTCGAGGTCGCCGGCGCCCGGATCCGCGGCGGGGGGCGGGTGCCGGACCTCGTGGTGGTCGCCCGGACCCGCCTCCAACTCGTCCTCGTCGGCCGGGCGCCCGGCGGTCACGATGCCGAGCAACGAACCGGCGATCACCAACAGGGCGAGGAGCAGGATCGCGATCTCCATGGCGGGGGCAGCCTACTCACGGCCGTCGCCGCGCCCTGGCCGGCCGGTCCTCGTGGCCGGCCCGGTGCTACCGTCCTCGCCCTGGTCGCTCGCCCCCCCGACGACGCCGATCCTGGCGCCTCCGCCTGGTTCGAGACCTTCTTCGACGACCTCGCTCAGGACGTGTGGCGCGCCCTGGTCCCCCCGGGCCTGTCCGACGACGAAGCCGGCTTCCTCGACCGTGCCCTCGACCTCGCCGGAGCACCTCGCCTCCCTCTGCTCGACGTGCCCTGTGGCCAGGGCCGCCTCGCTCTGCGGATGGCCGAGCGGGGGCACCCGGTCGTCGGCGTGGACCTGTCCGTCCCGGCCCTGGAGCGACTACGCGCGACAGCGGGGCCCGGGGCCTGCCCGTCGAGGCTCGCCTCGGTGACATGCGCCACCTCGGCGAGGTGCTCGGAGCCGGAACGCGCGTCGCCGGGGGCTGGTGCATGGGCAACTCCTTCGGCTACCCCGACCGAGCGGGCACCAGGTCGTTCCTCGCCGGAGTGGCCGACGCCCTGGTGCCCGGCGGGCGCTGGGTGGTGGGCGCCGCCACCGTCGCCGAGATCGTCCTCCCCCGCCTCGAGCCCCCGGGCGCCACCAGGCCGGGGACACGACGCTCACCCTGCGCATCGGGTGGGAGGCGGGCCGAGCGCACGCGTGGCACCGGGTGATGACCTGCGGCGAGGTCGTGGCCATGCTCGACGAGGCCGGGCTGGAAGTGATCGACATCGCCGGGGGCACGGGAGGCGAGCCCTTCACCCTCGGCGCCCCACGCTGCCTGGTCACCGCCCGCCGGCGCTAGCCCACGGCGGTGGCCATCCGCTCGCTCACCACCCCCGACGCGCCCCCGGGCGCCATGGTCACGCCGTAGAGGACGTCGGCGGTCTCCATCGTCCGCTGCTGGTGGCTGACCACGAGGAGCTGGGCCTCACCCCGGAACTCCCCGACCAGGTCGAGGAAGCGGTGGAGGTTGACGTCGTCGAGGGCGGCCTCGACCTCGTCGAGCACGTAGAACGGCGAGGGCCGGCTGCGGAAGACGGCGAAGAGGTAGGCCAGGGCGCACAAGGAGCGCTCGCCTCCCGAGAGCAGGGCGATGGAGCGCACGTTCTTGCCCGGGGGCCGGGCTCGGACCTGGATGCCGGTGCGAAGGGGATCGGAGGGGTCGGTCAGCTCCAGCGACCCCTGGCCGCCAGGGAAGAGCAGGCCGAAGAGGCGGGAGAAGTTGTGGGCCACGTCGGCGAAGGCGGCCACGAAGACCTCGACGATCTCGGCGTCGACGCTGCGGATCACCTTGGCCAGCTCGCGCCGGGACGCCTTGACGTCGTCGAGCTGGCCGTCGAGGAACTCCCGCCGCTCCCGCAGCGCCCGTGCCTCCTCCACGGCCAGCGGGTTGATCGGTCCGAGCAGGCGTAGCTCCCCTTCCAGCTCCCGCGCCCGGGAACGAGCGCTGGTCCCCTCGGGCAAGGGGGGGCACGGGGCCGCCGCCGCGTCCTCGGGCCCGGCGTCGAGGTCGCGCCGAAGGGCCTCGACGGCGGCATCCCGGCGCAGGCACAGCTCCTGGACCTCCATCGCGGCCCGGGACACCTGGGCCCTGACCTGCTCGAGGCGTTGCTCGAGCCCGGCTCGCCGGCGGCGGAGCTCGTCGAGGTGCTGGGCGTGGGCGCGGGTGCGCTCCGACTGGCGCCGCCGACGCTCCCGCAGGTCGTCGAGCAACGCCTCCAGCGCGACCAAGTGGCTGGCCACCAGGCCTGACAGCCCGTCGATCGCCACCAGAGCGCGGTCGAGCTCCACTCGCCGGACCTCGGCCCGGGCTCGGGCTGCCCGGTTGCCGGCCAGCCGGGACTCCACCTGGGCGAGTCGGTCCCGCAACCAGCCACGGCGCTCGTCGAGCGCCGTGGCCCGGATCTCGACGTCGCGGCGCAGCGCCCGCAGCGCGTCGGCCCGCTCGTCCAGACGGTGTCGCTCGGCCTGGGCAGCCTGGTGGCGAGCCTGGGCTTCGAGCGCGGCCGCCTCCAGCCCGGGCAGGGTGGCCCTGACCTCGTCGAGGCGATCCCGGTCGCGATCGACGGTGGCCGCGAGGGCGGCGAGCTGGCTGGCGACGTCGG
>JADDRA010000085.1:4580-18456 GCA_016781105.1 Actinomycetota bacterium | reverse complement strand
GTCGGTGGCCGCCACCGCCGCCGCCTGCTCCTGGACCTCGCGGGTCGCATCGGCCTCGGCCGCCCGGGCCTGCTCGAGGGCCTCGCCGACCCGGGTCACCTCACCCTCGATGCCGGCGGCCTCGGTGGCGGCGGCGTCGGCGTGGCGCCGAGCCTCCTCCAGGGCACCCCTCGTGGGTCCCGCCGCCTGGCCGCCCACTCGCCACCCGTCCGCCGCGAAGCGGTCACCGGCCCGGGTGACGACCACGGCGCCGGGATGGTCGCGCGCCGTGTCGAGGGCCTCGTGCCAGGCCTCGGGGCCCGCTCCGCCCACGCACACCGCCGAGGCCAGGAGGGCGTCGAGCAGAGGCCCCACGTCGGGCCGGCGGGGCCGGACGTGGTCCCGCACCGCCTCACCCACCTCGGGGCGGGCCGAGGCCGGGCGGTCGAGACCGAGCTCGAGCACGGACCCGGCTCCCGGCTCGCGGCCGGGGCCGGCGTCGCGCAGGCGAGCCAGGCAGGCCCGGGCCGCCTCGGCCCCGCCTTCCACCGCTACGGCGGCGAGGGCGGCGCCCATCGAGGCCTCGAACGCCGCCTCCCAACCGGAGTCGACGTCGACCAGCTCGGGAATGGCGCCGGCCACCTCGACCCTCCCGGCGAGGCGCTCGGCGCCGGCGCGGGCCCGAGCCTCATCGAGGGCCGCAGCCAGGGCATCGGCTCGGGCGGACCAGGCGTGGCGTCGGGCGTCGGCGGCCCGCAAGCTGGCCTCGCCCCGGGACCGCTCGTCCTCGGCTCGCGACCGCTCGTCGGCCGCCGCCTCCTGCCGGGCGCGGGCCTGGTCGTGCCGGCGCCGGCTCAGGTCGAGGCGCTCGGACAGCTCCTGGCGCTCGACCTCCAGCAGCCGCCGACGCTCCTGGAGCGCCTGGGACCGCAGCCGGGCGCGGGCGAGCTCGGCGTCGGCCCGCTCCAGGGCCGTCCCCAGGCCGGCCGCCGCCGCCCTCGCCTCCCTCAGCCGTGCGCCCGGCCCGCTCGGAGGCTCCGGTCCCTCCCGCCCGCCCGGGCCAGGCCCGAGGCGGGCCAGCTCGGCGGCCAGGTCGGCCTCGCCCTCGACCAGGCGCTCGATCTCGGGCGCCAGGCCGGCGGCCGCCTCCTCGGCGGCCGACAGCTCGGCGGCCACCCGGCTGGCCTCGTCCTCCAGGGTCGCCACCACCGTCTCGTCGACCGCTGCGGTCCGGTCGCGCGCCACCCCCCGGCGCCGCTCGGCCAGCACGGCGGCCAGGCCCCGGGCCTGCTCCCGCAACCGCTCCGCCCGGGCCACCAGCTCGGCCAGCCCGTCGGCCCCGGACGTCACCAGCTCCCGCTGGGCGGCCTCGGCCGCCAGATCGAGGCCGGACAGCTCGGCCCGAAGGGCGGCCTCCTGGCCGGCGAGCCGATCGCTGGTGTCCTCGCCGGCGGCCTGGCGACCGGCCAGGGCGGCCAGCTCCCGCCCGGCCAGGTGGAGGCGGATGGCGTCGAGCTCAGTGCGCAGGTCGCGGTGGCGACCGGCTGCCTCGGCCTGGCGCTCCAGGGGCCGGAGCTGGCGGCCCACCTCCCGGGCGAGGTCGCCGAGGCGCACGAGGTTGGCCTCGGTCGAGGCCAGGCGGCGCTCGGCCTTCTCCTTGCGCCGCCGGAACTTCAACACGCCCGCCGCCTCTTCGATGATGGCCCGGCGTTCCTCGGGCCGGGCCTCGAGCACGGCCTCGAGCTGGCCCTGGCCCACGATCACGTGCTGGGTTCGACCCACGCCCGAGTCGCTCAGCAGCTCCTGGACGTCGAGGAGGCGGCAGGGGACCTGGTTGATGGCATACTCGCTGGCCCCGTTGCGGAACAGGGTGCGGCTGATGGTCACCTCGGCGAAGTCGATCGGCAACACGCCCGAGGTGTTGTCGATGGTCAGGCTCACCTCGGCCCGGCCCAGCGCCGGCCGGCTGGCGGTGCCGGCGAAGATGACGTCGTCCATCTTCGACGACCGCAGGGTGCGAGGGCCCTGGGCACCGAGCACCCAGGCCACGGCGTCGACCACGTTGGACTTGCCGCTGCCGTTGGGGCCGACCACCACGGTGATCCCCGGCTCGAAGTCCAGGGTCGTGGTGTCGGCGAAGGACTTGAAGCCCCGCAGGGTCAGGCTCTTGAGGTGCACGTGGCGAAAAGGCTAGGCCAGCGCCGCCATGTGCCGGGGGACCTCGGCCCGAGGCGGAGGTAGCCTCGGCGCCCGATGGTCTCCGCCTTCGTCCTCGTCCAGGCCGAGCCCGCCCGCATCGCCGAGCTGGCCGAGGCCCTGGCCGACGTCGAGGGCGTCGCCGAGGTCTACTCCACCGCCGGGGAGGCCGACATCGTGGCCGTGGTGCGGGTCCGGGCCCACGAGGAGCTGGCCGAGGTGGTCACCCGAGGGGTCAACTGCCTCCCGGGGATCGTCGGCACCCGATGATCGCCTTCCGCTCCTACAGCCGCCACGACGTCGAGGCGATGTGGAGCCTCGGCGAGGAGTAGCCCGGGCGCCGGTGCTCGATCGGGACCGGATCTACCTGGGAGGCACCTGGGTCCCCTCGGCCGGACGGGGCACCCTCGCGGTGGTCGATCCCACGTCCGAGGAGGTCCTGGCCACCGTCCCCGACGGGGTGGCGGCCGATGTCGACCGGGCGGTCGACGCCGCTCGGGATGCCGCTGCGGCCTGGTCGTCGACCCCGCCCGAGCAGCGGGGCGCCTGCCTGGCTCGCATCGCCGACGGGCTCGAGCGCCGCCGCCCCGAGCTCGCCCGACTGGTGGCCCGGGAGCTGGGCATGCCTCTGGCCCAGAGCGACGCCGTCCAGGTGGGTATGGCGGTCACCTCCTTCGCCTCGATGGCGCCGGTGGCCGAGCTCCTGCCCGCCGAGGAGCACGTCGGGCACTCGATGGTGGCGTACGAGCCAGTGGGAGTGGTGGGCGCCATCACCCCCTGGAACTTCCCGCTCCAGCAGGTCGCGGTGAAGGTGGCCGCCGCCCTGGCCGCCGGGTGCACCGTCGTGCTCAAGCCGAGCGAGGTGGTGCCCCTCAACGCCTTCCTCCTGGGCGAGATCATCGACGAGGTCATCGACGAGGCCGGTCTGGTCCCCGGCGCCTTCAACCTCGTGAGCGGCACCGGGCCCGTCGTGGGCGAGGCCATCGCCGCCCACCCCGGGATCGACATGGTCTCCTTCACCGGCTCGACTCGAGCCGGTGTGCGGGTGAGCGAGCTGGCCGCCCCGTCGGTCAAGCGTGTCGCCCTCGAGCTCGGGGGCAAGTCGCCCAACGTCGTGCTCGACGACGCCGACCTGGACCAGGCCGTGCCTCTCGGGCTGGCCTCGGCCTTCGCCAACGCCGGCCAGGCCTGCTCGGCCCAGAGCCGGATGCTGGTGCCCCGGCCGCTCCTCCCCGTGGTCGAGGAGCTCGCGGTGCGGGCGGCCGAGGCGTACGCCCCTGGCGACCCCTTCGCCGAGACGACCCGCATGGGGCCGCTGGTGTCGTCGGTCCAGCGCGACCGCGTGCGGGCGTACATCACCAAGGGGATCGAGGAAGGGGCCAAGCTCCTGACCGGGGGCCCCGAGCCGCCCGACGGCCTCGACACCGGGTACTTCGTGCGCCCGACCGTCTTCTCCGAGGTCACCACCGACATGACGATCGCCCAGGAGGAGATCTTCGGCCCGGTGCTGTCGATCATGGCCTACGAGGACGAGGAGGAGGCCCTGGCACTGGCCAACGACACCGTCTACGGGCTCTCCGCCGGCGTGTGGTCAGCCGACGTGGAGCGGGCGCTCGGGGTGGCCCGGCGGATCAGGAGCGGCCACGTCAGCATCAACGGCAGCGCCTTCGACCAGCTCGCCCCATTCGGCGGCCGCAAGCGTTCGGGGATCGGCCGGGAGAACGGCCGCTTCGGCGTCGAGGAGTTCCTCGAGGTCAAGACCCTGCAGCTGTAGGTCGGCCTGCCGGCGCCAGCCGACGGTCACGGGGCTGGCCGGTCGGAACACTCGCGCCGCTCGGCCTTGGCGCACCACGGCGTCGCCACCGAGCTGCTGAACATCCTCGAGCGGGCGATGGCGCGGGACGCCTCGGCGGGCCGCGTCGCGGTAGATGCGCATCGTCTCGGGGGTGTACACCTCGCGCCGTCGGGCCCGGCCTAGACCGAGGCGGCGGTACAGCAGCCGGTCGGGGTCGCTCAGGAAGGGACCGGGCCACCCCAGGTGCTCGGCCAGCTCGGCCAGTGCCTCGGCCGGGCTGAGCCCACCGCCAGGGCCAGGGGCGGACCGGCGCCGAGGTCGAACGGTTCGCCCACCGACGCGTCGATCAACACGACGCCGGAGAGCTCGATGTCGGCCGGTGCCCCGGCGATCTCCGCCTCCTCGGCCGTCGCCTACGCCCCCACCGAGGCGGCCTGGCGCGACACGGCCACCACCCGCTCGACCACCCGGGCCGCCGCCCCCCCGTCGACTGACGCCACCGCCGCCTCGTACCCCTCGGCCAGGCCGGCGGCGAGGCCCCCCACCACCAGGCCGGCGGCGGCGTTGAGCAGCACGAGGTCACGGTGGGGGCCGGGCTTGCCCTCGAGCACGTTCCTGGCCAGGGCCAGGTTGGTGGCCGCATCGCCTCCGCGGATGGCCGACGCCTCGGCCGAGGCGATGCCGAGCTCGCCGGGGTCGACCTCGGCGGCCCTCACGCCGCCGTCTCGCAGCTCCAGCACCGTCGAGGTGGTGGTGGTGGTCAGCTCGTCCAGGCCGTCGTGGCCGTAGACGACCAGCGCCCGCTCGGCCCCCTCGGCCTGGAGCACCCCCACCATGCGCTCGGCCATGCCCGGGTCGCTGACGCCGACCACCTGGTGGCGCACGCCGGCGGGGTTGGCCAGCGGACCGAGGAAGTTGAACACCGTGGGAACGCCGATCTCCCGGCGGGTGGGCCCGGCGTGGCGCATGGCCGGGTGGAAGCGGGGCGCGAAGCAAAAGCCGAAGCCCGCCTCGGTCACGCAGCGGGCCACGCCGGCGGGCCCGAGGTCGATGGCCACGCCCATGGCCTCCAGGAGGTCGGCCGAGCCGCTGGTGGACGAGGCCGCCCGGTTGCCGTGCTTGCACACGGCCACCCCGGCACCGGCGATCACCAGGCCGGCGATGGTGGAGACGTTGAAGGCGGCCCGGCGCCGGCTGGCGCCCCCACCGCTGCCGCAGGTGTCGACCACGACCGAGCCGGGGGCCAGCTCGACCCGCTCGGCCGCGCCCCGCATGGCGGCCACGAGGCCGCTCATCTCCTCGACCGACTCACCCTTCATCCGCAGAGCCACCACGAAGGCGGCCAGCTGGGCCGGGGTGGCCGCGCCCTCGAGCACCTCGGCCAGGGCGGCGCGGGCATGGTCGGCGGTGATGTCCTCGTGGGCCAACAGGGGCCGTAGGACGCCGGGCCACCCGCCCAGCTCGGCGAGCGTGGCGTTCACCCGGGCAGGAGGGGCAGGACGCGCACCCGGTCAGGCCGAGCGGCGGCGATGGCGCAGCATCCGGCGCCGTTCCCGTTCGGTGGCGCCTCCCCACACGCCGTCACGCTCCCGGTGAGAGAGCGCGTGCTCCAGGCACGCCTGGCGGACCGGGCACACCGTGCACACCTCCTTGGCCCCTTCGGCGTCGTCGTCCTCGTCGAGGGGGTAGAAGACGTCTGGATCGATGCCCCTGCACGTTGCGTGCTGACGCCAGGTCTGCTTCATGTGCGACTCCCATGCTCGCTGGCCGGTCACCGACTGCCCCCCGGGAGCAGTATGGTGCAGTCGGCCGCACGCGTCCAGGGACCGCACGCGGTCCCGATCGACGCCGTAGTCTCCCCGTCGTGGTTCCGCCGGCGCCGCCAGGGCGTGCTCGCCCCCGCCTCGATCCCCCCCGCCTAGATCGCCCCCGCCGCCCTGCTTCCGCCGGTTCCTCCCCCCGATCGGCACGTCCCAGGTGAGGACCATCGACACGCGGGCGGTGCTGCTCGGCACCTCGGCCGCGGCAGCCATCGCCCTGCCGTTCGGCCTGGCCGGCCAGCTCGTCGTCGGCGACGAGGACTCCAGCCTGGTGGTCTTCGCCTTCCTCGTCCCGGTCCTGGTGGCCTTCGTGGCCGGCGGCCTCGTGGCCGCCCGCCGGGCCTCCTCGGCCCCCCTCACCAACGGGGCACTGGCCGCGCTGGGTGCCTTCGCCCTGATCCAGGGCGTGGGCGCGCTGCGCCGCCTGGCCACGGGCGAGCCGCTGTCGGTGGCCAGCCTGGCCTTCGCCGCCCTCCTGGCCTACTCGTGCGGGCTCCTCGGCGCCTTCCTGGCCGAGCGGCTCGGACCCGGTCGCCGGGGACGAGGCGAGCGGGCCCGTCGTCGCGGAGTCAGCGGCGCCTCCGACGCGACCCGATGACCACCCGGGAGCTGCTCGTCGTGGCCGACGCCGAGGCCAGCCCGGCCCGGCGCCGCGGGCTGGAGACCGCCCTGGAGGTCCTGCGGGCAGCCGGGCCCGTGGAGGTCGTGCGCACCCGCAGCCTGGCCGAGCTCGACGCCGCCGCCGACACCTCGCCCGGTCGGCCCCTCGTGGTCTGCGGAGGCGACGGGGGCCTGCACTGCGTCGTGGCCCGCCTGTGGCGGCGCGGCCTGCTCGACGACGCCGTCGTCGGCCTGATCCCGCTCGGCACCGGCAACGACCTGGCCCGGGGCCTGGGCATCCCCCTCGACCCGGCTGACGCCGCCGCCGCCCTGGTCGCCGGCGAGCCCCACCGCCTCGACCTCCTCGTCGACGACGACGACGGGGTGGTGGTCAACGCCGTCCACGCCGGCCTGGGTGCCCGGGCCGCCACCGTCGCCTCGGGCATGAAGCAACACCTCGGTCCACTCGCCTACCCCGTCGGAGCCCTCGTGGCCGGGGTGTGCGAGCAGGGCTGGGCGCTCGACGTCGAGGTCGACGGCCGGCCCCTGGTGGCCCGCGACGACGGACCGCTGCTGATGGTCGGCGCCTGCAACGGACCCTCCATCGGCGGGGGGACCCACCTGTGCCCCGGGGCCGACTCCGGCGACGGCGTGCTCGACGTCGTGGCGGTGGCCGCCACCGGTCCCGCCGCCCGGGTGGCGTTCTCCGCCGCCCTGCTGCGGGGCACTCACCTCGACCGGGCCGACGTCCACCACGTGCGGGGCCACGAGGTCATCATCAGCGGCGATCCCGTCCCCCACAACGCCGACGGCGAGCTGTCCGACGAGGTGGCCCGGCGCAGCTACCGGCTGGTCCCCGCGGCCTGGTCGCTCCTCCTGGCCGCCTGATCAGGGGACCGTGGCCGCGGTGCCGGCGCTCGAAGAGGTCCTGGCCGGTCCCGTCCTGCGGCGCTGCGAGCCCACCGCGGTCTGCGTGTGGCTGGCGACCAGCACGCCGCTGGAGGTGCGCGTCGTGGTCCGGCGGGCGTCGGGGCCGAGCCACGAGCGCTTGGGGGCGGGGCCGGCCCGGCGGGTGCGGTTGGGTCCGGGCCTCTGGCTGCACCTGGCCACCGCCCGGCCCGAGACCGGCGGCTTCCCCACCGACACCCTGCTGGCCTACGACCTCGAGGTCAGCGCCGAGGGGGACGGACCCGGCCGCGGCCTGGCCGCCCTGGGGATGGTGCGAGGCTCCCGCAGCCTGACCTACGACGGGCAGGAGCTGCCCACCTTCTTCCTGCGCGGTCCCGCCACCGCCGCCCTCAACCTCCTGCACGGGTCGTGTCGGCTCCTGCACGGCAAGGGCGAGGACGCCTTCCTGGCCGCCGACGACCTGCTGGCCGCCACCACCACCGACCTGTCCCGGCGTCCCTCGGGGCTGCTGCTGACCGGTGACCAGGTCTACGCCGACGAGGTCGGCGGCCCTCTCATCGGCCACCTCACCCGCCTGGGCACCGCCCTGCTCGGGCCGGGCGACGACACCTCGGTCGCCGGCCTGCCCCCGCTGTCGGGCATCCCGGTCTACGGTCGGCAGGACCTGGCCGAGCACCAGGCCGGCTTCACCTCGGGCAAGGCGGCCAACCACCTCTTCAGCCTGGGGGAGTTCGCCGCCGCCTACCTGGTGGCCTGGCGCGAGGCCAACTGGCCGGCCCGCTGGCCCCCGGTCGAGGAGGTTGTGCCCGACGACGGTGGCGACGGCCGGGAGCGGGACCGGCTGCGCGCCCAGTACCAGGACGAGCTGGCCAAGCTCGACACCGCCCGCCGGGCCGTCCCGGCCGCCGCCCGGGTCCTGGCCAACGTCCCCACCTACACCTGCTTCGACGACCACGACGTCACCGACGACTGGAACCTGACCCGGGAGTGGCGCCAGCGGGTGGCGGCGTCGCCCGCCGGCCGCCGGGTGGTGGCCAACGCCCTGGCCGCCTACTGGGCCTTCCAGGCGTGGGGGAACGACCCCGAGGCCTTCGGCGACGACTTCGTCGAGACCGTCTCCGCCGGCCCCGGCTCGGGCGAGGACGGGGCCACCGCCTACGAGGATGCGCTGTGGGGCTTCGACGCCTGGAGCTACACCGTGCCCACCGATCCCCCCGTCGTCGTGCTCGACACCCGGACCCAGCGCAGCTTCGACAGCGACCAGGGGGCGGCCCGCCTCATCGGCGACGGCGAGGCCCGCCGCCTGGTCCGCCTCTGCCGGGCCGCCGGCGTGCAGGCTCCCGGTCCGGTCGTGATGGTCTCCCCCGTCCCCGTGTTCGGGCTGGAGCTCCAGGAGCGCCGCCAGAAGTTCCTGGCCGGCAAGCTCGGTCCCTACGAGGTCGACTTCGAGGCCTGGCACTCCAACCTGGCCGGCTTCGTCGACTTCATGGACCTGCTCATCGGGGAGCTGGGCCTGCGCCGGCTGGTGATCGTCTCGGGCGACGTGCACTACGGGCTCAACGTGGCCGCCTCGTTCCGCATCGACGAGGCCGAGCTGCAGGTGGCCCAGGTGGTGAGCAGCTCCTTCAAGCACAGCGGGGCGCTGGAGAAGTCGGCCCTGCACCTGCTCGGGCGCCTGGTCCGCTCCGGCGCCGAGCGGGTGGGCTGGGACCGGCCCCCCGAGATGGGCGAGGCGACCAGCCTGGCCCGGCGGCTCCTGGCCCGACCGGTCAACACCGACGAGTGGTCCGAGGACGCTCCGGTGTTCCTCCCCGCCCGGCTGGAGTCCAAGGTGGGCCCCGGTCGCGGCCGGCGCTACCACGAGACCCGGACCTACCTCGACCCCGAGGAGCGTCCGAAGTGGATGGTGGTGGGCGAGAACAACGTGGGCTTCCTCAGCTTCGACCCGGCCGACGGCACCGTGGAGCACCGCCTGCTCGCCCGCAGTGGACCCCACGACACCACCACCTACACCGTGCGGTTCCCGCGGGGAACGCCGGTACCTGCAGATCGCACGTATTGACGGCGCCGGTGCCGATCGACACCATGGAAGGATCAGCGCCGAGGGCCACTCCTCCGCCGCCCCTGCCGGGCCGTCCTCTGCCGGCTCGTTGCTGCCCGCCGCCCTCGAAGCGACCTTCGCCGCCCTCCACCGCGACGCCGCCTCGGCCCGGCGCCGGCTGCGCCAGCCGCCGCGCGCCTCCCGACCCCGGGGCACCCCCCGGCTGTGGGACGCCGGGGCCATCGACGTCCGTCCCGACGACTGCTGGCGCTGCGACGCGGCGGCCTCGGCCGACTCCCTCGGCCTGTGCCCGGCCTGCCGGAGCGACCTGGGGGCCTGAGTCACCCGGAGGCGCTGGCCCCCCTCGGGCTGCGGCCCACCGACTGGTAGGCCACGGGATGGCTGGGTCGGTCGAGGAGGACCTCGGCCGGGTCGATCCAGCCGACGACGAGGCACTCGTGGTCCCAGCGCTCGGTCGTCTGCGCCACGTAGGAGAAGCGCTCACCCTCCTGGAGGCGGAGCAACCGGCACCGCCGGTCGTCGACGACCTCGCCCCGCCGCCGGGGCTCGGCCGCCTCGCCCACCCGGAAGCCGTCTTCGAAGACGAACTCTCGTGCCCGCCCCAGCTCCCAGCGCCCGAACGCCTCGTCGACGGCCAGGGCCAGGTCGGCGAAGGTGTGACGGGGGAAGGCGACCATCACCCGCTCGGGCGCCGGGCGCAGCTCCGCCCCGTCCCGCCGGCGCAGCGTCACGCCGATCGACAGGCAGCGCACCTGGGGCGGGTGCAGTCGCGGCGCCGGGAAGGACTTGGTCCTCGGCATTGGCCGGATGGTGGCAGGCCGGGCACCCGAAGTGGTGGACCTGCCCCAGTGGGAGCCCCGCCGATGCCCTCGTGCCGGTCAGCGCGGTGGCGGGGGACGCTCGGCGGCGGCGAAGTGGTCGATGGGGCCGTGCCCCCGACCCAGGCGCCAGCCCACCGCGGCTTCCAGGCCCCGGCGCACGTAGGCCCGGGCCGACACGACCGCGGGCAGCAGCTCCTTGCCTCGGGCCAGCCCGGCCGCGATGGCCGAGGCCAGGCTGCAGCCGGTCCCGTGGTTGTTGGTCGTCGCCACCCGGGGGCCGGCCAGCTCGTGGAGCCGGCGCCCGTCCCACAGCACGTCGACGGCCACGTCGGCGTCGAGGTGGCCGCCCTTGACCAGCACCGCCCCCGCCCCCGTGCCCGCCAGCTCCCGGGCCACCTCGCCCATCTCGGCCACCGACTCGATCACCGCCCCCACCAGGACCGATGCCTCGGCCAGGTTGGGTGTCACCACGCTGGCGTGGGGGAACAGCAGCCGGCGGTAGGCCGACTCGGCCTCGGGCTCGAGGAGGCGATCGCCGCTGGCCGACACCATCACCGGGTCGACCACCAGCGCCGGCCACGTCCCCGTGGCGGCGCGCCGCGCCACCAGCTCGACGATCTCGGCGCTGGCCAGCATGCCGGTCTTGGCCACCCGCACGTCGAAGTCGCTCGTCACCGCGTCGATCTGCGCGGCGACGATGGCGAGCGGGGCCACGTGCACCGCCTCCACGCCCCGGGTGTTCTGGGCGGTGAGGGCGCACACGGCGGTGGTGGGGAACACGCCGTGAGCCGCCAGCGTGCGCAGATCGGCCTGGATCCCGGCCCCTCCGCCCGAGTCGGAGCCGGCGATGACCAGCACCACGGGCGGCGTCTCGCTCAGTGCCGCTCCCCGGGGAGGGCCGGGCACGCCAGCCCGGCCAGCAGCCCGCGCACGGTCGCAGCCGGATCGGCGCTGGCCATGACCGCGCCCATCACGGCCACCGCCGCCGCGCCGGCGCCCAGGCAGTCGCTCGCCGTCGCCGCGGTGATCCCCCCCAGGGCCACCAGGGGCACCTCGGTGCCGGCCGCCAGCCCGGCCAGGCCCGCCGTCCCCAGGGCCGGGCCGTAACCGGGCTTGGAGGCGGTGGCGAACACGGGCGAGACGCTGGCGTAGTCGACCCCCTCGGCCGCTGCCGCCCCCAGCTCGTGGACGTCGTGGCAGGACCGACCCACCACCAGCTCGGCGGTGTCGGGCGGACGGGGCTCGGCGGCCGCCAGGTGGACACCGCCGGCACCGCTGTCCCGGGCCAGGTCCACGTCGCCCCCGGCGACGAGCAGGGTCCCGCCCACCGGCGCCAGCACGTCTCGCAGCGCCCGGGCCAGCGCCGACCGCGACCTCCGGTCGAGGTCCTTCTCCCGCAGCAGGACGACCCTGGCCCCACCCTCGACCGCCGCGGCGACCGTGGCCACCAGCCCGAGGCACCGGGCCTGGCGGCGGTCGGTCAGCACCAACAGGGGCGCCACGAACCCCGGCCACCCCACGGACGGGGGCCGGGGCTGGAGGTGGAGGCGGGTCAGTCCCACTCGGCCATGCCCTGGCTCGGGGTGGAGGCCTGGGCGTAGCGGCGCACGGGGATGCGCCCGGCCCGGCGAGCGAGGTGACCGGCCTCCACGGCCCGGCGCATGGCCTCGGCCATGCGCACCGGCTCCCGGGCCCGGGTCACGGCGGTGGCCAGCAGGACCGCGTCGCAGCCCAGCTCCATGGCCAGCGCCGCGTCGGAGGCCGTGCCCACGCCGGCGTCGAGGACCACCGGAGCCGAGACCTGCTCGGCGATCATCGTCACGTTGTAGGGGTTGTTGATGCCGGCCCCGCTGCCGATGGGCGAGCCCAGGGGCATGACTGCGGCACAGCCGACGTCGTCGAGGCGCCGAGCCAGGACGGGGTCGTCGTTGGTGTAGGCCAGGACGACGAAGCCGTCGTCGACCAGCTCCTCGGCCGCGTCGAGCAGCTCGACCGCGTCGGGCAGCAGCGTGCGGTCGTCGCCGATGACCTCCAGCTTGACCCAGTCGGTCTCGAACGCCTCCCGGGCCAGCTGGGCGGTGCGCACGGCGTCCCGGGCGGTGAAGCACCCGGCGGTGTTGGGCAGCAGCCGCACGCCGCAGCGGGCCAGCACGTCGAGGATCGACCCCTGGGCGGCGGGGTCGATGCGGCGCAGGGCCACGGTGGCCATCTCGGCCCCGGAGACGACCAGGGCGGCCTCGAGGACCTCGAGGCTGGCGGCCCCGCCGGTTCCCAGGATGAGGCGGCTGTCGAAGCCCACCCCCCCGATGACCAGGCGGTCGTCGCCCGGCCTCGGGCCCGGCCCGTCGACGGTGCCGGCGCCGTCGTCCGTGGCTACGGCGCCGGGCGTGGGTCCGTTGCTCACGCTCATCCTCCCTGCATGGCCTCGAGCACCTCGACCTGGTCGCCCTCCTGGAGGAGGTGCCCGGCCCAGGCGCTGCGGCCCACCAACTCCCCGTTGACGGCCACGGCCACGCCCCGGGGTCCGGCCCCCAGCTCGGCGGCCAGCTCGGCCACGCAGCAACCGCCCGCCAGCGTGCGCTCCTCGCCGTTGACCACCACGTGCACCATCGAGCTCACGCCGGCACCCGCTCGAAACGGCCCGGGACGAAGGCGGCGATCGCCGGCGGGGTCGTGCCGGTGGCCAGCAGCTCGACGACGGCCGCCGCCGTGGCCGGGGCCAGCAGGACGCCGTTGCGGTGGTGCCCGGTGGCCAGCACGACCCCGTCGAGGTGGGTGGGACCCAGGAGCGGGGCGTTGTCGGGCGTGCCCGGACGCAGGCCGGCGGCGG
The DNA here is from genome assembly GCA_016781105.1 of Actinomycetota bacterium. Lineage (GTDB taxonomy): Bacteria > Actinomycetota > Acidimicrobiia > Acidimicrobiales > CADCSY01 > JADDRA01. The sequence goes on along the minus strand of JADDRA010000085.1, from coordinate 5,444 downwards.
TCTCCACCAGCGCCAGCTCCCCCACCTCGGGGACCAGCTCCACGGCCGCGTGCAGCAGGTCGTGCACCGCCCCGGCGGTGACGCCGGTGTCGTAGCCTCGCTCCTCGACGGTGGCCCCCACCACCACCTCGCCGTCCTCCCGGAACACCAGGTAGGCGTCCAGCCCCCGAATGTTGCGGGTGGCCAGGGGCGGCGTCGCCCGACCCCGCAGGCGCAGGATCTGGCCCTTCACCGGGCGCACCGGAGGGATGGCCTCGGGTGCGAACCCGTCGAGGCGACCCGACCAGCAGCCGGCGGCGACGACCACGGCGTCCCCCTCGACCGTGGCGCCGATCTCGCCGCCCTCGACCGTCACCGCGCCCGATCGGACGGCGCTCGCCCGCACGGCCAGCAACGCCACCCCCCGGCCCCGGCACGCCTCGCCCAGGGCCGCCACCAGCCGGCGGGGGTCGACCTGGTGGTCGCCGGCAACCAGGGCGCCCCCGCGCACGCCCGGAGCCAGGGCGGGCTCGAGGCGGCGCAGCTCCCGGCGGCCGAGGCGCTCGACCTCCAGCCCCAGCCCCCGCTGGTAGCGCACCAGGTCGTCGAGGGCGGCCAGGTCGTCGGCGTCGCGGGCCACGCTGAGGGTGCCCGAGGCCCGGTAGCCGGTCGACATGCCGGTACAGGCCTCCAGCTCGGCGACGAAGCCCGGGTAGCGGCGGTTGGAGTCGAGGTTGAGGGCGAGCAGCGCCTCCTCGCCGTAGTGCACCTCGGTGACCGGGGCCAGCATCCCGGCCGCCACCCGGGAGGCCCCCCGCTCCGGCGCCGGGTCGACGACGACCACGTCCATGCCCCCACCCGCGGCCCGCCAGGCGATGCTCAGCC
>JADDRA010000085.1:0-4439 GCA_016781105.1 Actinomycetota bacterium | reverse complement strand
CAGGGCCGGAAGCCGCTCGCGGGTCACGCCACCGATGGCGATCACGGGCACGCCGACCGCATCCGCCACCGCGGCCACGCCGGCGGGACCGAGCGGGTCGGGCAGGCCCCCCTTGGTCGACGTGGGATGGGCGGGTCCCACTCCCAGGTAGTCGGCGCCCTCGGCCTCGGCCTGCCGGGCCGCCTCGGGGTCCCGGCAGGTGGCGCCCACCACCAGCTCGGGGCCCACCAGGTCGCGCACCGCGGCCACGGGGAGGTCGTCGACTCCCAGGTGCACCCCGTCGGCGCCGGCCGCCACCGCGATGTCGGCCCGGTCGTTGACCAGGCACCGGGCCCCCGCCCCGTGGCAGCGGGCCGACACCTCCACCGCCAGCTCCAGGCGGGACCGGTCGGTCCCCTCCTTGGTCCGCAGCTGGATCAGCGGCGCGCCGCCGGCCAGGACCAGCGCCACCGAGGCCAGCACGACCTCGGGCGACCCGGCGAGGGTCACCAGGTGCAGTCGGGGGACGCGCGATGCCTGCGCCGGGTGCGCCGCCTCAGCGACCGTCGCCATGGGCGGCCGCCTCGGCCCGGTCCCGCACGTCCTGGCTGATGCGCATGGAGCAGAAGTTCGGACCGCACATGGAGCAGAAGTGCGCCGACTTGGCCGCTCCGGCCGGAAGGGTGGCGTCGTGGTAGGAGCGGGCCGTCTCGGGGTCCATGGACAGGTTGAACTGGTCCTCCCAGCGGAACTCGAAGCGGGCGGCCGACAGGGCGTCGTCCCAGGCCTGGGCCCCGGGGTGGCCCTTGGCCAGGTCGGCGGCGTGGGCGGCGATCTTGTAGGCGATCACGCCCTGCTTGACGTCGTCGCGGTCGGGCAGGCCCAGGTGCTCCTTGGGGGTGACGTAACAGAGCATGGCCGTGCCGTGCATGCCGATGGTGGCCGCACCGATGGCCGAGGTGATGTGGTCGTAGCCGGGAGCCACGTCGGTGGTCAGCGGGCCGAGCGTGTAGAAGGGCGCCTCGTGGCACAGCGCCAGCTGGCGCTCCACGTTCTCGGCGATCTTGTGCAGGGGCACGTGGCCCGGCCCCTCCACCATCGTCTGCACGTCGTGGCGCCAGGCCCGCTCGGTCAGCTCGCCGAGCGTGGCCAGCTCGGCGAACTGGGCCTCGTCGTTGGCGTCGGCGATGCAACCCGGGCGCAGCCCGTCACCCAGGGAGAAGGCCACGTCGTAGGCGGCCATGATCTCGCAGATGTCCTCGAAGTGGGTGTAGAGGAAGTTCTCCCGGCCGTGGGCCAGGCACCAGGCGGCCATGATCGAGCCTCCCCGGCTGACGATGCCGGTGACCCGCCGGGCCGCCAGCTCGACGTAGCCGGCCAGGACCCCGGCGTGGACGGTGAAGTAGTCGACGCCCTGCTCGGCCTGCTCGACCAAGGTGTCGCGGTACACGTCCCAGGTCAGCTCCTCGGCCTTGCCGTCGACCTTCTCCAGGGCCTGGTAGATGGGCACCGTGCCCACCGGCACCGGCGAGTTGCGCACGACCCACTCCCTGGTGGTGTGGATGTCGGGACCGGTGGAGAGGTCCATCACCGTGTCGGCCCCCCAGCGGGTGGCCCAGGCCAGCTTCTCGACCTCCTCCTCGATCGACGAGGTGACCGAGGAGTTGCCGATGTTGGCGTTCACCTTCACCAGGAAGGCCCGCCCGATGAGCATGGGCTCGGACTCGGGGTGGTTGACGTTGGCGGGCAGGATGGCCCGGCCCCGGGCCAGCTCGTCGCGCACCACCTCGGGCGCCACACCCTCGCGGATGGCGGCGAAGGTCATCTCGGGGGTGATCTCGCCCCGGCGGGCGTAGTGGAGCTGGGTCACCGTGGCGCCCGGTCGGGCTCGCAGGCAGCCCGACCCCGCCGGTCGCAGGACGGCGTGCTCGCCCCCGGCACCGTTGGCGCCGTTCCCGCTAGCACGGTTCCCGGTGGCCGCCAGGGCGACCCGCCGGCGCCCGTCGTCCCTCCGAGCGACCGGTCGCCCGGCGTGGGCCTCGACGTCACCCCGGGCCTCGATCCAGGCCCGCCGCAACGGGGCCAGCCCCTCGGCCGGCACGCTTCCCGGTCCACTGGTGTCGTACAGGCGCACGGGCTCGTTGGTCACCGGCCCCTTCGGCCCCTGGGTGGGGTGCAGGCGCACCTCCCGGTAGGGGACCCGCAGCCCGTGCGGGCCCTCCACGTAGCGCTTCTGCGCCGACGTCACGTCGTCCATCGCTGCTCCCTCCGCCGGCATTACCCGGATCAGGTCCACGGTCGGCCCCCGCAGGCGCCCTCTCAGCCCGGTCCGTCCGAGCTCCCGTCCCCGCTGTTCTAGCAGCGCCGCCCCCCACCGTCCCCGCGGGGCACGAACGACAACGGTGGAACTACATCCGTGGAATTGTCGCTGCCGCTTCCTACCATGGGGCCCGTGAAGGTCGCCGCCCTGGGAGACGCCCACCTCGGCCGGTCCTACCTCCCCTACAGCGTCGACGGCGTCAACGTGCGCGAGCTCGACTTCGAGGCGTCCTTCGACGCGGCGGTCGACCTGGCCCTGGCCCAGGAGCCCGACGCCCTGCTGTGGCTGGGCGACGTGTTCGACCACCCTCGACCCACCTACCGCGCCTACCGCCGGGCCCAGGCCGCCCTGGCCCGCATCCGGGACCACGGGATCCCGGCGGTGATCATCACCGGCAACCACGACACCCCCCGGCTGCCGGGCACGGCCAGCCCCTACGCGGCACTGGCCGACACCTTCGCCGGCGACGTCCACTTCGCCCACCGGATGGCCTACGAGCGCATCGAGCTCCCGGGCCTGGTCGTGCACGCCGTGCCCCAGATGCTCACCCCCGAGGCCACCGTCGAGGCGCTCGACGAGGCGGCGGCGGCGCGCTCGCTCGACCGCTCCAACCTGCTGCTGGCCCACCCGCTCGTCCCCTCGGTCGAACGGCGCTACGCCGACATCAACGAGATCGAGGTCGACGACCGCCTGCTGCGGGCCGACCTCGTGCTGCTCGGCCACTACCACGTCCACACCCAGGTCCGCCCCGGGGTCTGGTACGCGGGCAGCACCGACACCTTCACCTTCGCCGACGACCCCGGGCGGCCCAAGGGCATCGTGGTGCTCGACACCGACACGGGCACGTGTCGTCACCTGGCCCTTCCCGACCAGCGGCCGCTGGTCACCCTGCCCCGCATCGACGCCCTGGGCCTGTCCCCGGCCGAAGTGTCCGTCCTGGTGTTCGAGCGCGTGGCCACGCTGCCCGCGGGCGCCGTAGCTCGCCTCTACCTCGACGGCGTCGATCCCGAGGCGTACCGCCTGCTCGACCTCCATGCCGTGCACGACGCCGCCGGCGCCGCCCTGCACCTCAAGCTCGAGCCCTCCTTCGTCGACGCGGCCATGCCGGTGGCCGACCTGGCCGACCTGGCCTCGATGCCCGCCCGCTGGGACGGCTACGTCGACGGCCAGGACCTCAGCGGCTTCGACGCCGACGCCATCCGTCGGCTGGGCCATGACTACCTGGTGCGGGCCGTGGAGGAGGCCGGCTAGCCCGTGCGGATCACCCGGCTGCGCCTGCGGAACTACCGGGTCTTCGCCGACGACCTCGAGCTCGAGGTGCCCCCCGGCCTGGTGGGCGTCTACGGCGCCAACGGGGCGGGCAAGTCGGCCCTGGTCGAGTCCATCCCCTGGGCCCTGTTCGGCTCGTCGCGCACCGGCAACGATCAGGTGCGCACCTCGGGGGTCGACGGGGAGTCGTCGGTCGAGGTCGAGCTGGAGCACGAGGGACACCTCTACTGCGTGCGCCGGACCGTCAGCGGGGCCAACCACACCGTGCGGGCCCAGGCCCGGGCCGACGGCCACCAGGTGGCCGAGGGCGTGCGCGACACCAACCGCTACCTGCGCTCGGTGCTCGGGCTCGACGACGCCGCCTTGCGGGCCTCGGTGTTCGCCGAGCAGAAGCAGCTGGCCGCCTTCGCCAGTACCACCCCGTCCCGGCGCCGAGACCTGGTGCTCAAGCTCCTCGGGATCACCCCGGTCGACGCCGCCCGCGACCGGGCCCGGCGCGAGGCCAAGGCCGCCCACGACGACCTCGCCCGGCTGCGAGGGCTCCTGCCCGACCTGGAGGCGCTGGTCGCCACCCACGATGCCGCCCGGGACGAGGCGGTCACCACTCGGCGGGCGGCCGAGGAGGCCGCCACCGTGCTCGCCGAGCGCCGTGACCGGCTCGCCCAGGCCCGCCGGGTGCACGACGAGCACGCGATCCGGGCCGCCGAGCACGAGTCACTGGTGGCCGAGGGCCGGGAGGTGCGGCGCCAGCACGATGCCGCCCTGGCCCACCTGGCCCGGCTCGAAGACGAGCTGGCCGACCTGGCCGGGACCCGGGCCCGCCTTGAGGAGCTGGCCGGCGAGGCCGAGGGGCTGGCCGCGAGCGAGTCCC
>JADDRA010000088.1:5126-26857 GCA_016781105.1 Actinomycetota bacterium | reverse complement strand
AGGTACTGGCCGGTGGCCACCCGCTCGATGGAGCGTCCGCCCCCCGCCTCGTCGGCTCCTCCCGACACCAGGGTGCGCACGTAGACGATGCGCTCGCCCTTCTTGCCCGAGATCTTGGCCCAGTCGTCGGGGTTGGTGGTGTTGGGCAGGTCCTCGTGCTCCTTGTACTCCTGGGCGATGGAGGCGAGGAGGTCGGCGTTGGCGATGCCCCGCTCTCCCCCGGCGATCTGGCGCTTGATGGCCAGCTTCTTGGCCCGGCGCACGATGTTCTCGATCATGGCCCCCGAGGCGAAGTCCTTGAAGTACATGACCTCCTTGTCGCCGTTCTGGTAGGTCACCTCCAGGAAGCGGTTGGCCTCGTCGGCCCGGTACATGACCTCGACGGTCTGCTCGATCATGGCCCGGACCGCCTTGGCCGGGTCGCCGCCGCCCAGTCCGGCCACCTCGCTGGCGGCGAGGGGAAGGTCGGTCTCCAGGTAGCGGCTGAAGATCTGCGTGGCCGCCTCCTCGTCGGGGCGCTCGATCTTGATCTTCACGTCGAGTCGGCCCGGGCGCAGGATGGCGGGGTCGATCAGGTCCTCCCGGTTGGAGGCGCCGATGACGATGACGTTGCGCAGGGTCTCCACGCCGTCGATCTCGGCCAGGAGCTGGGGGACGATGGTCGACTCCATGTCGGAGCTGATGCCGCTGCCCCGAGTGCGGAACAGGCTGTCCATCTCGTCGAAGAACACGATGACGGGGACGCCCTCCTCGGACTTCTCCCGGGCTCGCTGGAAGACCAGGCGGATCTGGCGCTCGGTCTCGCCCACGTACTTGTTGAGCAGCTCGGGGCCCTTGATGTTGAGGAAGTAGCTGCGGGCGGCGGGCCGGCCGGTGACCTCGCTCACCTTCTTCGACAGCGAGTTGGCCACCGCCTTGGCAATGAGGGTCTTGCCGCAGCCCGGCGGACCGTAGAGCAGGATGCCCTTGGGGGCCGGGAGGCGGTACTCCTCGAAGAGGCTGCGGTGCAGGAACGGCAGCTCGACGGCGTCGGTGATCTGCTCGATCTGGGCGTCGAGGCCGCCCACGTCCGCGTAGGAGATGTCGGGCACCTCCTCGAGCACCAGCTCCTCCACCTCGGGCCGGGGCAGCTTCTCGAGCACCAGCCCCGAGCGGGGGTCGATGAGCACGGTGTCGCCCGCCCGGAGGTGCACCCCGTCGAGGCCGTCGGCCAGCTCCACCACCCGCTCCTCGTCGGCCCGGCCCAGGACCAAGGCCCGGCGGTGGTCCTCGAGGACCTCCTTGAGGGTGACGACCTCGCCCGAGATCTCCGCCCCCCGGGCCATCACCACGTTGAGGGACTCGTTGAGGACCACCTCCACGCCCCGCTCCAGGGTGGTGTCGGCCAGGTCGGGGTGCAGGGCGACGCGCATCTTGCGCCCGCCGGAGAAGACGTCGACGGTGCCGTCGTCGTTGTGGCCGAGGAGGGTCCCGTAGGCCGAGGGGGGCTGGGTGAGCTTCTCCACCTCTTCCCGCAGGGCGGCGATGTGCTCCCGGGCCTCACGCAGGGTGTAGCTCAGCTTCTCGTTCTGCGACACCGCCTGGGCGAGCTGGCCCTTGGCCTCCAAGAGGCGCTCCTCGAGCGTGCGCACCCGCTTGGGGGCGTCCTGCAGCTTGCGCCGCAGGACGGCCACCTCCTCTTCGAGGGTGAGCGCCTGCTCGCGCAGGCGGTGGAGCTCGGACTCGTCACGGGCCGCCATCCGTCGGAGGGTACACGCCACATCCGCCGACGGCGGGGTGGGTTTTCCCCGTCCTCCCCAGGTAAATTGGGGCTCCGACCCCGGTCCCGAGCATGGAGGCGCACGCCGATGAAGGTCTGGATCGATCAGGATCTCTGCACGGGCGACGGCCTGTGCGAGGAGATCGCCCCCGACGTGTTCACCCTGCTCGACGACGGCCTGGCCTACGTCAAGGAGGGGAGCAAGGTCTTCAGCGACCCCGGTGGGTCCGAGGGCCTGGCCAGCTTCCCCGACAGCCAGCTCGACGCGGTGGTGGAGTCGGCCGAGGAGTGTCCGGGCGAGTGCATCTTCATCGAGCCCTGACGAGGTGGCGACGGCCGTGAGCGAGGTCGAGGAGACCCAGCTGCCCGGCGTGGGGGTGCGCTACGACTTCGTGACCAGCGAGGGCGATCGCATCGGGGTGCTGGCCCACCGCACCGGTCGGCGCGAGCTGCTCGTCTACGACACCGCCGACCCCGACGCCTGCCGCAACGTGGTGCGCCTCGGCGCCGACGACACCCACACGCTCGCCGAGCTGCTCGGCACCTCCCAGGTGAGCGAGCGCCTGAGCGAGCTCCAGCAGCACATCGAAGGCCTCACCATCGACTGGTTGCCGGTGGAGGCCAACTCCGCCTGCGCCGGGCGCACCCTGCGGGAGGCGGCGCTGCGCACCGAGACCGGGGTCTCGATCGTCGCCGTCGTTCGGGGGGAGGAGACCATCGCGGCCCCCTCCGGCGACTTCGCCCTCCAGCGGGGCGACACGGCCGTGGCGGTGGGCACCCCCGAGGGCATCAAGGAGCTGTTCCGCCTCCTCCAGCAGGGGTAGGTCCGGGGGTGCCCCTGGGTGCCGCCGCCGCGGGCGAGGTGGCGCCGGTGCTGGTCGAGCTGGGCCTGGTCGTGCTCGCCCTGGCCGTGCTGGCCCGCTTGGCCGACCGGGTCGGCCTCAGCCCCATCCCCTTCTACCTGGTCGCCGGCCTCCTGGCCGGTGACGGGGGCCTGGTGGCCCTGGACCTCAGCCCGGAGCTGGTCGCCATCGGCTCGGAGATCGGCGTGGTGCTGCTGCTGTTGGCCCTGGGTCTCGAGTACACCTCCGAGGAGCTGGGCGCCAACCTCCGGGTCGGACTGGCCGCCGGGGCCGTCGACGCGGCGGCCAACGCCCTGCCCGGCGTGGCCCTGGGCCTGGTGCTGGGCTGGGACCCGCGCGCCGCCGTCCTGCTCGGCGGGGTGACCTACATCTCCTCCTCGGGCGTCATCTCCAAGGTGCTGCGCGACCTCGACCGCCTGGGCAACCGGGAGACCCCCTCGGTGCTGTCGGTGCTGGTCATGGAGGACCTGGCCATGGCCGTGTACCTGCCCGTGGTGGCCGTGCTGCTGGCCGGCGCATCCCTGGTGGCCGGGGTGGTCTCGGTGACGGCGGCCCTGGCCGCGGTGGCGGTGGTCCTGTTCGTGGCCCTGCGCCACGGCCCCGTCGTGAGCCGGGCCGTGCTCAGCCGCTCCGACGAGGCCCTCCTGCTCGGCGTGCTCGGCCTGACCCTGCTGGTGGCCGGGGTGGCCGCCCAGCTCCAGGTCTCGGCCGCCGTGGGCGCCTTCCTGGTGGGCATCGCCCTGGGCGGCAGGGCCCAGGAGCGGGCCAGCCTCCTCGTCAGCCCGCTGCGCGACCTCTTCGCCGCTACCTTCTTCTTGTTCTTCGGACTCCAGATCGACCCCGGCGACCTCCTGCCCGTGGCCGCCGTGGCCGGGGTGCTGGCCGTCGTCACCGCCGCCACCAAGGTGGGCACGGGCTGGTGGGCGGCCCGCCGGGCGGGCATCGCCCGCCCCGGGCGGGTCCGGGCCGGCACCGCCCTGATCGCCCGGGGGGAGTTCTCCATCGTCATCGCCGGGCTCGGCGTCGGCGCCGGCATCGAGCCCCAGCTCGGCCCGGTGGCTGCCGCCTACGTCCTGGTCCTCGCCGTCGCCGGGCCCGTCGTCACCCGCTACGCCGATCGCCTGGCGGCCGCCCTCCCCCGCCCCACCTGACCGGCCCCGCCCCGGCCTCCACCCGCTCCGGCCCCGCCGCTCCCCTTCCTTCCAGGTTTGTGGGCACTTCTGGACGCAGAGGGTCCGCAACTGCCCACAAAGCGGGCCACGCCGGCTCGGCGGGCTTCGAGGTCGAGGGCGGCCTACCGGAGGCAGGGACCCGTGTCGGCCGGCGCCCGAGGGGCGGCCAGGGCCTCCCGCAGCTCGTCGGCGTCGAGGGCGTAGGCGGTGCCGGCCCGGTCGGGAGCGATGGCGAAAGCCGCGCCCACGACCGCGCCCGAGGCGTTGACAAGAGCCGCACCGGAGTCCCCCGGCGCCAGGCGGCTGGCCAGGATGAGCACGTCCCGCCGGGTGGGCCCGTTGCCGTAGAGATCCCGGCCCACCGCGTTGGCCGCCTCCCGCACCTCGAAGGGCGAGATCTCGAGCGCACCGCCCCCGGGGTAGCCGAACACCGCGCCGCCCGTGCCCACGCCGGCGTCCTCGATCGCCAACGGGGGCGCGCCCACGCCCGGGGCCGCCAGCACGGCCAGGTCGGTGTCGGGATCGAAGACGACCACCTGCGCCGGGCTCCGGCTGCCGTCGACGCCGATGAGCTCGGTGCTGTCCTGGCCGGCCACCACGTGGGCGTTGGTGACCACGACGCCGGGTTGGGCCACGAAGCCGCTCCCCTCCTGGAGCCTCCCGCACGCCTCGCCCTCGACCCGGAAGGTGGAGGCGGCCACGCTCTGGGCCAGGCCGGCGCTGAGGCCGGACTCGACCGGCGGGGGGCCGAGGTCGGGTGCCGGGCGCAGGGCGGCGAACACCTCGGGGAACTGGGTGTCGCCGACCAGCCGGCGGAACGCCTGGAGGGTGTCGGGCGGGTCGGGCAGCGAGGTGTCGATGGTCTGGGCGATGACCGAGCTGCGGGCCTGGCGCGACACCGTGCCCGGCACCTCGGCGAAGGAGGGCAGCAACAGCCACAGGGCCACCAGCACGCCGAAGACGCCGGCCAGGGCGCCCCCCGCCCGGTCGAGAGGCCTCCCGGCGGTGGGGATCGACAGGTGGGCCTGGGTGCCGATGAGCAGACCGATGCCCTGGCCGAGGAAGGCCCCGAGCAACAGGATGCCGATCCCCGCCACCAGGCGCAGGTTGGGGGCCTCGGCCGGCACGGGCACCAGGCCGAGCAGGTCGGGCAGGAACCGGGCGGCGAGGTAGAGCCCCACGGCCAGCCCGACCCACGACAGGGCCCGGGCCAGGAAGCCCAGCCGGTAGCCACCCACGGCGGCGCTGACGGCCACGACGAGGACGATCAGGTCGAACAGGTTCACCGGTGTGCCCTCACGACGGGAGCCGGGGCGCCTTGAGCCCGCCGGGCACGGGGCCGAGGAGCCGGGCCGAGGTGAGGAACCCGGTGTGGGCCACCATGCGGTGGTCGGGGCGAACGGCCTGGCCCTCGAGGTACCAGCCCCGGGTCAGGTGCTCGACGGTCTGGGCCAGCTCGAAGTCGCTGGCGGCCAGGGCCTCCCGCAGCTGGGCCGCCTGCAGGATCGACGGGGTGTAGGCCACCAGGATCCCCCCCGGGCGCAACGCCCCCTCGGCGTGCTTGACCACCTGCCAGGGCTCGGGCAGGTCGAGCACGATGCGGTCGAGGTCGACCTCGTCGATGCCGCCGTAGACGTCGTGCTGCTCCACCCGGTAGCGACCGGCCGCCTCGTCGCCGAGGAAGTCGGACACGTTGGCGACGGCCCGGGCGGCGAAGTCGGGGCGCAGCTCGTAGCCCACCACCTCGGCCCCGGCCCGCAGCAGGGCCAGGGACAGCGCACCCGAGCCCACCCCGGCCTCGAGCACCCGGGTCCCGGGGGCGACGTCGGCCAGCAACAGGATGGCGCCCAGGTCCTTAGGATAGATCACCTGTGCCTCGCGCGGCATGCGCAGGACGAAGTCGGCCAGGGTGGGCCGCACCGCGGTGTAGCGGGCGCCGGTGCCGGCCCGCACCGTCACCCCCTCGTCCTGGCCCAGGAGCTGAGTGTGCTCGACGATGCCGGCGTGGCTGTGGAACCGCCCGGTCTCGGTCAGGGTCACCAGGTACTGGCGGCCCTTGCTGTCGACCAGCAGCACCCGCTCGCCCGCCTCCAGTGGACGCCGGCTCATGCCCTGGTGCGCCGTGCGCGCCTGGCGCGCTTGGTGCGCCTGCCCGGCTCGGCTCCGGTCGGGGGCTGGTCCTCGTGGCGCACGATCACCGTCTCCCCCGGGCCGAGGACCCCGGAGTAGACGACCTCGGGCTCACGGTTCACCATCTTCTTCAGCATCCGGGCGCCGAAGATGATCACCCACACTACCGTCCAACCCTTCGAGCCGCCCAGGAGCCCCCGGAGCTGGCCCCGCCGGTACAGGTACCGCAGCACGGGTTAGACCCGCCGGATCTCGACCACGGTCGAGCGCTTCTTGCCCTTGCGCCGCCCGAAGAGGTAGGCCACGGCCACCACCGCGACGGCGGTGGCCACGGCCGCGATCACCGCGTAGTTGCGGCCCGACTCGGCCACCTCGCCGGCCTCGCCCCGGATCTCGCGGAGCTTGCGCTCGATGTCGTCGCGGCTGACGGTGGCGCTCTCACCCACCCGGGAGGTCACGGTCACGGATTGGTCCCCTTCCCACGCAGCGCCGACACGGCGGCCCCGATCACCCCGACGCAGACCACCAGGGTGAGCAGGTACGGGGCGAAGGACCAGTTGCCGTCGAAGAAGGTACCGGTCTCGCTCTGCAGGGCCCGCAACACCGCCAGGGCCAACAGGACCGTTCCCACCCCGAGGAGCACCGAGCCGGCGACCCCGAAGGCGACGAAGCGGCCCAGGCCCTTGATGGGCTCGATGGTCTCCTGCTTGGCGTAGGCCCGGACCAGGTCCCACAGCTCGGTGGCGAGGTTGGGCAGCGACTTGTCGTCCTGGCGCCGGTCGGGCAACGAACGCTCCTGATGGGTGGGCCGGTGACGGAGACGACCGGGGACGCCCTCTCCTCGGGCGCCCTTCCTATCCTCCCTCCAGGCGTCTGGCAAGCACGGCGGCCTGGTCGTCGAGCAGGCCGGCGAGCAGCTCCAGGCGCTGCTCGGGCGTCGGCGCCCGCAGGAGCGCCAGCTGGTCGAGGGTGCCCACCGGGGCCAACGCCGACATCTGGTACCCGGCCGCGAGGGGATCGTCGTCCACGGGGGTGGTGGCGTCGGCGACCTCCTCGCCGAGCTCGGCGGCCAGGGCGAGGACTCGCCGCAGGGCGGCCAGGGCCACGCCGCGTCGCTCGACGGCGTCAGGACCGGCCGGCGGGTCGTCCCAGTCCTGCACCTCGGCCCGGGGGTAGGGGGCGTCGGGCAGCCAGCACGTCACCCGGATGCGGCGGGTGCCCACCGCGCCGATGGCCCAGCGACCGTCGTCGAGCTGGGCGGCGGCGACGATGCGGGCCACGCAGCCCACGTCGAAGCGGGCGTCGCCGCCGCCGACGTCACTCCCCCGCTCGATCAGGGTCACACCGAACTCCGGCGTGCCCGACAGGCAGGCCACCACCATCTCCCGGTACCGGGGCTCGAAGACGTGCAGGGGCAGGTAGGCGCCCGGGAACAGGACCAGGCCGAGGGGGAACATGGGGACGTCGTCGGCCACCGGTCCGTGCTCCGGATCGTCGCCTCAGTCAGGCCCGTAGCCCTCGGGCCCGATCTCGGCCAGGGTGGGGAGGTCGGGGTAGCGCACCAGGGCGGTGCCGAGAAGGTCCTGGAGGGGGATGCCGTCGTCGATGCGGTCGATCCCGTTGAAGATCGAGGCGAAGGTGAGCTCGGTCCCGCCCTGGGACTCGACGAAGCCCGACAGCGAGGCCACGCCCCGCAGCGAGCCGGTCTTGGCCCGCAGGGCCCCGAGGGCGGGCGTGTCGAGGAAGCGCCGGGCCAGGGTCCCGCTGGAGCCGGCCACGGCCAGCCCCCGGTCGACCGGTCCCCCGGCGACGGTGTCCTCGAGCATGTCGTGGAGGAGCTGGCAGGTCACCTGGTTGGTGGGATCGAGGCCCGAGCCGTCGACCACGGCCAACCCGTCGGTGGGCAGGCCGAGCGAGGCCAGCGTGTCGGCCACCACCGTCCGGCCGGCTGCGGTCGATCCCGTTCCCCCCACCCGCAGCCCCAGCTCCTTGAGCAGCAGCTCGGCCGTGCCGTTGTCGCTCTCGCGCAGCATGTCGGCCACCAGCTCGGCCACCGGCGGCGAGTCGATGCTGGCCACCGGCGCGGCCTCGGCCGGGGCCGTGCCGGCGCCCGCCTCGCCGGTGACGACCACGCCCCGCTCCCGCAGGAGGGCCGTCAGCACGCCGGCGGCCCCGGCGGCGGGGTCGGAGAAGGCGACGGCGGGAAGCTCCCAGTCGGCGAAGCCGTCGTTGACCGACAGGGCCGACATGGGCCCGATCTGGTTCTCGGCGGCGTAGCGCTCGGGCCAGCTCTCGACGTAGCGCACCTTGTCGTAGCGGCTCTCGTCGCCCACGATCCGCCCCCGTACCTCCGATACCCCGGCGCCGACGATGCGCTCGGCCAGCTCCTCGAGGGGGGTGAACAACGCCGGTTGGCGCACGAAGTGGGCGGCCCAGGGCGCAGTGCCGAGCACGGGATCGCCGCCCCCGACCATCCACAGGTCGCCCTCGACGACGCCGTCCACAGGGGCCCCAGCGGCGACCACCGAGGTGCGCAGCTGCTCCTCGGGGTCGAGGTGGGCCAGCACGGCGGTGGCCGTGAGCAGCTTCATCCCCGAGGCCGGCACCAGGGGCCGCTCACCCTGGCGGTCGTAGAGGACCCGGGGCCCCTCGGTGACCACCAGGCAGGCGCTGTCGGGCCTGGTGGCGGCGATGGTGTCGAGGGTCTGGACCAGCCGGGCCGTGCCCACCGGCTGGGCCAACAGGTTGGGCACCCGGCGGGGCGTGAGGACGGGGGCCTCGGCCGCCACCGTGGCCGCCGGGCGAGATTCGTCGGCTCCGGGACCGGCCCGCAGGGCGGCAGCCGTCGACGACACGCACAGCAGGGCGAGGATCGCCGGCAGCAGGTGTCGGCGCACGACGCGGGAGGATACGACAGCCCGGCCCTCGCCCCGGGGTCAGCCCGGGGAGCCGTCCCCGGCCCTGTTGGGCCTCGATGAGCGCTACGGCTCGAGTGCGGCCCGGAAGAAGCTGCGAACGTGCTCCAGACGCCGGGCCAGGGCGGCCTCGGCCAGCGGGTCCTCGCCGAGGAGGCCCTCGAGGAAGGGGACGTCGCTGAAGTAGCTGAGCAGGGCGCCGTAGCCGGTCAGCAGGAGCTGCTCGGGGTCGTGGCGGCGAAAGCGGCCGGCGGCCATCTCTCGCTCGAAGAAGGCCACAGCCCGCTGCAGGTGGGGGCGCAGGGCCGCGCCCAGGTCGATGCCCAGGTGGTTGCCTCCCTCGATCGCCTCCCGGCGGACCAGGCGCACGAAGTCGGGGTTCTCCTGGAAGAAGCCGAACCCGGCCTCGATGACGTGGTCGACCAGCTTCCAGCCCTCTCGGGGGCTGTCGACCGCCTCCTCCACCCGTACGGCCCAGTCGGCCAGCTGGCGGGTGAAGACCTCCTGGTAGAGGGCCTCCTTGGAGGCGAAGTGGTGCAGGAGGCTCGGCCGGCGGATGCCGACGGCGTCGGCGATCTGGCTGAGGGCGGTGCCGTCGTAGCCGTGCTCGGCGAAGGCCCGGGTGGCGGCGGTGAGGATCGCCCCCCGCGTCGAGGGGGCGGCCTCGGCCTCGGCGTTCACCATGCCCGCTCAGGCTATCCAGCCTCGGCGTCCCGACCCTTCGACGTCCCTGGCACGCTGGGGCGCGCCGCCCGCACCCGTGCCCGCCAGCTTCGAGGCCTCCTCAGCTCTTGGCCTTGCTGATGGCCATGCCCAGGAAGATGCCGATGACCAGGCTGGCGCTGCCGGCCGCCATCACCGCCCACGTGCCCGCCTGGGCAGCCGCCTGAGTGGCCTGCATCCCGGCCGTCGTCGCCGTCTGCGCGGCCTGCGCCGTCTCCAGCGCGTGGATCCGCTCCTTCAGGTCATCGCCGTTCGTCGCCATCGCGTTCTCCCCGTTTGGCCGTCTTGGTGGTGGGTGGAGCCCGCGTCGCCGTGGGAGGCGACGAGGCACCAGGACCGAGTCATCGTGTAGCGGCCCTCGACAGCGACGGTGAGGGGAAAGCACGAGCCGCTGGCGCTCCCTACCCCACCGGCGGGAGCAGGAACCAGCCCCACGGCTGATCCGGACCGACGAGCTCGAGCGGTCGGACCTGCCACCGGCCGGTAGCGTCGACGGGGATGCCCTTCGCCGCCGCCCTGTCGCAGCACCCCCTGGCCACCCACGCCGTGGGTGAGGTGACCGGGGAGGTGCTCGAGCGCCTCGGTCCCGGCCCCGACCTGGCCGTGCTGTTCGCCAGCGCCGACCACGTGGGGGCGATGGAAGACATCGCCGGCGCCGTCCAGTCACTGCTCGCCCCTCGCGCCCTCATCGGCGCCACGGCAGGCTCGGTGGTGGGTGGTGGCCGTGAGGTGGAGGACCAACCGGCCCTCTCGCTGTGGGCCGGCCACGTCGGCTCGGCCACGCCCCTGCGCCTGAGCGCGGCCCGCCAGGGCGACGGCGTGGTCATCGCCGGCTTCCCGCCCGCCGACGCCCTGCCTGCCGACGCCGCCGCCCTGCTGGTGCTGGCCGACCCCTTCTCCTTCCCCGTCGAGGTGCTCCTCGCCGGCCTGCGGGACCAGCTGGGCCTCGAGCTCCCCGTGGTGGGGGGCCTGGCCTCGGCCGCCCGGGGCCCGGGCGGCAACCGCCTGGTGCTGGGGTCCGAGGTGGTGGCCGACGGCGCCGTGGCGGTCGTGCTCGGCGGCGTCGAGGTGTCCACCGTGGTCTCTCAGGGGTGCCGACCCGTGGGTGACCCCATGACCGTCACCGCCAGCGACCGCCACGTCATCCACGAGCTGGCCGGCCGGCCCGCCCTCGACCGGGTCGAGGAGCTGGTGCAGTCGCTCGGACCTGCCGACCTGACCCTGGTGCAGCAGGGCCTGCACGTGGGGCGGGTCATCGACGAGCACAAGATCGACTTCGCACGGGGCGACTTCCTCATCCGCAACGTCCTCGGCGCCGACCGTCAGGCCCGGGCCGTCGCGGTCGGCGACGAGATCGACGTGGGCGACACCGTGCAGTTCCAGGTCCGCGACGCGGACTCCGCCGACGAGGACCTGCGGGCGCTCATGGCCGGAGGGGGCGGCGACGCCGCCCTGCTCTTCACCTGCAACGGCCGGGGCTCGCACCTCTTCGGCGCCCCCGACCACGACGCCGGCATCGTCAGCGACGCCCTCGGCGGCGCCCCCGTGGCCGGCATGTCCTGCGCCGGCGAGCTCGGTCCGGTGGGCGGGCGCAGCTTCCTGCACGGCTTCACCGCGTCGGTCGTGCTCTTCGCCGAACCTGGTGGGTCCCGCGCCGGCGCCGGCTGAGCACCCCTGTCGGGGGGCGGGATAGGGTGAGGGACAACGGGGACAGCCAGGCAAGGAGGTTTGGGGATGATCGACCAGCAGCAGTGGGAGGAGCTCGGCCAGCAGCTGCGGGTCGACTCCGTGCGGGCGGCGGCCGCGCCCAAGTCCGGTCACCCGACGTCGTCGATGTCGGCCGCCGACCTCGTGGCCGTGCTGGCCAGCAAGTACCTCCACTACGACTTCTCCGATCCGGCCAACCCCAACAACGACCACCTCATCTTCTCCAAGGGCCACGCCTCGCCGCTGCTCTACAGCCTCTACAAGGCCGTGGGCGTGGCCTCCGACGACGACCTGCTCAGCTTCCGCACCTTCGGGAGCCGCTACGAGGGCCACCCCACCCCGATCCTGCCCTGGGTCGACGTGGCGACCGGCTCGCTCGGCCAGGGCCTGCCCATCGGCGTTGGCGTGGCGCTGGCCGGCAAGCGCCTCGACCGCCTGCCCTACCGGGTGTGGGTGCTCTGCGGGGACTCGGAGATGGCCGAGGGCTCCATGTGGGAGGCCTTCGAGCACGCCGCCCACGCCGGCCTCGACAACCTGACCGCCATCATCGACGTCAACCGTCTGGGCCAGCGGGGCGAGACCATGCACGGTTGGGACCTCGACAGCTACCTCGACCGGGCCCGCGCCTTCGGCTGGCACGCCATCGGCATCGACGGCCACGACGTGGCCGCGATCGACGCGGCCTACGCCGAGGCGGTGTCGACCACCGGCAAGCCCACCGTGATCGTGGCCCGGACCAAGAAGGGTCGCGGAGTCAAGGCGGTCGAGGACCAGGACGACGCCCACGGCAAGCCGGTCGCCGACCGCGACGACGCCATCGCCGAGCTCGGGGGCGAGCGTGACCTCACCATCGAGGTGCCCAAGCCCGAGTCCGGCGACACCCCCCACACCTTCGAGACGGGCGAGCTCGAACTGCCCAGCTACGAGCTGGGCGAGTCGGTCGCCACCCGCAAGGCCTACGGCGAGGCCCTGGCCGCCCTGGGCACCGCCCGGGCCGACGTGGTCGCCCTCGACGGCGAGGTCAGCAACTCCACCTACGCCGAGATCTTCAAAGACGCCCACCCCGAGCGCTTCTTCGAGATGTACATCGCCGAGCAGCAGATGGTGGCCGCCGCCATCGGGATGCAGGTGCGGGGCTGGGTGCCCTTCGCGTCGAGCTTCGCCGCCTTCCTCTCCCGGGCCTACGACTTCGTGCGCATGGCCGCGGTCAGCCAGGCCACCTTCTGCCTGGTCGGCTCCCACGTCGGGGTGTCCATCGGCGAGGACGGGCCGTCGCAGATGGGCCTGGAGGATCTGGCTGCCTTCCGGGCCGTGTACGGCTCCACCCTGCTCTACCCCTGCGACGCCAACCAGACGGCCCAGCTGGTGCGCCTCATGGCCGACCAGAAGGGCATCTCCTACCTGCGCACCACCCGGGGCAACACGCCGGTCATCTACGGCCCCGACGAGGAGTTCAGCGTGGGCGGCAGCAAGGTGGTGCGGTCCTCCGACGACGACCAGGTGGTCATCGTCAGCGCCGGCATCACCCTCCACGAGGCCCTGGAGGCGGCTGAGACGCTGGCCGGCGAGGGGATCGCCGCCCGGGTGGTCGACTGCTACTCGGTCAAGCCCATCGACGCCGCCGGCCTGAGGGAAGCGGCCCGGGCCGCGGGCAACAAGGTCATCACCGTCGAGGACCACTGGCCCGAGGGGGGGTTGGGCGACGCCGTGCTCGACGCCTTCGCCGACTCCGACCACCACACCCGGATCGTCAAGCTGGCGGTGCGGGAGATGCCCACCTCGGGCAAGTCCGACCAGTTGCTGGCGGCGGCGGGCATCGACGCCGAGCACATCGCCGACGCGGCCCGCAAGCTGGTCGAAGCCTGAGCCCGGGGGCGTCACCCGCCTACAACGGGAGGCGCCGGGATAGGTAGCAGGTCGACCGGCCGTCGCGCCCGCAAGGAGGCCCCCATGACCAAGCTCGCCGACCTGTACGACCGACACGGCCAGAGCCCCTGGCTCGACGACCTCCGGCGGGACTGGCTGGCCGACGGCACCCTGGCCCGCTGGGTGGAGCGGGGGGTACGGGGGGCCACCTCGAACCCCTCGATCTTCCAGAAGGCCATGGCCGCGGGCAGCGCCTACGACGAGCAGTTCGGCCGGCTCACCGCCGACGGCTGCTCGGCCCTGCGCTCCTACTGGGCCATGGCCACCACCGACGTGGCCGACGCCCTCGACCTGTTCGCCCCCCTGTACCGCCAGAGCGGGGGCGGCGACGGCTTCGTCTCCCTGGAGCTGGCTCCCGACCTGGCCCACGACACCGAGGGGTCGGTGGAGGCGGCCCTGCGCTTCCACAGCGACATCGCTCGGCCCAACCTGTTGGTGAAGATCCCGGCCACCGACGAGGGGGTCCCCGCCGTCCGGCGCCTGATCGCTCGCGGCGCGAGCATCAACATCACCCTCATCTTCAGCCTGGAGCGCTACGCCCAGGTCATGGAGGCCTACCTCGCCGGCCTGGAGGAGCTGGAGGCCCACGAGGCGGGGGCGGCGTCGCTCTCCCGGGTGCACAGCGTGGCCTCGTTCTTCGTCAGCCGGGTCGACGTGGAGATCGACCGTCGCCTGGAGGCCATCGGCAGCCCCGAGGCGCTGGAGCTGCGGGGCCGGGCTGCGCTGTCCCAGGCCAAGCTGGCCTACCAGGCCTTCCGCCGGACGTTCTCGGGCCCCCGCTGGGAGGCGCTGGCGGCCAAGGGCGCCCGGCTGCAGCGCCCGCTGTGGGCCTCCACCTCGACCAAGAACCCCGACTACCCCGACACGCTCTACGTCGACACCCTCATCGGCGCCGACACGGTCAACACCATGCCGGTGGCCACCCTGGAGGCCTTCGAGGACCACGGGAGGGTCGCCGCCACCGCCGAGGAGGGGGTCGAGGAGGCCGAGGCGCTCTTCGCCCGGCTCGAGGAGCTCGGGATCGACCTCGGCGAGGTCAGCCGGACGCTGGAGGACGAGGGGGTGGCTGCCTTCGCCAAGTCGTTCGACCAGGGCATCGACGCCCTGGAGGAGAAGGCGGCCGCCCTGGCCCCGCGCTGATGGTCGTCTCCCCCGAGCGCCTCGCCGGCGCGCCCCATCCCCTCCTGGAGGGCCTCGACGCCGGACGCGCCGCCGCGCCCGCCGCCGTGGTCATCTTCGGGGCCAGCGGCGACCTCACCAGCCGCAAGCTCATGCCCGCCCTCCAGGCCCTCATGGCCCGCCAGCAGCTCGCCCCGGGGACCTCGATCGTGGGGGTGGGCCGCAGCGACCTGGACCACGAGGACTTCCGGGCCCGAATGCGCCGGGCCGTGGAGCAGGCCGGCGATGTCGACGAGCGGGCCTGGGCCGAGCTGGAAGGCGGGTTCCGCTACGTCAGCGGCGGCTACGACGACGGGACCACCTACAAGGTGCTCGACGAGGTCGTCGGCGACCTCGACCGTGAGCGGGGCACGGCCGGCAACCGCCTCCACTACCTGTCGACCCCCCCGGGGGTCTTCGCCGACGTGGTCCGCCGGCTCGGCGAGGTGGGCCTGCACCGGCCCGCGCTGGGGGGCGAGTTCGCCCGGGTGGTCATCGAGAAGCCGTTCGGGCGCGACCTGGCCAGCGCCGAGGCCCTCGACGCCGCCCTGCACGAGGTGCTCGACGAGGACCAGCTCTACCGCATCGACCACTACCTGGGGAAGGAGACGGTCCAGAACGTCCTGGCCCTGCGCTTCGCCAACAGCATCTTCGAGCCGGTGTGGAACCGGCGCTACGTCGACTCGGTGCAGATCACCGTGGCCGAGTCCGAGGGGGTGGGACACCGGGCGGGCTTCTACGAGGAGGCCGGGGCCCTGCGCGACATCGTGCAGAACCACCTGCTCCAGGTGCTGGCCCTGACCGCCATGGAGCCGCCGGTGTCGATGTCGCCCCAGGGCATCCGGGACGAGAAGGTCAAGGCGCTGGGCGCGGTCGACCTGCTCGACGCAGCCGAGGTGAGCGCCGAGGTGGTGCGGGCCCGCTACCGAGGCGGATGGGTCGGCGGGGCCGAGGTCCCCGGCTACCTCGACGAGGACGGGGTGGCGCCCGACAGCCGCACCGAGACCTACGTGGCCATGCGGCTGCGCATCGACAACTGGCGCTGGGCGGGCGTGCCCTTCTACCTGCGCACCGGCAAGCGCCTCCCCAAGCGGATGACCGAGGTGGCCCTGCAGTTCTCGGGCGTCCCCCACCTGCCCTTCGCCCCCACCCAGGCGGCCGAGCTCGGCCCCAACGCCCTGGTGCTGCGCATCCAGCCCGACGAGGGCATCACGCTGCGCTTCGGGGCCAAGGTGCCGGGCCAGAGCTTCGACGTGCGCAGCGTCTCCATGGACTTCTCCTACGGTGCCGCGTTCCTGGAGGAGGCACCCGAGGCCTACGAACGGCTCCTCCTCGACGCCCTCCACGGCGACCCGACCCTGTTCATCCGCACCGACGAGGTTCGCCAGGCCTGGCGCATCGTCCAGCCCCTGCTCGACGCCTGGGCCGACGACCCCGCTCCTCCGGTCGACTACGACGCCGGCACCTGGGGCCCCGAGGAGGCCGACCGCCTGCTGGCGGCCGACGGGCGCCGGTGGCGCCGGCCCTGACGATGGCCTCGGGCGTCATCACGGTGGGGACCTGGCGGGACGACGACACCTCCATGGGGGCCGTGCTGGCCACGCTGGACCGGCTCCGCCAGTCCGACCGCCGGGGCGCGGTGCGCACCTCGTTCCTCACCCTCCTCGCCGTGGGCGGCCGCCAGATCGAGGTCGACGACACCTTCGACACCGTGCAGCGCCTCGGCCACCTCCAGCCCACGCGCGTGGTGGTGATACGGGTGACCGGTCGCGAGCGCCACCGTCTCGATGCCCGCGTCGGCGTGCACCTCCAGGAGCGGGGGCAGCGGTGCCTGGGCATCGACGACGTGGCGCTGGAGGTGGCCGGACCGGTGACCGACCACCTCGACTCGCTGATCGAGCCCCTGACCCAGCCCGACCTCCCGGTCGTGATGTGGTGCCGGGAGCGCCTTCCTCCCGCTCGCAGCCGCCTCATCGACCTGGCCGACCACCTGGTGGTCGACAGCGCCCGGGCCGGGGGCCGGGACCGCCTGGCGGCCCTGGATCGGCTCCGGGCCCGGGTCCCGGTCAGCGACTTCGCCTGGCTGCGCCTGCTCCCCCTGCGCCGGCGGCTGGCCGGGACCCTGTCCCGGGCCGAGCTGCGCCCGCTGCTCGACGAGGTCCGCACGGCGAGCGTGGCCGGGCCCGACCTCGAGCGGGCCCTGCTGGCCGCCTGGGTGGGCACCAGCCTGCCCGGGGCGGTGGTGACCGAGCTCGACGAGGGTGAGGACACCTCGAGCTGGTCGGTGTCCCTGGAGGGCGACGGCTGGAGGATCCGGGCCGCCCAGGAGGCCTCGTGCATCCCCGTCGTGGTCGAGCGGGACGGCCGGGAGCCCTGGACGACGACGGCCACGGCTGCGCCGCCCACCAGCGAGGGCCTGCTCGCCCAGGTGCTGGTGCACCTGCGACCCGACCCGGTGTACGGCCGGACCCTGGCCGCCGCCGCGGCCGGCCGGCCGTGACCGCAGCGGTCTCCCGCTCCCCGGGTGGCGCGATCGACGTCGCCGGCCTGCTCGACCTCCCCCTCGAGCGCCTGACCGCCCTGGCCGCCGACCGGCGCGACCGGGTCCACGGGCGCAGGGTCACCTTCTCGCCCAAGGTCTTCATCCCCCTCACCCGGCTCTGCCGGGACCGCTGCGGCTACTGCACCTTCGCCCGTCCGCCGGCCCGGGCCGACGCTCCCTACCTGTCGCCCGAGCAGGTGCTGGCCATCGCCCGGGCGGGAGCCGCGGCGGGCTGCCACGAGGCGCTGTTCACCCTGGGCGAGCGCCCCGAGGAGCGCTACCCGGCGGCCCGGGACTGGCTGCACGAGCACGGCCACGAGAGCACCGTCGACTACCTGGTGGCCGCCTGCGCCCTGGTGCTGGAGGAGACCGGGTTGCTCCCCCACGCCAACGCCGGCGCCCTGTCGGCCGACGAGCTGGCCCGGCTCCGACCGGTCTCGGCGAGCCAGGGCATGATGGTCGAGTCGCTCCGGGACGACCTCGACGCCCACCGGGGTGCGCCCGACAAGGCACCCGCTCGTCGGCTGGCCACGCTGGAAGCCGCCGGGGAGCTGCGCATCCCCTTCACCACCGGGATCCTGGTGGGCATCGGCGAGACCAGAGCCGATCGCCTGGCCGCCCTGGAGGCCATCGCCGGCGCCCACCGGCGCCACGGCCACGTGCAGGAGGTGATCGTCCAGAACTTCCTGCCCAAGCAGGGCACGGCCATGCGCCGGGCCCCCGCCTGCCCGGACGACGAGCTGGCCTGGAGCGTGGCCGCGGCCCGGCTGGTGCTGCCGCCCGAGGTCCACGTCCAGGCCCCGCCCAACCTCAGCGACGACTTCGCCCGCCTGCTCGACGCCGGCATCGACGACTGGGGCGGCGTCTCCCCGGTGACCCCCGACCACGTCAACCCCGAGCGGCCCTGGCCCGAGGTGCAGCGCCTCCGGGAGGCCACCGAGGCCCGGGGCCACGTGCTCGCGCCGCGCCTGACCGTCTACCCCTCCTACGGGAACGATCCCGAGCGCTGGCTCGACCCCCGCCTGCGCTTCCCCGTCCTCGACCGGGCCGACGCCGAGGGGCTGGCCCGCGACCACCCCTGGCACGCCGGGGGTGAGGTCGCCCCCCCTCCCCTGGTCCCCCTCCCGCCACCCCCTCCCCCCCGTTCTTTGTCGCGTCCCGTACCGACAGGGTCGGAAAAGCGACAAAGAACGAGTGGGGGCGGTGGGGCCGTGGCCGAGGTGCTCGACGGGGTGGTGGCCGGCGAGGAGGTGGGCGAGGACGAGATCGTCACCCTGTTCTCGGCTCGCGGGCCCGAGGTGGCGGCCGTGGCCGAGGTGGCCGACCACCTGCGCCGGGAGATCGTGGGCGACACGGTGACCTGGGTGGCCAACCGCAACATCAACTACACCAACGTGTGCACCTTCAAGTGCCGCTTCTGCGCCTTCTCCAAGGGTCCGCTCTCGCTCAACCTGCGGGGCGCGCCCTACCTGCTGTCGATCGAGGAGATCCAGGACCGGGTGGTCGAGGCCGTCGGCCAGGGCGTCACCGAGGTGTGCCTCCAGGGCGGCATCCACCCCGACTTCGACGGCGACTACTACGTGCGGGTGACCCGGGCGGTGACCGCGGTGGCGCCGGGCATCCACGTCCACGGCTTCACCGCCCTGGAGGTCACCGAGGGCGCCCGCCGCCTGGGCGAGCCCCTCGAGGCCTACCTGCGCCGGCTGGCCGAGGCCGGGCTCAAGACGCTCCCGGGCACAGCGGCGGAGATCCTCGACGACGAGGTCCGGGCCGTGCTGTGCCCCGACAAGGTCAGCACCGAGGAGTGGCTCGAGGCCCACCGCTGCGCCCACCGGGTCGGGTTGCGCTCCAACGTCACCATCATGTTCGGCTCCGTGGAGCGGCCCCGCCACTGGGCCCGGCACCTGCTGCGCACCCGGGACCTGCAGCGCGAGACGGGTGGCTTCACCGAGCTCGTGCCCCTGCCCTTCGTGCACATGGCCGCGCCCATCTACCTCCAGCGATGTAGCCGGCCCGGACCGACCTTCCGGGAGGCCCTGCTGATGCACGCCGTGGGCCGCATCGCCTACCGGGGCTGCATCGACCACGTC
Source organism: Actinomycetota bacterium (assembly GCA_016781105.1). Taxonomy (GTDB): domain Bacteria; phylum Actinomycetota; class Acidimicrobiia; order Acidimicrobiales; family CADCSY01; genus JADDRA01. The sequence continues at coordinate 7,872 of JADDRA010000088.1, read as the reverse complement.
CAGGTGTCGTGGGTCAAGATGGGCCGCGACGGCTCCCGCCAGGCCCTGCGGGCCGGGGCCGACGACCTCGGCGGCACGCTCATGGACGAGAACATCTCCCGGGCCGCGGGGGCCAGCCACGGCCAGCGCATGACGGGCGAGCGCTTCGCCGACTGGGTCGCGCCCCTCGGTCGGCCCCTGGCCCAGCGGACCACCCTCTACGGCCGGCTGCCCGAACCGGCCCGCCGGTGAGCGGGGGGCGGTCCCGCCAGGGCACCGGCGACGACGCCCTCGACGCCCGCATCGAGGAGCTGCTCGACGAGGTCGGCGCCACCCAGGACCGCGACCAGCTCTTCGAGATCCTCGCCTCGGCCGTCCTCCTGGCCGGTGATCGGGCCCAGCGCCTCGACCTCAAGATCACCAACGCCGCGCTGAAGGAGATGCGGGCCGCCTTCCACATGTTCGCCCCCTACCGGGACATCCCCAAGGTCACCATCTTCGGCTCGGCCCGTACCCGGCCCGAGGACCCCCTGTACGCCCAGACCCACGACCTGGCCGCCGCCCTGGCCGAGCGGGGGTGGATGGTGGTGACCGGCGCCGGACCGGGGATCATGGCCGCCGGCACCGAGGGCGCCGGGCGGGAGCGGGCCATCGGCGTGCTCATCCGCCTGCCCTTCGAGGGCGGGGCCAACCCCTTCATCTCGGGCGACGACAAGCTCATCGAGATGAAGTACTTCTTCACCCGCAAGCTCATGCTCATCAAGGAGTCGGCCGCCTTCGTGGCCCTGCCCGGCGGCTTCGGCACCCTCGACGAGACCTTCGAGCTGCTCACCCTGGTGCAGACGGGCAAGGCCGAGCCCGTCCCCGTCGTCCTGCTCGACACGCCTGGAGGCAGCTACTGGGCGGGCTGGCAGCGCTTCGTCGACGGCGAGGTGGCGGGGCACGGGATGATCTCGCACCACGACACGTCGCTGTACTGCGTCACCGACACGGTCGAGGGCGCGGTGGGTGAGATCGAGGCCTTCTACCGCAACTTCCACTCGCTGCGCTACGTGGGCGACCGCCTGGTGCTGCGCCTGCGAGCCGAACCCAGCCGGGCCGAGTTGGCCGAGCTCAGCGAGCGCTTCGGCGACATCGCCGGGGGGCGCATCGAGCGCAGCGGCCCGTTCCCACCCGAGGTGACGGGCCAGGACCACCTCGAGCTTCCCCGCATCGCCCTGCGGTTCGACCGCCGTAGCTTCGGGCGCCTGCGCTCGCTGATCGACGCCCTCAACCGGCTGCCCAGCGCCCCGCCCCGCCCGTCGCCCCCGCCCACGGCCGCCGAGGGTGACCGCATCGTCGAGCAGGAGGAGGCCCAGGCGTAGTCCTGGCCGCCCATCCACCCACCCCGGCATCGGCCAGCATGAAGGGATGCGCCGGTGGGTGGTCGACGGGTTGGTGGCGGGGGCCTGGGCGGGAGCGGTGAGCGTGGTGCCGTCGGCGGTCACGGCCGGTGCGCGCCCGTGGTGGCACAGCGCCCAGGCCGCGGGGAACCTCCTCCTGCCCGCCTCGGCTCCGCCCGGCCGGCTGCTGGCCGTGGGCGCCACCACCCGCGCCGCGGTGGCGCTGAACTGGGGGGTGGTCCTGTCCCGCTGGCTCGACCGGCGCCACCCCGTCGCCCACGGCACCTTGGCGGGCCTGGCCCTGTTCGGCTTCCAGTACGTCCTGGTCGGTCGCCGCCGCCCCCTCGTCGCGGTGCTTCCGGCCCTGCCCCAGCTCGCCGACCACCTCGCCTACGGCGCCGTGGCCGGAGCGGTGCTGGCTCGCCGCCGCGCCCCCATTCGTTGACGATCGAGGTGGCCAGCGACACCGATCTTCCAGGAATGCCCGGCGAACGGGGTCAGGCCGGGACCGCCTGGTCGGCCACGACCTCGCCCGAGGACAGCACCAGGCCGTCCCGGCAGTGGGCCTCGACCCGCCCGCTGCCGAACTGCTGGTGGTACAGGCGGGCGTAGAGGCCTCCGTGGTCCAGCAGCTCCTCGTGGGTGCCCCGCTCCACGATGCGCCCGGCGTCCACGGCGAAGATCACGTCGGCCGCCCTGATCGTCGACAGGCGATGGGCCACGGCGATGGTGGTGCGACCCCGCATCAACGGTTCGAGGGCGGCCTGGACCAGGCGCTCGCTGGTGGTGTCGAGGGCGGAGGTGGCCTCGTCGAGGATGAGCACGCGAGGGTCGTGCAGGATCACCCGGGCGATGGCCATGCGCTGCTTCTCCCCACCGGAGAGCCGGTAGCCCCGCTCGCCCACCCGGGTGTCCAGCCCGTCGGGGAACTGCTCGATGCGCTCCCAGATGTGGGCGGCGCGGGCCGCCGCCTCCAGCTCGGCATCGGTGGCGTCGGGCTTGCCGTAGCGGAGGTTGTCGCGCACCGAGGCGTGGAACAGGTAGCTCTCCTGGGTCACCATGCCGACCAACGAGGCCAGGGAGTCGGTCCGCAGGCGGCGCACGTCGACACCGTCGATCTCGACCGAGCCCTCCTGCACGTCATAGAGGCGGGGGATGAGCGACGAGATCGTGCTCTTGCCCGCCCCGCTCGGGCCGACGAAGGCGGCCAGTTGCCCGGGCCGGACCTCGAAGTCGATCCCGTCGAGCGCCCAGGGCCGGGTCGGGACCACCGCCTCGGTCCCGTCGGTGCCCCCGTCGTCGGTGCCCCCGTCGTCGGTGCCCAGGTCGTCGTTGCGCACGGCGTCGTTGCGCAGAGCGTCGGTGCGCACGTCGTCGTAGCGAAA
>JADDRA010000088.1:0-5011 GCA_016781105.1 Actinomycetota bacterium | reverse complement strand
CGTTGCGCAGAGCGTCGGTGCGCACGTCGTCGTAGCGAAATCGGACGTGGCGGAAGGCGACGTGGCCGGCCGTGTGGCGAGGATCGAGGGTCACCGCGTCAGCCGCCTCGGTGATGTCCTGGTGCAGGTCGAGGTAGCCGAAGATCCGCTCGAACAGCGCCAGTGACGAACGCAGCTCCACCGAGACCTCCAGGAGCCGGCTGAAGGGGAAGAACAGCCGGGTCTGCAGGGTCGTGAAGGCCACGATGGTCCCGGCCGAGACGTCGCCGCCGTTGGCCAGGACCAGGCCGGCCACCAGGTACACCAGCGCCGGCGTGGCCGACAGGAAGGTGAAGATGACCGTGTAGAACGACTGGCCGATCATCTGCTGGCGGACCGAGAGGTCCGCCAGGCGCTGGTTGTGCTGGCCGAAGCGGGCCAGCTCCTGGCGGCTGCGACCGAAGAGCTTGGCCAGAAGGATCCCCGAGACCGACAGCGTCTCCTGGGTGACGGCGCTCACGTCGGCCATCGTCTCCTGGGCCTCGGCGGTGACCCGCCGGCGCCGCTCCCCCACCATCTTGGCCAACCAGGTGAAGACGGGCATGGTGAGCAGGGTCAGCACCGTGAGCTGCCAGGAGAGCACGGCCATGGCGACCAGGGCGCTGGCCATGATCACCACGTTGGAGAGGATGTCCGACAGCGTCGAGGTCACCACCGTTTGCACGCCGCCCACGTCGTTGGTCAGCCGGGACTGGATCTCGCCCGTCCGGGTGTCGGTGAAGAAGCGCAGCGACAGGTGCTGGAGGTGCTCGAAGAGGCGCTCACGCAGGTCGCGCATCACCCGCTGGCCCACCAGGTTGGCCCGCCAGGTCTGGATCAGCCCCACCACGCCCCCCACCACGGGCAGGGCCACCATGACGGCGGTGAGGACCCCCAGGCGAGCCAGGTCGGGCCCGCCGCCCCCGGCCGGGAACAGGGCGGTGTCGAAGACCACCTTGATGAGCAACGGGTTGACCACGCCCACGCCGGCCCCGACCAGGACGAGGACCACGATGGCGACCACCTGGCGCCGGTAGGGCCGGAAGGACTCGACGATGCGCCCGGTGGTGGAGCTCGGGGTGGCCACGGGGTCATCGTACGAACCGTCGGTGCCCGCCACCTCGGGCACGAGGACGATTCCGCCTCGACCCGAGGTCGGAGAACAGCCCGCACGCGCCGGAGCGAGCGTCGGCGTAGCCTCCCCGCTCGTGGAGGCGGTCATCCTCGACGTGGACGGGACGCTCGCCGACACCGAGCGCGACGGGCACCGGGTGGCGTTCAACCTGGCCTTCGAGCAACTCGGCCTCGACCACCGCTGGGACGTCGAGGCCTACGGGCGGCTCCTCGAGATCACCGGCGGCCAGCACCGCCTGCACGCCTACCTCGAGGGCGAGGGCATGGGCGAGGCGGAACGGGCCGAGCTCGTCCCCCGCCTGCACGCCCGCAAGAACGAGCTGTTCCAGGAGCTGGTGGCAGCCGGGCGGATCCGTCCCCGCCCCGGCGTCCCCGAGTTGCTCGACGCCCTGGAGCGGGCCGGGGTGCGCCTGGCCGTGGCCACCACCGGGTCGCGCGCCTGGGTCGAGCCCCTCCTGGCCCAGCTCTTCGGCGCCGGCCGCTTCTCCCCGGTCATCACGGGGGACGAGGCGCCGGTCCGCAAGCCCGACCCCAGCGCCTACCACCAGGCGCTCGAGGGCCTGGACCTGCCTCCCCGGTCGGTGGTGGCGGTGGAGGACTCGGCCAACGGCCTGGTGGCGGCCCGGGCCGCCGGCCTGGCCTGCGTGGTGGTGACCAACGGCTACACCGCCGGCCACGACCTCACCGGCGCCGCCCTGGTGGTCGACACCTTCGAGGACCTCGACGTCGCCACCCTGGGCCAGGTCCTCGCCTCGGCCTGAGTCGCTCGGGGTCGGGCCACCAGCACGGCCCGTCGCGCTCGTGGCCGTATCCTGATCGGGATGGCCGCCGCCCACGACCGCCACGAGTGGCTCTCCTTCGAGGACCCCGAGGAGGACCGGACCTGGCTGTTCGACCTCACCTTCCTCCTCAGCCCCTGGACCTGCATCTACGGTCGGGGCTGTCCCGGCATCGACAGCCGCCCTGACATCGGCTGCTGCTCCCACGGCGCCTACTTCAGCGACGATGCCGACCGGGCCGCGGTCGAAGCCGCGGTGGCCACCCTCACCCCCGCCCAGTGGCAGTTCGCCGGGACGGGGCGCCGCCGGGGCGTCGTGGCCCGAGCGGCGGGGGGGGCCTGGAAGACCCGGGTGCACGACGGGGCGTGCATCCTGCTCAACCGGGCGGGCTTCCCCACCGGGGCCGGGTGCGCCCTGCACCAGGCCGCGCTCCAGCGCGGTCGCCCTCCCATGGACCTCAAGCCCGAGGTGTGCTGGCAGGTCCCGCTGCGCCGCATCGACAGCGTCGACGAGGTGGGCCACGTGACCTCGACGGTGCGGGAGTGGAAGCGCCGCGACTGGGACGCGGGCGGCCAGGACTTCGACTGGTGGTGCATCGAGGAGCCGGCCGCCTTCCCCGCCGGGGGCGCCAGCGTGCTGTCCACCATGGCCGGCGAACTGGCCGCCATGGTCGGACAGCCCGTCTACCAGCTCCTGTTGGCAGCGCTGGAGGAGCGCGGCGGGGCCACGACCGTGGTCCCCCACCCGGCGCGGCGGCGCGCCCCGGTCGCCTGAGTGGCCGGCCTGGACGACGTCGTCGCCCTCGTCGAGCGCCAGTGGGCCCAGGGCCTGCACCCCGGCGCCCAGCTCTACGTCAGCCTGCAGGGCGAGGTGCTCTGCGACGTGGCCGTCGGCGAGGCCCGGGCCGGGCAGGCCCTGCGGCCCGATCACCTGATGCTGTGGTACTCCTCGGTCAAGCCCCTGACCGCCGTCGCCGTCGTGCAGCTCGTCGAGCGGGGCCACCTGGCCCTCGACGACGAGATCGGGCGGTACGTCGGGGGCTGGGGCGGGGGCAAGGAGCGGGCCACCGTGCGCCACGTGCTCACCCACATGGGCGGCTTCGCCCGGGCCGAGACCTTCGACGACGACCTCAGCTGGGACGAGGCCGTGGCCCGCATCGCCGCCCACCCGGCCGACCACCCCCCCGGCACCTGGGCCAACTACCACCCCACGTCGGGCTGGAAGATCCTGGGAGAGGTCATCCAGGTGGTCGACGGCCGCCCCGTGGAGACCTACCTCCGGGAGGAGGTCATGGCCCCGGCCGGCATGGCCGACTCCTGGCTGGGGGTCCCCCTGGCCGACCAGGAGCGCCTGGGTGAGCGCCTGGCGCCGGTCCACTGGAGCGGGCACGTCGTGCCCGTGCTCGAGGACGGGGGTTTGGTGATGCGGCCGTACCACATCGAGGACATCCACGACCAGCCCTGGCACCGGGCCAAGGTGGAGCCCGGAGGGGGAGGGCGGGGCCCGGCGTCGGACCTGGGCCGGTTCTACGAGGCGTTGCTGCTCGACGGCGCCGGCCGCCTCTTCCGCCGGCCCCACAGCCTCGACCTGCTCGCCGCGTGCCACCGCCGTGGCGTCCTCGACCGGATCTTCCTCTCCAGCGCTCCCTGGGGGCTCGGCGTCCAGATCGCCGGGAGCATGAGCGGGACGATCGGCTACCGGGCCTTCGGCCACAGCGGCATGGCCTCCAGCCGGGGCCTGTGCGACCCGGTCGAGGGCCTGGTCATGGCCTTCGTGTGCAACGGCCTGTGCGGACCCATCGAGAACGAGCGGCGGATGACCGAGGTCACCAACGCCGTCTACGCCGCAGTGTGCCCCGAGCCCAGGGGGCCGCGGGTGGCCCCCGAGGTGAGCCTCTCCTCCACGTGAGCGCGCCCCGCGGGCGCGGGCGGGCCGGGTCCGCTCAGCGGCGGCTGCGAAAGGCCTGGAGGTGGGGCCAGAGCCCGGGACCGGTGGTGCGCCAGTCGTAGAGGGAGCCGCCGATGGCGCCCCGCTCGGCGGCGGCGGCGACCATGCCGTCGACGTCGGAGGCGGTGGTGGCGTCGGCGATGCCGCCCACGGTGTGGACCACGGCGTCCTCCCCCACGTTGTCCCGGAGGCGATCGATGTTCTCCGCCGTGTAGCGCCCGCCGTCGCGGTAGCCCGAGGCGTCGGTGCGGAAGCTCTGGTAGGCCATGGGCACCCACACGTCGTAGAGGGGGTCGAGCTCGGCCCAGGGGAACCCCGGCCAGAAGCTGGTGTTGATCACCTCCATGACCACGGGCGGGAAGACGATGGCACCCAGGGCCACGCCGGGCAGGGCCTGGCGCACCTCGCGGCTCAGGGCCACCAACCGGCGGTTGCGCTCGTCGTGGTCGGCCACGTCGCGCGCCTCGATGTCGACGGCGACGGCGTCGACGTCGAGGGTGGCCGCGGCCAGGAGGCGGCGCAGGTCGGCGTCGGGATCGACGAAGGTCGGCAGGTACCAGGCCACCACCCCCATCCCCCGCTGCCGGGCCCGCTCGATGAGGGGCACCAGGCGCTCGGGCTCGAGGATGTCGGTGGGCGCGTTCCAGCGCGAGGTCTGGACGTAGAGGGTCTGGACCCCGAGGTCGGCCATGCGGTCGATGTCGTCCACCTCGACCAGGGGCCCGTCCTTGCCGAAGGTGCGGCTCCAGTCGTAGGCGTCGATCCAGGTGCCCAGGCCGGCGTAGACGTCGATGCCCGCGGGCACGGCCCGGGCCGGCAGGGCCACCACCGGGGGCGTCGCCGGTGCGGCCACCGTGGTGGGGGGCACCGCGGTCGTCGGCGCCGCCAGCTCCGTGGCCCCGGGCCCGAGCGTGGTGGACGGAGCCTCCCCGGGCTCGTCCGCGCCCACCGCCCCGGCCAGGGACTCGGCGACCTCGGCCACGTCGGTGTCGACCGCCTCGGCGGCCAGGGCCAGGGTGGAAGGTGGGCTGGAACCCCGCACCCGCACCAGGGCCGAGCCGGCGTCGCCGCCCGAGGCCTGTCCGCAGCCGGTCAGGCCAAGGGCCGTCACGACCACCACCGCCAGCGCCGTG
>JADDRA010000064.1 GCA_016781105.1 Actinomycetota bacterium | reverse complement strand
CCACCTCGCCGGCGACGAGGTGCAGGTCGAGGTTCAGGAAGCCGGGCCGCTCGGGCTCGGGGACGACGAACTGGAGGGTGCCCACCCGGGCGCAGTCGTCGGCGCCGACATCGCCTTCCCACCGCCAGCGGTGGTCGCCGCCGGGCCAGGACATCCGGGCCTCGACCATCGCCCGCTCGAGGTCGCGGCGCAGGTCGCTGACCACGTGCACGTCGAGGGCGAGGTGGTCGCCCGGCTGCAGCGTCTCGGGCAGGCGCTCGGCCACCACGATGACGGGGCGGCAGGCCTCGACCAGGGCGTGGTAGCCGGCCTTGGGGGCCCGGTCGTGATCGAGCACCGCCCAGGTCACGCCGGGGTGGCCGTCGGCGAAGGCGAACAGGCAGAAGCCGCCGGTGGGACGGTGCTTGAGCCGGCGCAACGTCTCGACGTGGTACTTGATGACCGTGGCCTGGTAGGCCTGGGTGGCGTCGCGCCACGCCTCGAAGGAGTCGAAGTCGCCCGGGGGCACGTAGCGGTCGAACCGTGGCTTCTGCAGGTTGTGGGTCCGGCCCAGGCGCGGCCAGTCGAGGTCGGGCCAACGATCGGGTTCGCAGAACTCCCCGGCACCCTCGGGGACGGCCTGGGCCCCGAACTCGCTGACGAAGCGGGCCAGGCGGGGCACGGCCCGGCACAGGGCCGGGAACTGGCGCTCGTCGCCGTAGTACCAGCCCAGGTAGACGTGGCTGTCGCTGCCGGCCGAGCCCGGGCGGGGGAGCATGCCCGAGTGGGCGATCACCGCCCTGGTGCCGTCGGCCTCGGTGAGAACGCGCCGCAGCGAGCGGTCGAGCACGCTCCGGTTCCAGTTGGGCAGCTCCTGCATGGCCGCGAAGCGACCGAGGAGGCGCACCACGTCGGCCCGGGAACGGGTCTGGTCCATCCTCGGGTCGATGGCCAGGGGCTCGTTGTGGGCACACCACAGCGCCAGGCAGGCGTGGTGTCCGAGCAGGTCGACGGCCGCCTCGGCTTGGCGCAGGGCCCGCGGGCGCACGGTGCGGGCGTAGCCCCACTGCAGGGGCAGGTCCTGCCAGACCAGCACCCCCAGCTCGTCGGCCGCCTGGTAGAGCTCGGGACGGCTGATGTGGGCGTGCAGCCGGAGCAGGTCGAGGCCGCTCGCTCGGGCCAGGTCGACATCGGCCCGCAGCTCCTCGGCCGTCGCCTCGCCCAGCGCCATGCGGGTGGGGCCCTGGTTGGCGCCCTTGAGGAACAGCCGCTCCCCGTTGACCCACAAGGTCCAGTCCTCCCAGCGGAGCGAGCGCAACCCGATCCGGCGCTCGACGGCGTGGCTCACCTCGTCGTCGACGACGACCTCGACCCGCACGGTGTGCAGGGTCTGCTCGCCCAGCGCGTGGGGCCACCACCGCTGCGGATCGGGAACGGGGACGGTCCAGTCGAGGAGGTTGGGACCCTCGGCCAGGCGGTGCTCGGTGCGCTCCTCGGCCACGGGCCCGAGATGGCCGAGCACGCTGGTGCGCAGCTCCACGTCGATGGCCCGGTCGCTGTCGAGCTCGGTGCCGATGCCCACCACGGCCCGGTCGACCTCGGCCGAGGTGCAGCGCACCCGGACCCGGTTCAGTCGCACCCCGCCGGTGTGCTCCAGGCGCACCCCCCGCCAGATGCCGCCCGGGTTCCAGTCCGGGTCCAGGCAGTCCCAGTGCTGGAAGACCCCGGTGAGGTTGTGCTTGGCCGTCAGGTCGGACTCGGGTTCGCACGCCACCTCGACCCCGAGGAGGTGCTCCGAGCGGGCCCGGGCCGCGGCGGTGACGTCGAAGGTGTGGGGCACGAAGTAGCCCTCGGTGTCACCGACGTAGTCGCCGTCGAGCCACACGTCACCCTGGTAGAACAGCCCGTCCAGGACGAGCCAGGAGCGGGCGTCGGGACCGGGGCGGGGGGAGTCGAACCGGCGCCGGTAGAGCAGGGGTCCGTCGCTGGCCGCGAAGGCCTCGTGGGAGCGCCAGTGCCCGGGCACGTCGAGGTGCTGCCAGGCGACCGAGGTGTCGTCCAGGTCGGGATCGGCGAAGGCCCGGCGCAGCTCCTCGTCGGCCTCGGCGGCCCGCCACGACCCGCTCAGGTCGAGGCTGGGGAGGGGCTCCATGAGATGACGCTACCCATTCCCCACTCTGGCGCCCGCGGCGACTGCTCCGTGGTCCACCGGTACGGTGGCCCGGTGCCGTCGCGACCCGCCACCATCGGCCAGCTCCGCGACTCGGGCTGGCGCTCCGTGCCGGTCAAGCAGGAGGTCAGGCGCAACGCCATGGCCCGCATCGCCGCCGGTCGGCCCTTGGTCGAGGGGCTCCTGGGCTACGACGCCACCGTCCTGCCCCAGCTGGAGAACGCCCTGCTGGCCGGCCACGACGTGATCTTCCTGGGCGAGCGGGGCCAGGGCAAGACCCGCATCATCCGCAGCCTGGTCGGTCTGCTCGACGAGTGGTTGCCCGTCGTCGCCGGCTCGGAGATCAACGACGACCCCTTCGCCCCGGTGTCCCGCTACGCCCGGGACCTGGTGGCCGAGAGGGGTGACGACACGCCGGTGGAGTGGGTGCAGCGCGACGCCCGCTACGGGGAGAAGCTGGCCACGCCCGACACCTCCATCGCCGATCTCATCGGTGAGGTCGACCCCATCAAGGTCGCCGAGGGCCGCTACCTGGCCGACGAGTCGACGCTGCACTACGGCCTGGTCCCCCGCACGAACCGGGGCATCTTCGCCATCAACGAGCTCCCCGACCTGGCCGAGCGCATCCAGGTCGGCCTGCTCAACGTGCTCGAGGAGCGCGACGTGCAGGTGCGGGGCTACAAGGTGCGCCTCCCCCTCGACGTCATGCTGGTGGCCTCGGCCAACCCCGAGGACTACACCAACCGGGGCCGCATCATCACCCCGCTCAAGGACCGCTTCGGCGCCCAGATCCGCACCCACTACCCGGGCGACGTCGACACCGAGATGGCCATCGCCGACCAGGAGGCCCTGCCCCTCGGCGTCGACGGGCGCCCGGTGCGGGTGCCCGACGAGCTGGCCGAGGTGGTGGCCACGGTGTCGCACCTGGCCCGCTCCAGCCCGCACGTGAACCAGCGCTCGGGCGTGTCGGTGCGCCTCACCGTCGCCAACCGGGAGACCCTTGTGGCCAACGCCGCCCGCCGGGCTCTCCGCCTGGACGAGGCCGAGGTCGTGCCCCGGGTGAGCGACCTGGGCGCGCTGGCCGCGTCGACCACCGGCAAGATCGAGATCGAGACCCTCGACGAGGGACGGGACCAGGCCGTGGTCGACGACCTGTTCTCCGCCGCCGTGCTGACGGTGTTCCGCTCCCGGGTCGACGCCGCCACCGTACGGGAGGTGCTCGCCGCCTTCGACGACGGGCGGGTCGTCCACACCGGTGACGACGTGGCCTCGTCGGCCTACATCGAGCTGCTGGCCGAGGTGCCCGCCCTGGGCCGGGCCGTGGCCGGCCTGGGCGGGGGGGAGAGCCCGGGGAGGGCGGCCTCGGCCGTCGAGTTCCTCCTCGAGGGACTGCACCTGTCCAAGCGGCTGAACAAGGACGCTGCCGGCGACGGTCGCGCCCTCTACCGCTCCCGCCGGTGAGCCGGTTCCGCTACTCCCGCTGGGACGGGACCCAGCGCGGGTTCGACCTCGATGCCGACGCGGTGATGGCCGAGCTCGCCGACGACCTGACCCACCACGGCGACGCCAACGCCGCCCTGCGCCGTCTGCTCCAGGAGGGCTTCCGGGATCGGACCGGCCGCCAGGTGCAGGGGATGCGCGAGCTGTTGGAGCGATTGCGCCGCCAGCGCCGTGAGCGCCTGGCCCAGCGCGACCTGGGAGGCGTCTACGAGGACATCGCCGAGCGGCTCCGGCAGGTGGTCGAGACCGAGCGGGCCGGCATCGACGCCCTCGAGGAGGCGGCCCGCAGCTCGGGCGACCAGCGCCGGGCGGAGGTGGTCGGCGACGCGGCCGCCGAGCGCCGCCTGCAGCTCGACCTGCTGCCCCCCGACCTGGCCGGCCAGGTGCGGGAGTTGTCGAGCTACGACTTCGCCTCTCCCGACGCCCGGGCCCGCTTCGAGGCCTTGGTCGAGGAGCTGCGGGCCCAGGTGGCCGCGTCGTGGTTCGACCAGATGGCGGGGGCCATGGGCAACGTCTCGCCCGAGGAGCTGGCCCGGACCAAGGACATGCTGGCCGAGCTGAACCGCATGCTCGAGCAGCGGGCTACGGGGGAGGAGCCCGACTTCGCCGGGTTCATGTCCCGCTACGGCGATCTCTTCCCCGAGAACCCCCGGACCCTCGACGAGCTGCTCGAGGTCATGGCCCGGCGCATGGCGACCATGCAGGCCATGCTCAACTCGCTCAGCCCCGAGCAGCGGGCCCAGCTCCAGGGCTTGTCCGACCAGCTCCTGTCCGATCTGGACCTGCGCTGGCAGATGGAGCAGCTCGGGGCCAACCTGCGGGCTGCGTTCCCCGACGCCGGCTGGGACCGGCGCTACGACTTCAGCGGCACCGATCCCCTCTCCTGGGGCGAGGCGGCCGAGGTGCTGGGCGAGCTGGGCGATCTCGACCAGCTCGAGCAGCTGTTGCGCAGCGCCAACGCCCCCGGCGCGCTGGCGGAGGTCGACCTGGAACGGGCCGCCGAGCTGCTCGGGGACGACGCGGCCGAGAGCCTGGAGCACATGGGTGAGGTGGCCCGGATGCTGGCCGAGGCCGGCTTCATCGAGCAGCGCGAGGGTCGCTACGAGCTGACCCCGCGGGCCATCCGGCGGATCGGCGCCCATGCCCTGGCCGAGCTGTTCGCCCGGCTCGACGCCGGCGCCCTCGGCCGCCACGAGGCGCCCCGGGTGGGTGCCGGCCACGAGCGGGCGCACCAGTCCAAGGCCTACGAGTTCGGCGACCCGTTCAACCTCGACATCCACCGCACCGTCCGCAACGCCCTCCAGCGGACCGGCGGGGGCACGCCCGTGCGCCTCGATCCCGACGACTTCGAGGTCGAGCAGACCGAGATGACCACCCGGGCGGCCACCGTCGTCATGCTCGACGTGTCGCTGTCGATGGCCATGCGCGACAACTTCCTGGCCGCCAAGAAGGTGGCCATGGCCCTGCACGCCCTCATCTCGGGGCAGTTCCCGCGGGACTTCCTCGGCATGGTGAGCTTCGGCAAGCTGGCCCGCCAGCTTCGCCCCGAGCAGCTCCCGGAGGTGTCGTGGGACTTCGACTACGGCACCAACATGCAGCACGGGCTGGCCCTGGCCCGACGGATGCTGGCCCGCCAGCCGGGCACCAAGCAGGTGGTCATGATCACCGACGGTGAGCCCACCGCCCACTTCGAGCCGGGCATGTCCGAGCCCTGGTTCAACTACCCACCGATGCCCGAGACGGTCGACGCCACCCTGGCCGAGGTCAACCGCTGCACCCGTGAGGGCATCCGCATCAACGTCTTCATGCTCGACGCCACCGCCTACCTGCGGGATTTCGTCGAGCAGCTCACCCGGCTCAACCGGGGTCGGGCCTTCTTCACCACCCCCGAGACCCTCGGCGACTACGTCCTGGTCGACTTCCTCCACGAGCGGGGCTCCCCGGGTCGCCGGCGTCGGGGCGGGGGTCGCTCGGCCTGACAGCCGCGGGCGAGGCCAGTGCCCCCGCCGCCACCGCGCCGGCCACCACGAGAGCGGTGCTGGCGGTCGCTTCACCCGCGGTGACGGTGTCGCTGGTGCTGCCTCCTCCCGCAGCCACGACCCCAGGAGCCTCCGGCGGGGCGGCTCCCGAGGCCTCGCCGCTGCCTCGCTCGTGAACGGTCCCAGCTCGGCCTGCGGCGGGCACCTCTGGCGCTCGTAGCTCCGCTCGCCGTCCGCCCCTTCGGTGTAGCTCCAGCACACCGGATCGGGGTCGACCAGGAGCACGACGAAGGCGGCCGCGGTGGCGAGCACGGGGATGGCCATGGCCAGGAGCGGCCGGGCGAACGTCGAGGGGTACCAGGGCTGGCGCGGGTAGGCGACGAGGTAGAGGGCGGCGGGCACCAGCAGCACCAGGGCGACGCCCGAGAGGCTGGTGAGGGCCAGCACGAAGCCGATGACGGCGGCGGGAAGCAGCAGCAGGGGCCGGGAGCGCAGGGAGAGCAGGGCGAGCAGCGCCGGCATGCTCCAGATCACCGGGAACCCGAGCAGCCCGACGTCGCGCTCGGGGGGAACCGAGCCGAAGTGGATGACGAGGCCGAACCCGATGCCGGCGCCGAAGCCGAGGACGACCCCGACCAGGGCCAGGCGACGTCCGGCTGTCCCTGCCGTGGTCATCATCTGTTGGGCGGTGGCAACGAACGGGCGGGTCCACCTCGCCGGGTCGACCAGTGGATGATCGCCGCCGGGGTGGTGCGCAGCGGTGGGCGCAGGGCGTCGCCGTCGGCCACCAGCCACCTCGAGAGCAGGCTCCGCAGCTCCCGGCGGACCTCGGCCGTGTCGGCCAGCAGCAGGCTCTCCCGGTACGCCTTGGCCGCGGCGGCCACGGTCGAGTAGCGGGTCCGGACCCGGACCTCGACCACCTCGACGTCGGCCCCGATCCCCAGCTCGGCCAGGACGGCCACCGCGTCCAGGTAGGTGGGGCCGGGTTGGCGGGGCCTGCCGTGGAAGTGGCGCCAGAACGGGTCGGAGAAGACGTCGGCCGACAGGGCCGAGAGGTAGACGAAGGCGTCCCCGAGGCTGGCGGCGTCGAGCTTGGCCAGGAAGGTGGCGGCGTCCTCGACCAGCGGGAGCACGTAGGAGCACAGGCCGAGATCAACCGGAGCGACGTCGAGCTCCTCCCACCGTCCGGTGACGGTGGTCACGTTGGTCAGGCCTTCACGCCGGGCGGCACGCCGCAGGAGGGACCCCATGACCGGGCTGGCGTCGACGGCGACGACGGCCGCGACCCGGGGGGCGAGCGCCAGGGCGAAGCGACCCGGTCCCGCGCCCACGTCGAGGACGGTGGTGCTCGACCGGGCCACTCGGCGCAGGCGGCTGAGGAGGGGGTCGCCGGTGGCGCTGCCCGCCGTGCGGGCGGCGAAGCGTCGCGCACGCGAGTCCCAGTACGGCGCGCCCAGCGCGCCACCGCCGGGGCAGAGGCGTTCCATCTCCGCCCGCCGGGCCCGCACCAGCCGCCGCCAGCGGACTGCTGCTGAGGTCGCCGAGCCCCCGGGAGCGCGCGGGCTCATCCTCGCTCCATGCCGTAGTCTGGGCCGGCATCGAGACCGAAAGCGAGGCCGTGCTGGTGGCTGGCCCCACGGGATCGCCCGAGGGTGGCCGGCCGGCCTCACCCAGGACCGGAGGTGGCTGGTGAACGGACTTCAGCGCGTCATGGCGTTCATCTCGTTGGCCGTGGTGGCCGTGGCCATCGTGTTCGCCCTGCTGCCGTTCACCTTCGCCGACAGCGTCAGCTGCGGACCGGCGCTGCTCGGCTCCGAGCCTCGGGGCCCCAGGCCGACGGCGGGTCTCGTGCAGCCCGAGCGCGACTGCGAGCGCACCGGCCGGAGCCGGCTGGCCACCGCCGGGTTCGTCGCCATCCTGGGCGTGGTGACCGGAGCCGGGGTGAGCCAGATCCAGACGCCGGGCAAGGACTGTCGAGAGGGGCGCCACGCCGACTGCCACGGAGGTTGGCCGGCCCTGGTGGGCCTCAAGCGCTTCGCCTGCCAGTGCTCCTGTCACCCCACCGGCTGAGCACGGCGACAGGCCGGGGCCCGCGCCGGTCGGCTCAGGGACCGTCGGTCACCACCACGGTGTAGCGGGCCCCGTCGGTGTCGATGTCGAGCCGGTAGGTCCCGCCCTCACCCCGGACGAACTCGCCTCGGCCCCGGGCCTCGATGGTCTCGACGGGCACGTCGTTGACGTCGAACACCTCGATGGTGACGGCGCCCTCGGGCACGTCCCAGCGGATCCTCCAGTCGTCGCCGACCTCGAAGTCCTCGGTGGAGCGATCGCTGTTCGACTGGTAGGTGGCGGTGAAGATGCTGTTGCCCACCCTCGTCTCCCCCTGACGCTGTCCGGTCTCGCTCTGGTTGCCCGAACCACCGGATCGAGCGGTCGTCGAGGTCGACGACGAGGTGGTGATCGAGGAGGAGCCGGCGGCGTCGGAGCTCGCGGTGGTGGTCGAGGTCGTGGTGCTCAGGGCCGCCCCCGAGGGCTCGGGATCCCCACGGTCGGTCGCGAACCACGCCAAGGTCGCCCCGGCGCCGCCGAGGAGCAGGGCCAGGATGCCGACCACGGCGACCTGGCCCGAACGCCAGCCCGGCGCTCGGCCGGGCTCGGGTCCTCTCGGTGCGGCTGCGGGCATGGGCTGGGTCCGGCCAGCTCGAGTGACGGTCGTCGGGTCGTTGTCGTTGTCCGCCATGGCCGTCGACCGTACCGCCGGTCTACGGTGCGGGGGAGTCGAGCCGAGGAGGAACGGTGAGCGATCCCATGGGTCCCGAGGAGCGGGTGGTCCGGGAGGAGCGGGTGGTCGAGCGAGGCCCGGCTCCGGCCCGCGGGCGACGCATCGTCATCGAGCGCCGGATCGGGGGTGGCCCGGGGTTCGGGATGAACCCCCTCGGTGCGGTCATCGCCGGCGCCCTGATCATCTTCATCCTGGTGCTGGTCTTCGGCTTCCTGCTCTGACGCTCGGCTCGGGCTCGCCGGTGGGCCTGGAACGCTAGGGTTGCCCGTCCGGCGGCGTGGCCGAGTGGTTGAGGCAAGGGCCTGCAAAGCCCTGTACCCGGGTTCGATTCCCGGCGCCGCCTCTTGGCTCTGA
>JADDRA010000028.1:2871-9052 GCA_016781105.1 Actinomycetota bacterium | reverse complement strand
ACGCCGACCTCTACACCTACGACGACGCCCTGGTCGCGGTCGCCGACCTGCTCGACGTCGAGGTCCCTCCCGGCGCCCGGGACGACCTCACCCCCGATCACCGGGCCGGGATCGAACAGGCCCTGGCCGCCGCCGGTCTCGACGTGCGCGGCGAGGGCGACCCGACGCCCTCCTGAGGTCGATCGGCAGGGCCGGTCCCGGCCTCGGTAGGGTGCCCCGGTGGGCGAGGCGGAGGCGGCGATCGACGACGGCGGGCTGATCCTCGTCTCCCACCGCGGACCGGTGCAGTTCAGCCGAGCCGACGACGGTGCGCGCAGCGCCGAGCGGGGTGGCGGTGGCCTGGTGACCGCCCTGTCCAGCCTGGCCGGCCAGTTGGGCGAGGCGAGGTGGGTCTGCGCCGCCCTGACCGACGAGGACGCCGCCGTCGTCGCCGAGCACGACGGGGCCAGCTTCGACCTCGACGAGCACCTCGACGAGCACCTCGGCCCCGAGGGCGGGGACACCGACGACGGGCTCCGGCTGCGGATGGTGACGGTCGACGACGACGCCCACGAGGCCTTCTACAGCATCATCGCCAACCCGCTGCTGTGGTTCGTCCAGCACGAGCTGTGGGACCGGCCCGACGCGCCCGACCTCACCCGACGGGAGCACGACGCCTTCGAGCACGGCTACGCGGTGGTCAACCGGCGCTTCGCCGAGGTGGTGGCCGAGGAGGTGGAGGAGGTGGCTGCCGCCGGCGGCCGGGCCACCGTCATGGTCCACGACTACCACTTCTACCTGCTGGCCGCCCTGGTCCGGGAGCGCTGCCCCGACGTGTTCCTCCACCACTTCGTGCACATCCCCTGGCCCCAGCCCGACGCCTGGCGGGTCCTCCCCCCGCCCATGCGCGAGGCGGTCTTCACCGGGCTGCTGGGCAACGACGTGGTCGCCTTCCACACCGAGCGCTTCGCCCGCAACTTCCTGCTCGGCTGCCAGGAGCTGCTCGGCCTCGACGTCGACCTCGACGAGCGCACCGTGGCCGTCGACGGCCGGACGGTGGCGGCCCGGGCCTACCCGGTGTCGATCGACCCCGAGGAGCTGGGTGAGCGGGCCACGTCGGCCGAGGTGGGCGAGCACGAGCGGGCGCTGTGGGGGCTGCGGCGCGACTACCTGATCCTGCGGGTGGACCGCACCGATCCGTCCAAGAACATCGTGCGGGGCTTCCGGGCCTTCGACCTGTTGCTGCGCGACCACCCTGAGCTGGCCGAGCGGGTGACCTTCCTGGCCCTGCTCCAGCCCAGTCGCCAGGACGTCGAGGAGTACGCCGACTACACCCAGGCCATCCGCCGGGTGGTGGCCGACGTCAACCTCGAGCACGGCACCGCCGACTGGCAGCCCATCGACCTACGCCTGGAGGAGAACCTCGATCAGGCCGTGGCCGCCTACCTGGTGTTCGACGTGCTGGTGGTCAACGCCATCGTCGACGGGATGAACCTGGTGGCCAAGGAGGCGGTGGTCCTCAACCGCCGCGAGGGTGTGCTGGCCCTGTCGGAGACGACGGGGGCCTACGAGGAGCTGGGTGACTTCGCCGTCACCCTGTACCCCTTCGACGTGGCCCAGCAGGCCGAGGCCCTGTACCAGGCCCTGACCATGGGGGCCGACGAGCGCCGGGAGCGGAGCCAGGGGGCGGCCCGGTGGGTGCGCGACCACGACGTGTCGGCCTGGCTGCACGCCCAGCTGGCCGACATCGCCGCCCTCCGAGGCGCCTGACCTCCCTGGGGTCGCCCCTGACCCCTTTCGTTCTGGTGGTGGAGGGTGGGCCGCTTCGGTCCCGGTTCGACCACCCAGAACTGTGGGGTCCTCGCGTTGGCCCTTACAAACGTGCGTTCGCTACCGTGGCCGGGTGGGCTGGCGCAATCCTCCCGTGCCCTGGGCCGAGCTGGAGCAACGGCTCTCCGACGGCCGTCCTCCGGGGGCCGACGGCGGCGACAGCCCGGCGTGGTCGGCCCGGCGCCCGGCCTACCAGGCCCCGCCGAGCCTGCCCGAGCGTCCCGCCCGCACCGGCTCGGTGGCCTACGCCGAGCTGCACTGCCACTCCAACTTCAGCTTCCTCGACGGCGCCTCCCATCCCGAGGAGCTGGTGGAGGAGGCGGCCCGTCTGGGCCTGTCGGCCCTGGCTCTCACCGACCACGACGGCCTCTACGGGGTGGTCCGCTTCGCCGAGGCGGCCCGCCACCTGCGCCTGCCGGTGGCCTTCGGGGCCGAGCTCACCCTGGGCCGCCCTCCCGGGGGGCGTAGCGGCATGCCCGACCCCGCCGGCCACCACCTGGTGGTGCTGGCCCGCGACCCCGAGGGCTACGCCCGCCTGAGCCGGGCCATCAGCGAGGCCCAGCTGGCGGGGGGCGCCAAGGGCCGGCCCCGCACCGACCTGGCCACCCTGGCCGCGGTGGGCGGACCCGGGCCGGCGGGCGAGGCGGGGGGCGGGCACTGGCAGGTGCTCACCGGCTGCCGCAAGGGGACGGTGCCGGCCGCCCTGGTCGCCGACGGGCCGGCGGCCGCGGCCCGGGAGCTGGCCCGCCTGATGGAGGCCTTTGGCCGGGACCAGGTGGCCGTGGAGGTGTGGGACCACGGCGACCCGCTCGACTCGGCCCGCAACGACGCCCTGGCCGAGGTGGCCACCCGGGCCGGCGTCGAGGTGGTGGCCACCAACAACGTCCACTACGCCCTGCCCTCACGCCGGCGCCTGGCCACCGCCCTGGCTGCGGTGCGCGCCCGGCGCAGCCTCGACGAGGTCGACGGGTGGCTGCCCGCCTCAGCCGGTGCCTGCCTGCGCTCGGGCGCCGAGCAGGCCCGGCGCCTGGCCCGCTACCCGGGGGCGGTGGAGCGGGCCGCCGAGCTGGGCCGGGCCTGCGCCTTCGACCTGGCCCTGGTCGCCCCCCGCCTGCCCGACTTCCCGGTCCCCCCCGGCCACAGCGAGATGACCTGGCTGCGCGAGCTGGCCGAGGCCGGGGCGAGCCAGCGCTACGGCCCCCGGGGCGCCGAGCGGGTGCCCGGGGCGTGGGGCCAGGTCGACCACGAGCTGGAGGTGATCGAGGCACTCGGCTTCCCCGGCTACTTCCTGGTGGTCCACGACATCGTCGAGTTCTGCCGGGGCCGGGGCATCTACTGCCAGGGCCGGGGGTCGGCGGCCAACTCGGCCGTGTGCTACGCCCTCGGCGTCACCAACGCCGACGCCGTGGGCCTGGGCCTGCTCTTCGAGCGCTTCCTGTCCCCCGAGCGCGACGGCCCGCCCGACATCGACGTCGACATCGAGAGCGAGCGCCGGGAGGAGGCCATCCAGTACGTGTACCGCCGCTACGGCCGGGAGCGGGCCGCCCAGGTGGCCAACGTCATCACCTACCGGCCTCGCTCGGCGGTGCGGGAGATGGGCAAGGCCCTGGGCCACCCGCCCGGCCAGGTCGACGCCTGGTCCAAGCAGCTCGACCACGCCCTGCCCGCCCCGGGCCGCAGCGAGGTCCCCGAGGCGGTGCTGGCCCTGGCTCGGGAGGTGCAGCACTTCCCCCGCCACCTGGGCATCCACTCGGGGGGCATGGTGATCTGCGACCGGCCGGTGGTCGAGGTGTGCCCGGTGGAGTGGGGCCGCATGGCCGATCGCAGCGTGCTGCAGTGGGACAAGGACGACTGCGCCGCCGTGGGCCTGGTCAAGTTCGACCTGCTGGGCCTGGGGATGCTGTCGGCCCTGCACCGCTGCCTCGACCTGATCGCCGAGCACCACGGGGTGGAAGTCGACCTGGCCACCCTGCCCCAGGACCCGGCCGTCTACGAGATGCTGTGCCAGGCCGACTCGGTGGGCGTGTTCCAGGTGGAGAGCCGGGCCCAGATGGCCACCCTGCCCCGGCTGAAGCCGCGCTGCTTCTACGACCTGGTGGTCGAGGTCGCCCTCATCCGCCCCGGCCCCATCCAGGGCGACTCGGTGCACCCCTACCTGCGCCGGCGCAACGGCACCGAGGCGGTCACCTACCTGCACCCCCTGCTCGAGCCCTCCCTGGCCAAGACGCTGGGCGTGCCCCTGTTCCAGGAGCAGCTCATGCAGATGGCCATCGACGTGGCCGGGTTCTCGCCCGCCGAGGCCGACCAGCTCCGCCAGGCCATGGGCTCCAAGCGCTCGGGGGAGCGCATGGAGCGCCTGCGGGGGCGGCTCTTCGCCGGCATGGCCGAACGGGGGATCACCGGCGAGGTGGCCGAGGTCGTCTACGACAAGCTGGCCGCCTTCGCCAACTTCGGCTTCCCCGAGAGCCACTCGGTGAGCTTCGCCTACCTGGTCTACGCCAGTGCCTGGTGCAAGCGGCACTACCCGGCGGCCTTCTGCGCCGCCCTGCTCAACGCCCAGCCCATGGGGTTCTGGTCGCCTCACACCCTGGTGCGCGACGCCCGCCGCCACGGGGTGGTGGTGCGCCGGCCCGACGTCAACGCCAGCGCCGAGGTGTCGACCCTCGAGCCCCTGGAGCCCCCCGGGGCCAACGGCGGGACCGGGGGGGGCGTGGCCCTGCGCCTGGGGCTCGACCAGGTGCGCGACGTGGGCGACGACCTGGCGGCGCGCATCACCGTAGGCCGCCCGTACGCGTCCATGGACGACCTGGTGCGCCACACCGGGGCGGGGCTGTCGGCCCTGGAGGCCCTGGCCGGCGCCGGCGCGTTCGAGTCCCTGGGCCTGGACCGGCGCGAGGCGCTGTGGGCGGCCGGAGTCTGCGCCCAGGCCCGCCCCGGCACCCTGCCCGGGGTGGTGACCGGCGCCGAGGCTCCCGTGCTGGGCGCCATGTCCGGTCCCGAGGAGACCACCGCCGACCTGTGGGCCACCGGCATCAGCGCAGAGGTCCATCCCACCGAGCACGTGCGGGCCCACCTCGACGCCCTGGGCGTGCTCACCGCCGAGGCCCTGGCCAGCGCCGAGCCCGAACGCCGGGTGCTGGTGGGCGGCGTGGTCACCCACCGCCAGCGTCCGGCCACGGCCTCGGGCACGGTCTTCGTCAACCTCGAGGACGAGACCGGCCTGGTCAACGTCATCTGCTCAGCCGGTCTGTGGGCCCGCCACCGCCGGGTGGCCACCACGGCAGCAGCCCTGCTGGTGCGGGGGACCCTGGAGCGGGCCGAGGGGGTGGTCAACGTGGTGGCCGACCGCCTGGAGCCCCTGCCCCTGGGCGGCCCCCGGCCAGGTCACTCCCGCGACTTCCGCTGAGCTCGGTGGCCGCCAGGCGCTCGCACCCGGCGAAGACCTGCCAGAGACCGACCCGGGCCACCGGCCGGAAGGCGGGGGGGACGGCCGGGGTCGACACCTCACCGGGGTGCAGGGCCGAGCGGAACACCAGGCCGGGGGGCTGGGGGACCCGATCGGGCTCCACGACCTGGCGGGGCACACCGAGGTGGTGGGCCAGGAGGGTGCCGCGCAGGGGCCCGACGTAGGGCTGGCCGCAGGCGAGGATCTCCTCGGCTCCACCCACCCGGCTCACCGCCGCAGCCAGGTCGGCCTGGAGGCGCCACTGGTAGGCCTGGCCGGAACGGATCGCAGCCACGTCCCCGACACGGGGCAGCGCTGCCGCGGTCACCACCAGGGCGGCGAGGACGCCGGCGAGCCGGGGTGCCGGAGCCACCCGGCGGAGGGCCACCACCAGGCCGGCCGCGCCGCTCACCGCCACCAGGGCGGCGCCGGGAAGGGCGTAGCGGGGTTCACCCGAGAAGCCGGCCCGGGCCATGGCGGCCACGATGGCGATCCAGCCCAGGCCCACCCCGGCGGGGACCAGGAGGAGGCCCGACTGGCGGTCTCGCTCGCGCCACGCCGTCCCCGCGGCCAGGACCACACCCGCCCACAGCGGCCACAGGGGCAGGGCCAAGGCGACCCCCAACGACGCCAGCACAGGGGAGTCCGCCTCCCCGGGCTGTCCCGGGACGGCCATGCGGGCTCGGGTGGCCGAGCGCAGGGCCTGGCCCGAGCCCACCACCTCGGGGACGATCCAGGCCAGGGGGACCACGAGGCCGGCGGCGAGGAGGAGCACCCGGTCCTGGGGCCGCCGGCGCCAGGCGGCCACGGCGGCGGCGACCAGGAAGGGCCAGGTCTCGACCCGCACGAGGCCGGCAGCCACGGCGCACGCCAGGGACCAGCGGGGGCGGCCGCTCCGCCACGCCTCGGCGCCGGCCAGGGCCAGGG
>JADDRA010000028.1:0-2695 GCA_016781105.1 Actinomycetota bacterium | reverse complement strand
ACAGCCACACGGCCGCTGGTCCGAGGGGGGCCAGCAGGGCGCACACGGCGACGGGAAGGGGCTTGAACGACGGTCCCTCGACCGTGTTCAGCTGACCGACCCCGAGCTGGTCGCCCCACCCCAGCCAGGCCCACGGGTCGTAGGAGGGGGCGGGAGCCACGACCAGGAGCGAGAGGGCGGCAACGGCCAGGGAGACAACCACTGCCCGCCGCATCATCCCAACGTAACAGTCAGGCGTAGGGTGGCCTAAGGTCGCCGGTGTGGAGCTCCTGTCTGCTGCCCCGTCGCTGGTCGTCGCCCTGGCCCTGGCGGTCATCGCCGGCTGCGGCACCCAGTCGTCGGCGCAGCCTCCTGCCGCGAGCCCCGAGCCTGCCCCCGCCCACCACTTCGACGTGGAGCGGATCGCCACCGGACTCGACCGCCCGACCTTCGTGGGGGCGGCGCCCGGCGACCCCGAGGCGCTGTGGGTGCTCGAGCAGGCCGGCCGGGTCGTGCGCATCGTCGGCGAGGAGCGCACCCTGGCCCTCGACCTGGGCGACCGGGTGCGCACGGGGACCGAGCAGGGCCTGCTCGGTCTCGCTTTCGACCCGGCCTTCGCCACCAATCGGCGGCTCTTCCTGCACTGGTCCGACCCGGCCGGCGACACCCGGGTGGCGGAGTTCCGGGCCCGAGCCGACGGCCGCTCCATCGAGCCCGACCCGGTGCGAGAGCTGCTCTTCGTCGACCAGCCCGAGGAGAACCACAACGGCGGGCAGCTCGCCTTTGGACCCGACGGCCGGCTCTACCTCGGGCTGGGTGACGGCGGTGGTGCCTTCGACCCCGAGCGCCGGGCCCAGGACCCCGCGTCGCTGTTGGGGAAGGTGGTGGCCGTCGATGTCGACGCCGAGGTGCCCCGTTGGGAGGTGGTCCTCACCGGCCTGCGCAACCCCTGGCGCTTCTCCTTCGATCCCGCTCTGGCCGAGGTGTGGGTGGCCGACGTCGGCCAGGACCGTGTCGAGGAGGTCAACCGGGTCCGCCTGGAGGTCGACGAGGCGCCGAAGAACCTCGGGTGGAGCGCCTACGAGGGCCGCCAGCGCCTGGTCGGCCACGAGGTGGTGGGCCCGGGCGAGCTCGTCTTCCCCGTGGCCACCTACTCCCACGACGAGGGGTGCTCGGTGACGGGCGGCTTCGTCTACGGCGGGGCCAGCCTCCCCGACCTGGTGCGCCGCTACGTCTACGGCGACTTCTGCGCCGGCACGCTGTGGAGCCTGTCGGGCACCCCCGAGGGCGGAGCGGTCGACGTCCGCCGGGAGGAGGCCAAGGTGCCCCAGCTCTCCCACATCGGCGAGGACGGCGACGGGGAGGTCGTCTTCGCCTCGGCGGCGGGATCGATCTACCGGGCCGTGCCCCCGGCGCCGCCGCAGAGCTGACCCACCTGCGCGACCAGGGCGTCGATCTCCTCGGCCGTGTTGTAGGCGTGGGGGGCGAGGCGCACGCCCCCGCCCCGGGGCGAGGTGACGATGCCGGCTTCGAGGAGGTGACGGTGGACGGCAGCCGGGTCGTGTCCCGCGACCGAGAAGGTGACCACACCCGAGCGCCCGGCTACCGAGCGGTCCGAGAGCACCCTCGCCCCGACGCCCGCCAGCCCGGCGCAAGCCCGATCGCACAGCTCGTCGACGTGGCGCCAGACGTCGTCGATGCCCGCGCCGGCCAGCAGGTCGAGCGAGGCGCCCAGGGCGTGCAGGCCGGCCTGGTTGTGGCTGCCCCCCTCCAGGCGGCGGGCGCCGGCGTCCCACACCAGCTCCCGGTCGTCCCACTGCTGGCGGTGGACCACCGAGTTCCAGCCCGGCTCGAGGGGGCGCAGCCGGTCGAGGCAGCGCCCGGCCACGTAGAGCACGCCGATGCCCTCGGGGCCGAGCAGCCACTTGTGGGCGTCGGCCGTGGCGAAGTCGACCCCCCACGCCTCCAACTCGCTCGGGATCACCCCGAGCCCTTGGATGACGTCGGCGCACAGCAGCGCCCCGGCGTAGTGGCAGACCCGGGCCAGGGCGCCCAGGTCGGTCCGCCAGCCGCGGCCGAACTGCACCCAGCTGGTGGCCACCACCTTGGGGGGCACCCCCCGGGCGATGACCTCGGCGAAGGCCTCGGTCGCCAGCGTGCGGCCTGGTCCCTGGGGGACGACCAGGTCGACCACCACCCCCCGGTCTCGCAGGGCCAGCCAGGGGTAGAGGGTGGAGGGGAACTCCAGGTCGGGGACGACGACCCGGTCTCCCGGCTGCCAGTCCAGCCCGTTGGCCACGAAGCCGAGGCCCTCGGTGGTGTTCTTGACGAACGCGACGTCCCGTTCGGGAACCCCGAGAAGCCGGGCGCTGACCTGGCGGATCTCCTCGGCCCGCTGGTTGTGCCCCTCGACGGCCAGCGACCCGCCACCGGCGATCCGGCTGGCGTAGCCGGCCATGGCCTCGACGGCGGAGCTGGGCAGGGGCGCCACCCCGGCGTGGTTCAGGTAGGCCCAGCGCTCGGTGACCGGGAACAGGCTGCGGGGCAACGGGGGTTCCATCCCGGGTGTGTACCAGGCCAGACGGCAGGCGCGGGGCTCCGAGGCCGCCCCGGGTGGGCGTCGGCCAGGGTGGTAGCGTCTCGGGTCCGGGCCGTTAGCTCAGTTGGCAGAGCACTTGCATGACGCGCAAGGGGTCGGGGGTTCGAATCCCTCACG
>JADDRA010000063.1:1568-9303 GCA_016781105.1 Actinomycetota bacterium | reverse complement strand
CCTCCAACCACTCAGACGGCGAGGCGCACATCGACACCGGTGACGCCCACGCTGTCGGAGTGTGGGCCATGACCATGATCGAGCAGGCGCTCGACCACTAGCGAGAAGCAGCCTCCAAGGGAACCATCTCCCTGACCGTCGGAGGGGGCGGGGACCGCCCGCCCCCTCCTTCGGTATGCTTCTCGACCGCCAGCGCCTCAGCGGTGGCAGCCATTGCGAGGAGAGACGCGTGCCCGGCACGGTGGTCGTCGGCACCCAGTGGGGTGACGAAGGCAAGGGGAAGCTCACCGACCTCCTCGCCCCCGAGATGGACGTGGTGGTGCGCTACCAGGGCGGCCACAACGCCGGCCACACCATCGTCGTGGGCGAGCAGAGCTTCGCCGTGCGCCTGGTGCCGAGCGGCATCCTGCACCCCGACACCCTGAACGTCATCGGCAACGGCGTGGTGGTCGAGCCCCAGGTCCTCCTGGAGGAGATCGCCACCCTGGAGGCCCGGGGGATCGACACCTCGAACCTGGTGATCAGCGGCAACGCCCACCTGATCCTGCCCTACCACCAGGAGATCGACCAGCTGGCCGAGCGCTACCTGGGCCGCAACAAGTTGGGCACCACCAAGGGGGGCATCGGCCCCAGCTACGCCGACAAGGCGGCCCGGGTGGGCCTGCGGGTCCAGGACCTGCTCGACCCCAAGATCTTCCGCCAGAAGCTCGAGGTGGTGCTCAAGGAGAAGAACGCCATCCTGGCCAAGGTCTACAACCAGCTCCCCCTGTCGGCCGACGACATCGCCGAGCGCTACCTCGACGACATCGCCCCCCGCCTCGAGCCCCGCATCGCCGACTCGGTGCACCTGGTGCACCAGGCGCTGGAGGCGGGCAAGGAGGTCATGTTCGAAGGGGCCCAGGCCACCTTCCTCGACCTCGACCACGGCACCTATCCCTTCGTGACCTCCTCCAACCCTGTGGCGGGCGGGGCCTGCGCCGGAGCCGGGGTCGGACCCCGTCACCTCGACCGCATCATCGGCATCACCAAGGCCTACCTGACCAGGGTGGGTTCAGGCCCCTTCCCGACCGAGCTGCACGACGACGTGGGCGACCTGCTGGTGGAGCGGGGCCGGGAGTGGGGCACCAACACCGGGCGCCGGCGCCGGCCCGGGTGGTTCGACACGGTGATGTTGCGCCACGCCGTGCGCCTCAACAGCCTGACCGACATCTTCCTGACCAAGCTCGACGTCCTCGACCCTTGCGAGGTGGTCAAGGTGTGCGTGGCCTACGAGGTCGACGGCGAGCGCCTCGACCACCTGCCCTACCACCAGTCGGTGCTGCACAAGGTGCGCCCCGTCTACCAGGAGCTGAAGGGCTGGCAGAGCGACTGCTCGGGGGCGACCACCCTCGACGAGCTGCCCCCGGCGGCGCGCGACTACGTGCTGTTCCTGGCCGACCAGGGTGGGGTGCCGGTGAGCTACGTGGGCGTGGGCCCCGAGCGCCTCCAGACGGTCCACGTGGCCTGAGCGGTGCCTTGATGCGGGTGTGCGTCGTGGGCTCGGGCGGGCGCGAGCACGCCCTGGCCCAGGTGCTGGCCCGCACCGCCGACGAGGTGGTGGTCGCTCCCGGCAACGCCGGCATCCCCGGCTCGACCTCCGCCGACCCGGTCGAGATCGACGCCGACCTGTTCGTCATCGGCCCCGAGCAGCCCCTGGTCGACGGCCTGGCCGATCGCCTTCGGGCCCGGGGGCACCTGGTCTTCGGCCCCGGGGCCGACGGGGCCCGGCTGGAGGGCTCCAAGCGGTGGATGAAGGAGGTCCTCGACGACGCCGGGGTGCGTAGCGCCCGCCACGGCTCCTTCACCGAGGTCGAGCCGGCGCGGGCCTTCCTTGCCTCGCTGGCGCCGCCGTGGGTGGTCAAGACCGACGGCCTGGCCGCGGGCAAGGGGGTCCTGGTGACCGACGACCTCGACGAGGCGAGCGCCGACGTCGCAGACAAGCTGTCGGGTACCGCCTTTGGCGAGGCAGGGCGCACGGTGATCATCGAGGAGGGGCTGATGGGCCCCGAGCTGTCGGTCCTGGCCGTGTGCGACGGGACCACGGCGGTGGCCCTGGCCCCGGCCCAGGACCACAAGCGCCTGCTCGACGGCGACCGGGGGCCGAACACCGGCGGGATGGGCGCGTTCTCGCCCGTCCCCTCGGCCCCTCCGCCGCTGGTGGACGCGGTGATGGACAAGGCGGTCCTGCCCACCCTGGCGGCCCTGCGCCGGCGAGGCATCGACTACCGGGGCGTCCTCTACGCCGGGCTCATGCTCACCGACGAGGGACCCACGGTCCTCGAGTTCAACGTCCGCTTCGGCGACCCCGAGGCCCAGGTGGTCCTGCCCCGCCTCGACACCGATCTGGTGGCTCTGCTGGCCGAGGCCGCCACCGGCCGTTTGCGCACCACCCCCGTCTTCGCCGACGATGCCGCGGTGACGGTGGTCTGCGCGACCGAGGGCTACCCGTTGGCGCCGCGCCCCGGCGACCCGATCGAGGGCCTGGAGGAGGCCCGGGCGGTCGAGGGGATCAGCGTCCACGCGGCCGGCGTGGCCGCGGGCGCCGACGGAGCGCTGGTGACCGCCGGCGGACGGGTGCTCGACGTCACCGCCGTCGCCCCCACCCTGGCCCAGGCTCGGGACCGGGCCTACCGGGCCGTGGCCCACCTGTCGTGGCCCGGCCTGCAGCACCGCAGCGACATCGCCGAGGGCGCCGCGAGTGCCGCGGGCGCCGCCACCGGCGGATCCTCGCCGTTCTGGCCCCAGGAGACCGCCGGAAACCAGGATGGCGTGCGGCCAGAACAGGAAAGGGGGGAGGGGTGATGAAGGTGGGCGTCTTGATGGGGTCGGCCAGCGACGCCGCCAGGATGGCGCCCGCGGTCGAGACCCTCCAGGGCTTCGGGATCGAGGTCGACGAGCGGGTCCTGTCGGCCCATCGCACCCCCGACGCGGTGGCCGAGCTGGCCCGGGGGGCGCGGGAGGCGGGCTACGTCGCCTTCATCTGTGGCGCCGGCCTGGCCGCCGCCCTGCCCGGAGCGGTGGCCGCCCACACCACCCTGCCGGTGGTGGGCGTCCCCCTCTCGGGTGGGGCGCTCAACGGCGTCGACGCGCTCTACGCCATCGTCCAGATGCCCAAGGGGGTCCCCGTGGCGACGGTGGCCATCGACGGGGCCGTCAACGCCGCCCTGCTGGTCGTGCAGATGCTGGCCGTCGCCGACGAACGCCTGGCCGCCGCCCTCGCCGACGACCGGCGGGCCCGGGCGGGGGGATGAGCGGCACCACCGGCGAGCGCGAGCAGATCCCCGACGTCCTGGCCCAGCGCTACGCCAGCGCCGCCATGGTGGCGGTCTGGTCCCCCCGGGGCAAGGTGGTGCGCGAGCGGCGCCTGTGGCTGGCCGTGCTGGAGGCCCAGCGTGACCTCGGCGTGTCTGTGACCGAGGGCGTGGTCGAGGCCTACGAGAAGGTCGTCGACGACGTCGACCTGGCGTCCATCGAGGCCCGGGAGCGGGTGACCCGCCACGACGTGAAGGCTCGCATCGAGGAGTTCTGCGACCTGGCCGGCCACGAGCACATCCACAAGGCGATGACCTCGCGCGACCTCACCGAGAACGTGGAGCAGGCCCAGGTGCGCGACGCCCTGGTGCTCGTGCGCGACCGGGCCGTGGCCACGCTGGCCCGGCTGGCCGAGCGGGCCACCGAGCACGCCGGGCTGGTCGTGGTGGCCCGCACCCACAACGTGCCCGCCCAGGCGACCACGCTCGGCAAGCGCTTCGCCACCTGTGGCCAGGAGCTGCTGGTGGCCCTGGCCCGCCTCGAGGAGCTCCTGGCCCGCTACCCGTTGCGGGGCCTCAAGGGACCGGTGGGCACCAGCGCCGACCAGCTCGAGCTCCTGGGTGGCGACCCCGAGCGCCTCGGGGCGCTGGAGGCGGCCCTGGCCCGGCGGCTGGGCTTCGCCGTCGAGCTGGGCAGCGTCGGGCAGGTCTACCCCCGCTCCCTCGACCTCGACGTGGTCGCCGCCCTGGTCCAGGCGGTGGCCGGGCCGGCCAACCTGGCCACCACCATCCGACTGATGGCCGGCCACGACCTGGCCAGCGAGGGCTTCGCCCCCGGGCAGGTGGGATCCTCGGCCATGCCCCACAAGACCAACACCCGCTCCTGCGAGCGGGTGGCCGCCCTGGCCACGGTGCTGCGGGGGCAGCTCGCTATGGTGGCCGACCTGGCCGGCACCCAGTGGAACGAGGGGGACGTGAGCTGCTCGGTGGTGCGCCGGGTGGCCCTGCCCGGCGCGTTCCTCGCGACCGACGGGCTGTTCGAGACGTTCCTCCACGTCCTCGACGGCTTCGCCGCCCACCCCGGGGTCATCGAGGCCGAGCTGCGCCGGGAGCTGCCCTTCCTGGCCACCGGCCGGATCCTGGTGGCGGCCGTGCAGGCCGGACTGGGACGGGAGCAGGCCCACGGGATCATCAAGGGCCACGCGCTGTCGGTCGCCGACGACCGGCGCCGGGGCCACCCGGGCGACGGCCTCCTCGACCGCCTGGCGGCCGACCCTCGCCTTCCCCTCGACCGGGACCGGCTCGACGCCTTGGTGGCCGACCCCGCCGCCTTTGTGGGTCTGGCACCTCGCCAGACCGCCGCCTTCGTCGAGGAGGTGGCCGAGGTGGTGGCCCGCCACACCGAGGCGGCCGCCTACAGTCCCGGGCCTCTGCTGTGAGCACGCCGTCGCCGAGCATGCCGTCGCCGTCCCACACCTTGGAGCTCCCCCTCCTGCACGCGGGCAAGGTCCGCCGGCTCTACGACGCCGGCGACGGCCTCCTGCTCATGGTGGCCACCGACCAGATCAGCGCCTTCGACGTGGTCATGGCCGAGCCCGTCCCCGACAAGGGCCGGGTCCTGACCGCCATGGCGGCCTTCTGGTTCGAGCACCTGGCCGACGTGGCCGCCACCCACCTGGTGTCGACCTCGCTCGACGACCTGCCCGAGCGGGCCCGGCGTCCCGAGCTGGCCGGGCGGGTCATGCTGTGCCGGCGGGCCGAGATGCTGCCCATCGAGTGCATCGTGCGGGGTTACCTGGCCGGGTCGGCCTGGCGGGAGTACCGCCAGGAGGGGACGGTGCACGGCGAGCCGGCGCCCGCCGGGCTCCAGGAGTCCGACCGGCTCCCCGAGCCGGTGTTCACCCCCTCGACCAAGGCTGACGAGGGCCACGACGTCAACCTCTCCTTCGCCCAGGCGGTCGACCTGGTGGGCCGGGAGGTGGCCGAGCAGGCCCGGGACCTGTCCCTCGAGCTCTACCGGCGGGGGGCCGAGCGGGCGGCGGCACGGGGCTTCCTCGTCGCCGACACCAAGTTCGAGCTGGGAGTGGTCGACGGCGAGCTGGTGGTGGCCGACGAGGTCCTCACCCCCGACTCGTCCCGGTTCTGGCCGGCCGAGCGCTGGGAGCCCGGGTCGACGCCGCCCTCCTAC
This sequence comes from Actinomycetota bacterium, assembly GCA_016781105.1. GTDB lineage: Bacteria > Actinomycetota > Acidimicrobiia > Acidimicrobiales > CADCSY01 > JADDRA01. The sequence goes on along the minus strand of JADDRA010000063.1, from coordinate 3,825 downwards.
GACAAGGAGCCACTCCGGCAGTGGCTGGACGGGCTCGACTGGGACAAGGCGCCCCCGCCCCCGCCCCTGCCCCCGGAGGTGGTGGCCGCGACCCGGGCCCGCTACGTCGAGGCCTACGAGCGCCTCACCGACCGGTCGCTGGCGGCCTGGCCCGGCTCGAGCGGCGACGGCGACGCCGGCGACGGGGGCGGCGACCGGTGAGGTTCGACGTGCTGGTGGAGATCCGGCTGCGCCCCGGGATCGCCGATCCCCAGGGGTCGACCATCGAGCGGGCCCTGCCGGCGCTGGGCTTCGACGGCTTCAGCGGGGTGGGCGTGGGCAAGGCCATCCGCTTCGCGGTCGACGGTCCCGACGAGGACAGCGCCCGGGCCCGGGTCGAGGAGCTGTGCCGGCGCTTCCTGGCCAACCCGGTGATCGAGGACGCCGAGGTGACGCTGTCGGCCGCGGGCACGCCGTGAGCGGGCGGGTCGGCGTGGTGGTGTTCCCCGGCTCGAACTGCGAGCGCGACGCGGCCAAGGCGCTGGCGGCCCTGGGCGCCGACGTCGAGATGCTGTGGCACGCCGAGGCCAGCGTGCGCGGGTGCGACGCCGTGGTCGTGCCCGGCGGCTTCGCCCACGGCGACTACCTCCGGCCCGGGGCCATCGCCCGCTTCTCGCCGGTGATGGAGGCGGTCGCCGGCTTCGCCCGGGACGGCGGGCCGGTGCTCGGCATCTGCAACGGCTTCCAGGTCCTGACCGAGGCCGGCCTCCTCCCCGGCGCCCTGCAGAAGAACCGGGGCCTCAAGTTCCTCTGCATGACGGTGGCGGTCCGGGTGGAGACGGACCGCTCGGCGCTCACCGGCGGCGTGCCCGTGGGCCGGGTCCTCGACATCCCCGTCAACCACTTCGAGGGCAACTACACCTGCTCGCCCTCGACCCTGGCCGACCTGCGGGCCGACGACCGGGTGGTGCTGCGCTACCTCGACAACCCCAACGGCTCGGTCGACGACATCGCCGGCATCTGCTCGCCCGGGCGCAACGTGGTCGGCCTCATGCCCCACCCCGAACGGGCCAGCGATCCGCTGGTCGGCTCCGGTGACGGGGCCGCCCTGCTGGCGTCGTTCCTGGCCGCCGCCGCGGCGGGGGCGGGCCCGGTGGCCGCCCGGTGACCGAGGCGGTCCACGGGGCCCTCGGCCTGACCGACGCCGAGGCCGGCGAGATCGAGCGGATCCTGGGCCGGTCGCCCAACCACCTCGAGCTGGCCATGTACGCGGTGATGTGGTCGGAGCACTGCTCCTACAAGTCGTCGCGCCTCCACCTGGCCCGGCTGCCCTCCGAGGGGGAGGGGGTCCTGGTCGGCCCCGGGGAGAACGCCGGGGTGCTCGACGTGGGCGACGGCATCGCCGCCGCCATCCGCATCGAGAGCCACAACCACCCCTCGGCCATCGAGCCCTACCAGGGCGCGGCCACGGGCGCCGGCGGCATCCTGCGCGACATCTTCACCATGGGCGCCCGGCCCGTCGCCCTGATGGACGCCCTGCGGGTGGGGCCGCTCGACGACGCCCGCAGCCGGTGGGTGCTCGAGGGGGTGGTGAGCGGCATCTCGGGCTACGGCAACTCGGTCGGCGTGCCCACCGTGGGCGGGGAGCTGGTGTGCGACGCCACCTACGCCGGCAACCCGCTGGTGAACGTGGCCTGCCTCGGCCTGCTGCCGGTCGAGCGCCTGGTGCTGGGCCGGGCGTCGGGCGCGGGCAACCTGGCGGTGCTGCTGGGCTCGGCCACCGGCCGTGACGGCATCGGCGAGGTGAGCGTGCTCGCCTCGGCCGGCTTCGGGGGCGACGGCGCCGGCCCGGCCCCGGGTGAGGGGGGCGGCGGCGAGGAGGCGGCCAAGCGGCCCAGCGTGCAGATCGGCGACCCCTACGAGGAGAAGCGGCTCATCGAGGCCTGCCTGGCCCTGCTCGACGCCGGCCTGGTGGTGGGCATCCAGGACCTGGGCGGCGCCGGCCTGACCTGCGCCACCAGCGAGACGGCCAGCCGGGGCGGGGTGGGCATGGACGTCGACGTGTCGGCCGTGCCCCGCCGGGAGCCGGGGATGGCGCCCTTCGAGGTGATGACCAGCGAGAGCCAGGAGCGCATGCTGGCCATCGTCGAGCCCGGCGACCTCGACCACGTGCTTGCTGTGTGCGCCCGCTGGGAGGTGCGGGCGGCGGTGGTGGGCCGGGTGACGGGCACCGAGGGCCGCCTGCGCGTCCTCGACGGCCCCGGCGGCGCCGTGCTGG
>JADDRA010000063.1:0-1532 GCA_016781105.1 Actinomycetota bacterium | reverse complement strand
CCCGCTACGACCGGCCCCTGGCCCCCCCGGCGGCACCGCCGGGGGACGAGGCGCTGGCCGCCATGGCCGCTCCGGCGGACGCCGGCGCCGACCTCCTCGACCTGCTGGCAGACCCCTCCTGGGTCTATCGGCAGTACGACTCCCAGCTGTTCCTCAACACCGTGGAGGGCCCGGGGGGCGACGCCGCCGTCCTGCGCCTGGAGCACCCCACCACGGGCTCCCCCACCGGGCGGGCCCTGGCCCTGACCACCGACGGCAACCACCGCTGGTGCGCCCTCGATCCCCGCCGGGGCACCGCCATGGTCGTGGCCGAGGCGGTGCTCAACCTGGCCTGCGTGGGGGCCCGGCCCCTGGCCCTGGTCGACTGCCTCAACCTCGGCAACCCCGAGCACCCCGAGGTCATGTGGCAGCTCTCCGAGAGCATCGACGGGATGGCCGAGGCGTGCCGGGCGCTGGAGCTGCCGGTGGTGGGGGGCAACGTCAGCCTCTACAACGAGAGCCAGGGCCACGACATCGACCCCACCCCCGTGGTCACGGTCCTCGGCATGGTCGACCGGTTGGAGGGCCGCCCGCCCGGCGTGCGGCTGGTGCCCGGCGGCGACCTCGTGCTCGTCGGGCCCCGTTCGAGCGAGCTGGGCGGCTCGCGCTGGGCGGCGGGCCGCCACGGCGGCCGCCCGGTGGGGAACCTCCCACCCCTGGACCTGTCGGGGCACGCCGCCGTGTCCCGGTGCGTGCGCGGCCTCGTGGTCGACGGCCTGGCCGCGGGGGTCCACGACGTAGCCGACGGAGGCCTGGCCGCGTGCCTGGGCGAGCTGGTGGCCGCCAGCGGGATCGGTGCGGAGGTCGAGGGCCTCGACGGCTACGGCGAGCTCTTCGCCGAGTCCGCCTCGCGGGTGGTGGTCTGCACCGCCCCTGGGGGCGGGGCCCAGGCGGCCGGCCGGGCGGCGGACGCCGGCGTTCCCCTCGCCGTGCTCGGCAGGGCCGGCGGGGACCGCCTGGTGATCCAGGGGCCGAGCAGGGGGGAGAGCGACGGGCGGGCCGGCCGCCTGGTCGACCTGGAGGTGGACGAGGTCGGGCGGCGGTGGCGCCGGGTCCTTCCGGCTCGCCTCGAGGTGGTGCCCACGACCTCCTGGTGACGCGGGCTGCCGCGCCGGGCCATCCTCCAATACGGTGGGGTCCGGTCGCACCACGCTGAGCAGGACGTGTGAGGTCGAACAGCGGGGTCGGGGGGAGCTGATGGTGGGAGACGACCAGGAGGAGGTGCCGGACTGGCGGGTCTGGCTGCGGTCGCGCCTGGAGCTCGTGTCCAACTCCGAGGGTGACGCCGGAGACAGCGCCGAGGACACGTCCGAGGCTGACGGCGAGGGCAGGCCCGAAGCTGGGGCCCAGGACACGTCCGAGGCTGCCGAGGTGGGCGCTGGGGCGGCGGCGCTCACGGGGGCCGACGGTGGCCTCCCGGTCGCCCTCGAGGGCCCCCCGGGAACGGACCTCGCCGCCTTGGCCGAACCGGCCGCCGCACCTCCTCCGGTCAG
>JADDRA010000035.1 GCA_016781105.1 Actinomycetota bacterium | reverse complement strand
TGACCCTCGCCAGGTCAGCGCGCGGGGCAGCCCTGCCGCGCGTAGTCACAAAGCCGCTCCTGGTCCTGCGTGCTGAGCAACTCGACCAGGTCGAACACCGGGCGGCCCGGACCTCGCACGGCGTTCAGGGCGGCGAAACCGGCGCTTCCCCGCGCCGGCGCATCGGTCGTCAGCAGCACTAGGGGAAGGTCTCCCCGGGCCTCGTGGAGGACCGCCGCCCTGCCCAGCACCTTCCACAGCGTGTCCGTCCGCTTGAGACCGACGCGAGTCGACGTGAACGCCCCTGACACGTCGAAGGCCCATTCTTGTCCGAGCTGATCGACGGCCACGAAGTCCAACTGGATGCCGAGCCTCGAGAGCTTCACGTCCGGACGGACGTGCACGAAGCCGCAGCGCTCCAGGAGGATGCCCACCAGCTCCTTCGCCTGCCGACCCTCGCGGACGGCGCGTGCCAAGAGGTCCTCGGTCTCGTCAGCGCTTGCGCCGGCAGGGACCCGAGCTCGGAATGGCAGCGCCTCGGCAGAGGCCGGGCGACAAAGCCGCGCCCTTTCCTCTGAGACGCGTTCCCTGGCGCGCTCGACGTAGGCCGTGTCGGTGTCGAACCCGATGTAGTGCCGATCGGTCCGCACCGCCGCGACCGCTGTCGTCCCGGACCCCATGAACGGGTCGAGCACGACGTCGCCCTCGTAGGTGTAGAGCTCGATCAGCCGCTGCGGTAGCTCGACGGGAAACGGAGCGGGATGAGCGACTCGAGTCGCGCTCTCCGGCCGGATCTCCCAGAGGTCGGTCGTCGCCTCCAGGAACTCGTCCCGCGAGATGGTCGCCGTCGACGGCAGCCCGAGGTCGAGGCGCTCCTGGGGCTTCAGGGCTCGATCGAAGCGACCCTTGCTGGCGATCACGACCCGCTCGGTCACGTCCCGCAACACGGGGTTGCTCGGGCGCTGGAAGGTCCCCCACGCGCACGAGCCGCCGGCCGCTCGACCCTTCCACCAGACCACTTCGCCACGGAGCAGCAACCCGAGCTCTTGGAGGATCGCGGTCACGTCGCCGGCGAGGGAGCGGTAGGGGCGCCGCCCGAGGTTGGCGACGTTCACGGCGATGCGCCCACCCGGCTCGAGGACGCGGGCACACTCCTCGAAGACGTCGTACAGCAGCGTGAGGTACTCGAAGTACGAGCCGGGAACGCCGTCGCGGCCCAGGCTCTCTTCGTACTCCTTGCCGGCGAAGTAGGGGGGCGACGTGACGACCAGGGCGACGCAGTTCGACTCCACGGTGCGCATGTCACGCGCGTCACACTGGTGAATGACGTCGAGGTTCGTCGGTCGGACCACGGTCTCGTCGTCGGACACCTGGGGCGAGACGAAGCGCTCGTAGAAGGTCGAGGCGTCGTGGCTCTCTCGTCGCGACGACCCGAACCGAGCGGTCGCCGTCGGGCGACGGAGCCGGGCCTTGTGGGGTACCGGGATGGCCGCCGTCGTCACAACACCGCGCTCTGGCGCCCCGCCGCGGGCAACCGGACCCCTTCGTGTGTCTGGGCTGGCCGTACGTCCCCAGGGCCCATGGAACGACCGTACCGAGCGGGTGTGAGGAAGTGGTGGAGCGCGCCCACCACTCCACCCGGTTCCTGTCAGGGGGCGCCGGTGTCCATCTCGAACCACACGACCTTGCCGTCGCCGTCACGCCGGGTTCCCCAGGCGGTGCTGAGCTGCTGGACCAGCGCGAGGCCCCGACCGCCTTCGCCGTCGGGTCGATGCCGCACGACCGGCGGGGCGTCACCTTCGCCGTCGCTCACCTCCACCCGCACGCAGCGCTGCCCCGGTCGGTGGTCATCGGCAGCGTTCGCAACGGTGACGCTGACCAGGATCTCCTGGCCGGCCGCATGGAGCACCGCGTTGGTGACGAGCTCACTGGTGAGCAGCTCCACGACATCGCACAGATCGGGCCGTTGACCGAGCGCCGCGCACGCTCGGCGTGCGACCCGTCGCGCAACCCTGACAGAGGCTGCGGTGGCAGGGAGTACGAGCTGCGGCAAGATTCGATTCCCGACCTTCCCTCGGAGCCCGTCGCGGACGCTGGCGACGCCGGCCCCCTCGCTGTTCAACCCCGTGGCACTCCCTTGCCCGACCCCGCCGAGACCCAACCCCCCGCCTCTGGGGAGGTCGGCACCGGCCGAGGACGACCAGGTCCGCTCACCCGGCCGGACGCTCCTCCTCCACCAGCACGAGGGCGAGACCGTCCCAGCCCTTGGCCCCGACCGTCTGGATCACGCTGGCCCGCACCCCGGGGTCGGCCGCGATCTCGTCGTGCAGGCGACGCGTGCCCACGATGTCGGGGTCGGCGCTGCCGGCCTCCAACACCGCTCCGTCCCGCACCACGTTGTCGACGATGATCAGGCTGCCCGGCCGGGTGAGGCGCCGGGACCAGGCGAAGTACGCCGGGTTGTTCGACTTGTCGGCGTCGACGAAGACCACGTCGAACGGGCCGGTCTCCTCGGCCACGAGCCGGGGCAGGGTGGCCAACGCCGGGCCCACCCGGACCTCGACCACCCCGTCGAGCCCGGCCCGGGACAGGTTGGCCCGGGCCACCTCGGCGCGGCCCTCGTCGACCTCGAGCGTCACGACCCGGCCGCCGGCGGGCAGGGCCCGGGCCAGCCAGATCGTGCTGTAGCCGCCGAGCGTGCCGATCTCGAGGACGGAGCGGGCTCCCTGGAGGCGGACCAGCAGGGCCAGGAACGCCCCCTGGGTGGGCGTGACGTTGATCGAGGGGAGTCCTCCCGCCCTGCTCGCGTCGAGCGCGGCCTCGAGCACGGGGTCGACGGGCGCCAGCCTGGCGGCCAGGTAGTCGTCGACCGCGGCCCAGCGCTCCTCGCTCATCCGTCGTCCCGACGAGTGTCGAACGCCTGGGTCACCGTCAGAGCGAGTGGCGCACGGCACCGGACACCAGCTCGAAGGCCCGGGCACGGAGAGGCCGGTTCGCCCAGGCGCTCGCCTCGATCTCCTCGGCGTCATCGAGATCGTCGAGGAAGTGCTTCTCGAGCTCGACGGTCACGTCGGCGTCGGCCACCGAGCAGTTGATCTCCTCTTGCAGGGCCATGGAGCGGTTGTCCCAGTTCGACGTGCCCACGTTGACCCAGGCATCGTCGACCACCACGACCTTGGCGTGCATCATCGTGCGCTGGTACTCGAACACGCGCACGCCTCCGTCGAGCAGCCGGCCGTACGATCGCTGCCCGGCGCGGCGAGCGGGCTCCTTGTCGATGTGGCGGCCGTTGACCAGCAGGCGCACGTCGACGTCGCGCCCCGCGCTGGCCACCAGCTCGTCGACCACCGGCTGGCGGGGGGCGAAGTACGCGGTGGTGACCCACAACCGGGACCGGGCCCCGCGCATGGCCGCCAGCATGAGGGTCTCGGCGGTGGCGGCCCCGTGGCCGGGCGAGCTGCGGGCGATCTGGACCGGCGCCCCGTCCTCGAAGCTCTCCAGCTCGGGCAGGTGGGGACCGTCGAGGACCTCGTGGGTCGCCTCCCTCCAGTTCTCGAGGAAGGCCCCGAGGAGATCGCGCACGGCAGGGCCCTCGATGCGCACGTGCGTGTCGCGCCAGTGCCCGGGTCCTTCGGCATCACCGATCCACTCGTCGGCCACGCCGAAGCCACCGGTGAAGCCCACCCGGCCGTCGACCACCAGGATGCGCCGGTGCATGCGGTTGTTGAACTGGTGGGCCTTGTACCAGTGCGGGGCCCGGAACCAGGAGAACCGCACGCCGGCCCGTTCCATCTCGGGGACGAGGCTCCGGTCGATCTTGGCCGAGCCGTAGGCGTCGAGCAGGACGCTCACCTGCACGCCGGCGCGAGCACGTTCGGACAGCACGGCGGCGAAGTCGGATGCCGTCCGGCCCTTCCAGAAGATGTAGTTGCAGAAGTCGATGCTCCCCTGGGCGGCCGCCATGGCGTCGAGCATGCTCGTGATGATCTCGTCGCCGTTGCGGAGCACCTTGATGCGGTTCCCGGGACGCAGCGGTGCAGCGCAGGCTGCTTCCATCCACCGCTCGAAGCTCGCTGAACCGGGGGCGGGGGAATCGAGGAAGGTGACCGGGGTCTTGGCCTGGCGGCGGAACTGGGCGGCCTGGCCGCCGTAGACCGCCACGGCGCCCAGGGCACCCGCGCCGAGCGCCCTGGGGATGGCGCGGGTCCACCTCATGTCCGATCCGCCGGTGCTCAGCTGGAACCGGGGCGCGACGACGCCCGGACTCGAGGTCCGGGCGTGTCGGAGAACGAAGGCACGGGGGGCGCCCGCGAGCTGCTGGAAGCCGTGCTGGCGCTAGCCGCCGTGCTGGCCGCCACCGGCTTGGCGCATGGGGTCCTGCTCGCCGCTGCCGGTCTTGGGCATGCCGCCCAGCGGGCCCGGCTCGCCCTGGGTGTCGGTGGTGTCCTGGGCGTCGGAGTGGGGGTGGGCCTGGACGTCGTCGAGCTTGTCCTTCAGCCCCTGGGGGCGGTCAACGGTCGGCGCCGGGGAGCTGTCCTTCTGGCGCAGGGGCTCGCCCTCGTTGTACCGCCGGGGATCGGACGGCTCCTGGCTCGTCCAGCCCTGGTTGCGCTGCTCCTTGGTGTTCACGTCCTCGTCGGCCAGAGGGCTGTCGAGGGTCTTGGTCGTCTCGGACTTGCCCTGCTGGTCTCCGGGCTCGTGGGTCGAGTCGTTCCCAGCGAGGTGGCTCGCGTCGTGGCCGGTCGGGGAGTTGGTCATAGCGCTCTCTTTTCGCTCGACGGTACCGCTAGGTGCTCTTCCCACCCACCCCGGTGACGAAACCGTCATCGGCCAGCAGCTCCAGCAGGGTGCGCACCCCCACGCCGGTCGCGCCCTTGACCAGCGGCCCGTCGTCGTCGTCGGAGCGGGAGGGCCCGGCGATGTCGAGGTGCGCCCAGGGCACGTCGCCCACGAACTCCTCTAGGAACAGCCCCGCGGTCAGCGCCCCGGCGTGGCGCCCGCCGATGTTCTTCAGGTCGGCGACCTCGGAGTCGAGCTGCTTGCGGTACTCCTTGGGCAGCGGCAGCGGCCAGGCCGGCTCCCCGGCCCGCTGAGCGGCACTGCGCACCCGCTCGATCAGCCCCTCGTCGTTGCCCATCAGGCCGCTGATCTTCTGTCCCAGGGCCACGATGCAGGCGCCGGTCAGGGTGGCCAGGTCGACGATGGCCTCGGGCTCCTCCTCGACGGCCAGGGCCAGCGCGTCGGCCAGCACCAGGCGACCCTCGGCGTCGGTGTTGAGCACCTCGACGGTGGTGCCGTTGCGGGTGGTGAGCACGTCGCCGGGCTTGGTGGCCCGACCCCCGGGCATGTTCTCGGTGGCGGGCACGAAGCCGACGACCTTGACCGGCGGGGCGAGGGCCGGCAGCGCGGTCATGGCCCCGATGACCGCCGCCCCGCCCCCCATGTCGGTCTTCATGGCCATCATCCCCTCGGCCGTCTTGATCGACAGGCCTCCGGAGTCGAAGGTGATCCCCTTGCCCACGAGGGCCACGGTGCGGGTGGCGCCCGGCGGCTCGTAGGTGAGCTTGATCAGCCGGCACGGCTCGTCGGAGCCCCGGGCCACTCCGAGCAGGCCACCGAGGCCGAGGCTGGCGGCCTCGGCCTCGTCGATGATCTGCACCTCCAGGCCCACCCGCCGGGCCGCCTCGTCGGCCCGCGAGGCGAGGTCGGACGGGGTGAGCGAGCCGGCCGGCTCGTTGACCAGGTCGCGGGCCAGGCTCACCGCCTCGACCACCGCGCGGGCCCGCTCCAGGGCGGGGACGAGGTCGTCGGCGTCCTCGGACTCGCCGGCCACGAGGGTGAGGCCTTCCAGCCGGCAGGGATCGGGGTCGGACTTGTAGCGGGTGAAGCGGTAGGCGGCCAGACCCGCCCCCTCGGCCACGGCCCGGACCGCCGCCTCCCGGTCACCTCCGGCCGGCACGGCGTCGAGCAGGGTGGTCGCCACCGACCGGCGCTTCCACCCGGCCCGCACCACGGCGGCGGCGGCCCGGCGCAGGACGTCGGCGTCGACCTCCTCGGCCGGCCCCACACCCACGGCCAGGAGCGTCGCCGCCTCCTGGCCGGGCAGGCTCAGCGTCTCGCCCACCTTGCCCTCGAAGGACCGGGTGGCCAGCTGGTCGACCTCGAGCCCGTACCCATCGCCCAGGAGGGCAGGACCGCGGGCGACAGGCACGGCGAGCACGTCGACCCCGTGGGGGACCTCGGCCGCGAGGGACACAGGAAGCGACATCAGGGATCCTCCGGTCGTGGGTGCGGGAGCCCGTCGACCCTACCGACCGACGACGGGCGGTGGGCAGGAGCTCGGGCAGCACCGAGCGGGCGACGGCGAGGTGCCGGGCCCCCTCCACCCGGTCGTCGCGGTCGGCCACGCGCCTCCGAGCCAGACGTGAGGGACGCCATCGGAGCCGAGGGTCCCGAGCGGCATCGCCGCGGGGGCCTTCGGTACCCTTGCCCCGTGGGCTACCTGCAGGCGGTGCGCGAGCGGGTGGTCGTCCTCGACGGTGCCACCGGCACCAACCTCCAGCTACGGGACCTGGGGCCCGACGACTTCGGGGGACCGAGCTTCGAGGGGTGCAACGAGATCCTCGCCGTCACCCGTCCCGACGTGGTCGCCGAGCTGCACGCCTCGTTCCTCGAGGTGGGCTGCGACGTGGTGGAGACCGACACCTTCGGTGCCTTCGCCGTGCCCCTGGCCGAGTACGGCATCCCCGAGCGGGCGGCGGAGCTGAACCTGGCCGCGGCCCGCATCGCCCGCTCCGTGGCCGACGACTTCGCCACCCCTGACCGCCCCCGCTGGGTGGCCGGGTCGATCGGCCCGGGCACCAAGTTCCCCTCGCTGGGCAACATCGCCTTTGCCGAGCTGCGCGATGCCTACCGGGTCCAGGCCGAGGCCCTGCTGGCCGGAGGCGTCGACCTGTTGCTCGTCGAGACCGTCTTCGACCTGCTCCAGGCCAAGGCAGCCATGATCGGCTGCCGGCGGGCCATGGCTGCGACCGGGCGGGACGTGCCCCTGCAAGTGCAGGTCACCATCGAGCTGACCGGGCGCATGCTGCCCGGCACCGAGATCGGCGCCGCCCTGGCCGCCCTCGACCCCATGCGGCCCGACGTGATCGGCCTCAACTGCGCCACCGGCCCGGCCGAGATGCACGAGCACCTGCGCCACCTGGCCGCCCACGCCCGGATGCCGGTGTCGTGCGTGCCCAACGCGGGGCTGCCCTCGGTGGTCGAGGGCGCCATGCACTACGACCTCACCCCCGAGCAGCTGGCCGAGCACCACCACCGCTTCGTCTCCGAGTTCGGCGTGTCGGTCATCGGCGGCTGCTGCGGGACGACCCCGGCCCACCTGGCCGCCGTGGTCGAGCGCTGCGCCGAGCTCGTCCCCGCCTCGCGCTCGCCCGATCACGAGCCGGCGGCGGCGTCGATCTACACCGCCGTGCCCTTCCGCCAGGACACCAGCTTCCTGGTGGTGGGCGAGCGCACCAACGCCAACGGATCCAAGAAGTTCCGGGAGGCGATGCTGGCCGACGACTGGGAGACCTGCGTGGCCATGGCCAAGGACCAGGTGCGAGAAGGCGCGCACGTCCTCGACGTGTGCGTCGACTACACCGGCGAGGACGGCGTGGCCGACATGGACGAGGTGGCCCGTCGCTTCGCCACCCAGTCCTCGCTCCCCCTCATGCTCGACTCCACCGAGCCGGCGGTGATCGAGGCCGGCCTGCAGTGGATCGGCGGCCGGCCCGTCCTCAACTCGGTCAACCTCGAGGACGGCGACGCCCCCGGCACCCGCCTCGATCGCTTCCTCTCCCTCGCCCGGGAGTACGGCGCCGCGGTGGTGTGCACCTGCATCGACACCGAGGGGCAGGCCCGCACCGCCGAGTGGAAGCTGCGCGCCGCCCGGGCCATCCACGACCTGGCCGTGGGGCGCTACGGGCTGGAGCCGAGCGACCTGCTGTTCGACCCGCTGGCCCTGCCCCTGTCGACTGGCATGGACGAGAGCCGGCGCGACGGGGTGGAGACCATCGAGGGGATCCGCCGCATCAAGGACGCCCTCCCCGGGGTTTCCACCATCCTGGGGCTGTCCAACGTCAGCTTCGGGCTCAACCCGGCCGCCCGCCACGTGCTCAACTCGGTGTTCCTCCACGAGTGCCTGCAGGCGGGGCTCGACGCCGCCATCGTGCACGCCGGGCGGATCCTGCCGCTGAACAAGATCGACGAGCGGGCCAAGGAGGTCTGCCTCGACCTGGTCCACGACCGGCGCCGCCCGGGCTACGACCCGCTGGCCGAGCTGCTGGCGATGTTCGAGGGCGTCTCGGCCTCGGCCGCCTCGGCCAAGGAGGACCGCAGCGACTGGCCGGTGGGCGAACGGCTGCGGGCCCGCATCGTCGACGGTGACCGGGACGGCCTGGAGGCCGATCTGGACGAGGCCCTGGCCGAGGGCAAGGCGGCCCTGGCCATCGTCAACGAGGACCTGCTGGCCGGCATGAAGGTGGTGGGTGAGCTGTTCGGCTCGGGCCAGATGCAGCTCCCGTTCGTGCTCCAGTCGGCCGAGACGATGAAGCGGGCGGTGGCCCACCTCGAGCCCCACATGGAGAAGGCCGACCAGGGGGGCAAGGGCAAGGTGGTGCTGGCCACGGTCAAGGGCGACGTGCACGACATCGGCAAGAACCTGGTCGACATCATCCTCACCAACAACGGCTACGAGGTGTTCAACCTCGGCATCAAGGTGTCGGTCACCGAGATGGTGGCCAAGGCCCTGGAGGTCGACGCCGACGCCATCGGCATGAGCGGTCTGCTGGTCAAGTCGACCCTGGTGATGCGGGAGAACCTGGAGGAGCTCAACGCCCAGGGACTGTCCCGCATCCCCGTGCTCCTGGGCGGCGCCGCCCTCACCCGCTCCTACGTGGAGCGCGACCTGCGTGAGGTCTACCAGGGCCGGCTGTTCTACGGGAAGGACGCCTTCGAGGGCCTGCGCACGCTCGACCGCCTGGCCGAGCTGGTGCGCAGCGGGGCCGACGACCCCGGGTTCGGGCGGGAGCCGGGAGGCCGGGTGCTGCCCCCCAGGAAGAGCCAGCGGGTGGTGGAGGAGCCGGTCGGAGGCATCCCCGACCGCTCCCCCGAGGTGGACCGCCACAACCAGGTGTTCAAGCCGCCCTTCCTGGGGTCGCGGGTGGTGCGGGGCATCGCCGTCGACGAGGTGGCGGCCTACGTCAACGAGACCGCCCTGTTCCGCAACCAGTGGGGCTACCGGCCCGAGAAGGGCGAGTCCGACGCCGAGTTCAAGGACCGCGTCCGCCCGGTGCTGCGCGAGCAGCTGGCCGAGGCCACGGCCGCGGGGATCCTCGTGCCCCAGGCCGTCTACGGCTACTTCCCGGCCAACGCCGACGGCGACGAGGTGGTGATCTGGACCGATGACACCCGCACGAGGGAGTGGGGCCGCTTCGCCTTCCCCCGCCAGCGCCAGCACCCCTTCTTGTGCATCGCCGACTTCTTCCGCTCCGTCGACTCGGGCGAGGCCGACTACGCCGCCTTCTCCATCGTGACCATGGGCGCCCGCGTGTCCCAGCGGGCGGCCGAGCTGTTCGCCGCCGACGAGTACGCCCGCTACCTGCTGGTCCACGGCCTCGGGGTGGAGATGGCCGAGGCCCTGGCCGAGCGCTGGCACCGGCGCATTCGGGAGGAGTGGGGCTTCGCCGACGAGGACGGTCCCACCCTGACCGGGCTGTTCCGCCAGCAGTACCGGGGCGGGCGCTACTCCTGGGGCTACCCGGCCTGCCCCGACCTGGAGGACAACGTCAAGGTCTTCGACCTGCTCGACGGCGCCCGCCTGGGCCTGGAGGTCTCCGAGGAGACCGGCTACCAGTACCAGCCCGAGCAGACCACCTCGGCCATCATCTGCCACCACCCCCAGGCCAAGTACTTCGTGGCCCGGTAGCGCGAGACGGGGGGACCGGGATTGGCGGCGTCCTAGCATGCCGCCCGTGGCTCGACTCGCCGCCGACGCCCGTCCGTCGCACCGGCGCCTGCCCCGGGACCGCTCCCGCATCCACGCCTCCCGGTCGCTGGCCGTCGCCCTCGTGGCCCTCGCCGTCACCACCCTGACCGCGCTGCCCGACCAGGTCAGCACCTTCGAGGAGGCGGTGTTCCGGTCGCTCAACGGCCTGCCCGACGCCGTCGAGTGGCCGCTGTGGTCGGTCATGCAGCTGGGTGCCGTGCTCGTGGCGCCCGCCCTGTCCCTGCTCGCCGCCCTGGTCTGGCGGCGCCTGCGGCCCAGCGTCGACCTGGCCGCCGCCGGGCTGCTCACCTGGCTCCTGGCCCGGGAGATGAAGGAGCTCCTGGGTCGGGGGAGGCCGGGCGCCTTCTTCGACGACGTCGACACCCGGGGCGCCGGTGCCATCGGCAACGAGGGCCTGGGTTTCCCCTCGGGACACACCGCGGTGGCCTTCGCCCTGGCGTCGGTCGCCTACCCCTACCTCCACCCCCGTTGGCGGGTGGTCGCCCTGGCCCTGGCCGCCGCCGTGGGGTTCGCCCGCCTGTACTTCGGTGCCCACCTCCCCCTCGACGTGCTCGGCGGTGCCGCGCTCGGCGTGGCCCTGGGCGCCTGCGTGCACCTGGTCATGGACCTCCTCACCCACCACCACTGAGCGGGCCTACCATCGAGGCACCCACCACCCCGAGGAGCCCCACCGTGCTCGTCGTCACCACGCCGTCCCTCCATGGCCGGACCATCACCGAGTACCTGGGCGGGCGCTCCGCCGGCTACGAACGGGAGCTGGAGCGGGCCCGGGGGATCGCCCTGTCGGAGATGGCCGAGCAGGCCCAGGACCTCGGCGGCGACGCCGTGGTGGGGGTCGACCTCGACTACGAGACGATCGGCCAGGGATCGATGCTCATGGTCAGCGCCAGTGGCACGGCCGTGCGCCTGGGCTGACCGGCGGCGTCTCCTGGCGGCCGGCCTATCCTGGCCGGCGATGAGCGAGGAGGCGGGAGGCGACGACGCCGAGGTCACGACCGCGGCCGAGGCGGCCATCAGCCGGGGTCTCAACGGCCTGAGCGACTGGCACGGCTACAACGACGCCCAGGCGTGCGGGCCCGGCCGCGGGCCCGAGTGCCGGGGCTACTGGTTCAAACCCGGTGTCGTCGCCACCATCGCCGCCCCCGCCGTCGCCAGCGACCCCGACGCCCGGGCCGAGGTCGCCCACTCCATGACCGACGACGAGGTCTGGGCCGAGGTCGAACGCCGCCACCTGGTGAAGCAGCTTGGCAAGTGCCGGTGCGGGCGGGTGTTCGAGCCCCCCGTCTACACCCGCAGGACCCGCTGAGCGCCCACGTCGGCCGCCTGCGGGGCCACGACCGGCTCCAGGCCGGCCTCGACCTCGCCCGGCAGCTCGCCGCCGAGGCCCGGGCCGATCGCGTCACCGGCCTGGCCGCCGAGGTGGCCTTCTTCGCCATGCTCGGTCTGTTCCCCGCCCTGGTCGCCTCCGCCGCCGTGGTCGGCTCGCTCGACAGCGTGGTGGGCCAGGAGCTGGCCGCCCAGGCGGAGGTGGCCGTGCTCGGCTTCCTCGACCGGGTCTTCACCGACGACGCCAACGGCGTCCTCGAGGCGGTGCGGATGCTCTTCCAGGAGCGCCAGACCGGGCTGGTCACCCTGGGACTGCTCACCGCCGTGCTGGCCGCCACCCGGAGCTTCTTCGGCGCCCTGCGGGCGCTGGAGGTGGCCTACGACCTCGAGCCGAGCCCCGCCCGCCAGAGCGCCCTGACCGCCTTGCTCCTGGCCCTCGGCAGCGTCGGGGCGCTGGCCATGATGCTCACCCTGCTCGTGCTCGGCCCGCTGCTCGGCGGCGGCCAGGAGGTGGCCGAGACGCTGGGCCAGCGGGGCGCCTTCGCCTTCGTCTGGCAGGTCCTGCGCCCGCCCATCGCCTTCGCCGCTCTGGTGGCCTGGGCAGTCACCGTCCTGCACGTGGCCGCCCGTGGCCCGCACGCGAGCGGCACGTCGTGGTGGCGTTGGCGGGGGTGGCGACGAGGGTGGCGCGACCACATCCCCGGTGGGCTGCTCACCGGCGCGTGGTGGCTGGCGGTGTCGTTGGCCTTCCGCCTCTACCTCACCCTGGCCTCGCAGGCCAACCCCGTCTTCGGGGTGCTCGGGGGAGCGATGATCCTGCTCATCTGGCTCTACCTGCTCGGCACGGGCCTGCTCGTCGGCGGCGAGCTCAACGCCCTGCTGATCCGGCGCCGCCGGTAGGTTCGAGGCCGTGGACCGGCGGGCGGACTGGCTGGCAATGGCCGAGGGGCTCCTCTCCCAGCCGACCGTGCCCCTGGTGGAAGACCTGCCCGCCGCCCACGTGCTCGACGTGGCCAGCCGCCGGCCCGGGCTCTGGGCCCGGCGCGACGAGGCCGGCAACGTCGTTGTCCGCTACCCCGCCGAGGGGGGTGACGGGAGCCGGCCCCTGGTCCTGGTGGCCCACCTCGACCATCCCGGGTTCGCCGTCGAGGGGATCGACGGCGAGGGGATCGACGGCGAGGGCCGGGTGGCGCTGTCGTTCCGGGGCGGGCTGGCCCTGCGCCACGCCGTGGCCGGCACGACGGTCGACTTCTTCGACCCGTCCCGGCCGGAGCCGGTGGGCCGGGGCGAGCTGGTGGAGGCCGAGGGTGACGACGACGACCGGCTGACGCGTGCCTCGGCTCGCGTGGTCGACGGCGAGGCGCCGACCGGGGGCTTCGCCATGTGGGCCCTGCCCGGCTTCTCCCTGGACGCCGGGCGCATCTGCAGCCGGGCCTGCGACGACCTCCTCGGCGCCGCCGTGGTGCTGTGCACCCTCGACGAGCTGGCCCGCCGGGCGCCGGCCGGGGTCGAGGTGTGGGGCCTGTTCACCCGAGCCGAGGAGATCGGCTTCCTCGGCACGCTCGAGGCCATCCGCCTGGGCAGCATCCCCCGCGAGGCCCGGGTCCTGTCCCTGGAGTGCTCCAAGGCCCTGGTCGACGCCCCCCAGGGTGGGGGTGTGATCGTGCGGGTGGGCGACCGGGCCAGCATCTTCGACCCCGGCCTGACCGGGGCGCTCGTCCACGCCGCCCGGGCCCTGGCCGAAGAGGACGAGAACCTGCGCTGGCAGCGCAAGCTCATGGACGCCGGCACCTGCGAGGCCACCGCCTTCTGCGCCCGGGGCTGGCGGGCGTCGGGTCTGGCCCTGCCCCTCGGCAACTACCACAACGCCCTCGACCGCGCCCTCGACGGGTCGCCCCTCGACGGGCCGGGGATCGCCGCCGAGCACGTGGCCGTCGACGACTACCAGGCTGCGGTGCGCCTCCTGGTGGCGCTGGCGACCACCCCCGCCCTGCTGGACGAGCCGGGCGGCCCGCCGCCGTGGCTGGCCGAACGGGCCGACCGGGCTCGCGAGAAGCTGGCTCGCGCCATCGGAGGCGACCATGCCTGAGGCACCCGAGATGCAGGCCCTGGCCGAGCGCCTGGACGCCGTCGGCGCCGGGGCCCGGCTGACGGGCCTCCAGGCGCTGTCGTTCTCGGCCCAGAAGACCGTCACCCCTGATCCGGCCACCCTCGTCGGGCGCACCGTCGCCGCCGTGGGGCGCCGGGGCAAGTACCTGGTGTGGAGCTTCGCCGACGCCGACGGCTGCCGCGTGCTGGTCCACCTCTCCCAGGCCGGCCGGGTCGACGTGGAGGACCCGCCCCGGACCAACCGACCCCGCAACGGGGTCCTGCGCCTGGCTCTGGAGGAGCGGCCGTCGGTCCTGGTCAAGGAGTTCGGCACCGAGCGCAAGGCGGCCTGGTGGGTGCTGGCCGGGGGCGACGACGGCCCTCTCGAGCGGCTCGGCCCCGAAGCCGGCAGCGACGAGTTCGCCGAGCTGGTCCGCACCGGGGACGACCGGCGCCGGGTCCACACGATCCTGCGGGACCAGCCCAGCGTGGCCGGGATGGGCCGGGGCTACACCGACGACGCCCTGCACCGCGCCGGCCTGTCCCCCTACGCCAGCCTGGCCTCGCTCGACGCCGCTGAGCGGGAGCGCCTGGTGGCCGCCGTGGAGGAGGTGCTGGCCGACGGGCTGGCCGCCGAGCGCCGGCGCCGGGGCGGGCTCCCGGCCAAGCCCGGTGACCACTGGGTCGTCCACGGCCGCTCGGGCCAGCCCTGTCCCGTCTGCGGCGACACCCTGGCCCGGGTCTCCTACGAGAGCTACGAGGTCACCTACTGCCCTCGCTGCCAGACGGCGGGGCGCATCCTCGCCGACCGCCGGCTGTCCCGGCTGCTGAAGTAGGGCGAGTGTGGACGAGGAGCCCCGGGTCGGCCGGCTGCTCGTCGCCTCACCCCGCCTGGCCGATCCCAACTTCGCTCGCACCGTGGTGATGATCCTGGCTCGCCACCCGGCCGAAGGCACCCTCGGCGTCGTCCTCAACCGACCCAGCACCACGGCGGTCGACGAGCTGCTGCCATCGTGGGGACCGCTGGCCGCCGAGCCGGCGATGGTCTTCGTCGGGGGACCGGTCGGCGCCCAGGGCGCCATCGGCCTGGCCCGGGGCGGCAGCGACACCCCGGCCGAGGGGTGGGCGCCGGTGGCCGGGCGGCTGGGCACGGTCGATCTGGCCCGCCATCCCGTCGACCTCCCCACACCCGTGGAGGCCGTGCGGGTGTTCTTGGGCCACGCCGGCTGGGGACAGGGCCAGCTCGAGGCCGAGATCGACGAGGGGGCGTGGGTCGTCCTCGACGCGGGGCCCGACGACGTGGCCTGCGCCACGCCCGATCGCCTGTGGCGCGCCGTCCTGCGCCGCCAGGGTGGCAAGCTGGCCTGGCTGGCCAACGTCCCGCTCGATCCCCGGACGAACTGAGGTCGGACCGTGCAGCTCCCCGTCATGCCCCCGGTGGCGCCCATGCTGGCCCGGCTGGTGCGCGAACTGCCCCGGGCGTCGGGGATGACCTACGAGCCCAAGTGGGACGGCTTCCGCTGCATCGTGTTCCGCGACGATGCCGAGGTCGAGCTGGGCAGCCGCAACGAGCGCCCCCTCACCCGCTACTTCCCCGAGCTGGCCGAGCCCCTGCGGGCGGCACTGCCCGAACGCTGCGTGCTCGACGGCGAGATCGTGATCGCCGGGGCCGGCGGGCTCGACTTCGACGCCCTGCTCCAGCGCATCCACCCGGCCGACTCCCGCGTGCGCCTCCTGGCCGAGCAGACCCCTTCGTCCTTCGTGGCCTTCGACGTGCTGGCGCTCGGCGACGACGATCTCCGCCGCCGCCCCTTCCGGGAACGTCGCTCCCTGCTGGAGGAGATCCTGGGCCCCGGCCGGCCGCCGGTCCACCTCACGCCGACCACCACCGACGTGGAGGTGGCGGCCGACTGGTTCTCGCGCTTCGAGGGGGCCGGACTCGACGGCGTCATCGCCAAGGCGGCCGACCTGGCCTACGTCGAGGACAAGCGGACGATGCTCAAGGTCAAGCACGAGCGCACCGCCGACTGCGTGGTGGGCGGGTTCCGCTGGCACAAGGACGGTGAGGGGGTGGGGTCCCTGCTGCTCGGGCTCTACGACGAGGAGGCCACGCTGCACCACGTGGGTGTGGCCACCTCGTTCAAGGCGACCCAGCGCCGGGCCCTGGTCGACGAGCTGGGCCCCCTGCGGGAGGCGGCCTTGGAGGGCCACCCCTGGCGGGGCTGGGCCGAGGCCGAGGCAGCCGCCGCCAGCCAGGGCCAGCGGTTGCCGGGCGGGCACTCCCGCTGGAACGCCAAGCGGGACACCTCGTGGGAGGCCCTGCGCCCCGAGCGGGTGGTCGAGGTGTCCTATGACAACCTCCAGGGTGATCGGTTCCGCCACGCCACCCACCTGGTGCGCTGGCGGCCCGACCGCGACCCGGCCTCGTGCACCTACGCCCAGCTCGACCGACCCGTCCCCGAGGAGCTGGCCCAGGTCTTCAGCGCCCGCTGAGCCCGCTGGCCCGCCCGCCCTGGTCCCGCCACGCCGGGCCGTCCGCCAGCCTGGGCTTGGAGATCGCCAACCCCTCGCCCACCCCGATCTTTGTCGCCTTCCGTACCGAGAAGGTACGCAACGCGACAAAGTTCCAAGGTTGGAGGGCGAGGCCGGGGCGTCAGCGTTGGCGGGCCCGGCTGGGTTGCACCCGGCGGGGCTCGCCTGCCTGCTTGGCGAAGTTGGGAGGCCAGGGGGCGTCACCCAGGCCCTGGGCCTCGTCCTCGGCGGCCAGCTCCAGCAAGCTCTCCAGGGAGTAGTCCACGTCGTCGATCCCCGCCCCCACGTCGCCCCGCTCTGCGTAGCGGGCAGGGACCGTGGCCAGGGTGAGCTCGGCCGGCTCCACGTCGGGCACCTCGTCCCAGCTCAGGGGGCACGACACCCGGGCCTCGGGGTTGGGCCGCACGGAGTAGACCGACGCGACGGTGCGGTCCCGGGCGTTCTGGTTGTAGTCGATGAACACCCTCTCGCCCCGCTCCTCCTTCCACCACTTCGACGTGGCCAACTCCGGAAGGCGGCGCTCGACCTCCCGGGCCAGGGCCAGCGCGGCCCGGCGCACCTCCAGGAAGCCCCAGCGGGGCTCGATGCGCACGTTGACGTGGATGCCCCGGCTACCCGAGGTCTTGGGCCAGCCCACCAGGCCGCCCCGCTCGTCCAGGACCTGGCGGACCTCCAGGGTTACCTGGCGCACGGCGTCGAAGGGGACACCGGGCTGCGGGTCGAGGTCGACGCGCAGCTCGTCGGGGTGGTCGACGTCACCTCGGCGCACGGCCCACGGGTTGAGGTCGAGGCAGCCGGCGTTGGCCGCCCAGGCCAAGTGGGCCACGTCGGTGGGGCACAGCTCCTCGGCGCTGCGCCCGCTCGGGAAGGTGACGGTCACCGTCTCCAGCCAGGCCGGGCGCGACGCCGGCACCCGCTTCTGGAAGAAGAAGTCCCCCTCGGCCCCGTTGGGGAAGCGCTTGAGCACCGTCGGCCGCTCGTAGACCCCCCGCAGCGCCCCCTCCCCCACCGCCAGGTAGTAGTTGACCAGGTCGAGCTTGGTCTCGCTCCGGGCCGAGAAGAACACCTTGGAGGGGTTGGTGACCGTCACCGTCCGCCCGTCGACCTCCACCTCGGCGGTCTCCTTGGCCACGACGCAAGCATCCCACGACGGCGCGGGGGGTACCGGCGCGTCGTGCCCATGGACACGGGCTTCCCTGACGCCGATGCCCGGGATGACTTCAGCCGGGCCCGCCGCCGCCAGGTGCTGGCCCGCCTGGCCGCCCGGCTGCGGCGCCAGCCGAGTGACCTCGACGCCATCGTCTCCTTCGACGACGTGGTCGCCGCCCTGGGACGCACGGGCGAGCGCCCGCTCGGCCTGCGCATGATCGACCTCGACACCGTGGTGGGCTCGGTCGACCGGGTGCGCGGCTTCGACCGGCGCTTTCGCCCCACCTCGGCCGAGTCCCGGGCCCGCTTCGAGCGCATCGCCGCGGCCGAGCGCCGGGGCGTGGCCATGCCCCCCATCGACGTCTACCGGGTTGGCGACGCTCACTTCGTGCGCGACGGCCACCACCGTGTGGCCGTGGCCCGGGCCCGGGGGCGACGGGCCATCGAGGCTCGGGTCACCGAGGTCCTCACCCGGTCGTCGGCGGCACCGCCGGAGCGGCCTCGTCGCACCTGACCACCGCCGACCGCGCGGTCTCGTTCCCGAAACCTCGGAACTGCCGAGCGCACGTCCACGAGAGTGGTGAGGGCGAACGGTGAGGCGAGGGGGGACGGCCCCGCCGTCAGCCCGAGGAGGCCAGGCGCTCACCCGAGTCGGGGTCGAAGAGCAGGACCCGGCGGGTGTCGAGCCACAGCTCGGCGGTGTCGCCCCGCGTGACCGTGCTGGCCGCGTCCAGGCGGGCCACCACCTGTTCGGCCCCGCCGGCCGACATCTCCACCGTCTCCAGGTCGCCGGCGATCTCCTGGAGGTGGTCCGACGTCGCCCCGGCGCCCTCGACCCCGAAGTAGGCGAACAGCTCCGAGCCCATCCACTCGATGACGTCGATGGCCGCGCTGAAGGTGATGCCGGAGCCCCGGTCGTCGTCGCCCACCAGGGCGGCGTCCTCGAGCTGCTCGGGGCGCACACCGGCGATGACGTCCCGGTCGCCCTCGCCCACCGCCGAGCGCTGCTCCTCCCTCAGCGGGTAGCTGCCCATCGGCAGGCGCACCTGGCCGCCCTCGAGGCGGGCGGGCAGGAAGTTCATGGCGGGGGAGCCGATGAAGCCGGCCACGAACAGGTTGACCGGGTGGTTGTAGAGCTCCTGGGGGCTGGCGACCTGTTGCACCTTGCCCTTGCGCAGCACCGCCACCCGGTCGCCCAGCGTCATGGCCTCGGTCTGGTCGTGGGTGACGTAGACGGTGGTGGTGCGCAGGCGGTTCTGCAGGCGGGAGATCTCGGTGCGCATCTGCACCCGGAGCTTTGCGTCGAGGTTGGACAGGGGCTCGTCGAGCAGGAAGGCCACCGGCTCGCGCACGATGGCCCGGCCCATGGCCACCCGCTGGCGCTGCCCGCCCGAGAGGTTGGCCGGCTTGCGGTCGAGGTGCTCGCTGAGCTCGAGGATGCGGGCGGCCTCCTCGACCCGGCGGGTGACCTCGGCGTCGTCGACCTTGGCCAGGCGCAGGGGGAAGGCCATGTTCTCCCGCACGCTCAGGTGCGGGTACAGGGCGTAGTTCTGGAAGACCATGGCGATGTTGCGGTCCTTGGGCGACTGCTGGTTGACCACCTCGCCGTCGAAGCGCAACTCCCCGTCGCTGATGTCCTCCAGCCCGCAGATCATGTTGAGCAGCGTCGACTTCCCGCAACCCGACGGGCCGACGAGGATCATGAACTCCCCCTCGCCGATCTCCATGTTCACGTCGCTGACCGCCTCGGTCCCGTCCGGGAACCGCTTGGTCACGTGCTCCAGGGTGATCTCAGCCATGACCTGCTCCTTCCGAGGTCGTCACCCCTTGACCGCCCCGCTGGTCAGGCCGGCGACGATGCGGCGCTGGAAGACCAGCACCATGACGATGATGGGGACGGTCACCACCACGGCGGCGGCGGCGATCGAGCCGGTGGGCTGCTCGAACTGGGACGCCCCGGTGAAGAAGGCCATCGAGGCCGGAACCGTGCGGGCCGACTCGGTCGAGGTCAGGGTGATGGCGAAGAGGAAGTCGTTCCAGGCGAAGATGAACACCAGGATGGCGGCGGTGAACACCCCCGGGGCGGCCAGGGGGACGATCACCCGGCGGAAGGCCTGGAACGGCGTGGCCCCGTCGACCTGGGCTGCCTTCTCCAGGTCCCAGGGGATCTCCCGGAAGAACGCCGCCAGGGTCCAGATGGCCAGCGGCAGGGTGAAGGTCATGTAGGGGATGATCAGCCCCAGCCACGTGTCGTAGAGCCCGATCGAGCGCCACATGTTGAACAGCGGCCCGACGATGGAGATGGGCGGGAACATGGCCACGGCCAGGGCGCCGGAGAGGATGAGGCGCTTGCCCGGGAAGTCGAGGCGGGAGATGGCGTAGGCGGCGAAGGTGGCCAGCACCACCGCGAGCAAGGTGGCCAGGAGGGCGATGCCGACGGAGTTGCGCAACGCCGAGGTGAAGAAGCCTTCCTCGAAGATGGAGGCGTAGTGCTCGAAGGTCACCTCGCGGGGGACGAAGCGCCCGTCGGTGAGGGACCCGCTGGGCTTGAGCGACAGCGAGAGGATCCAGGCCACCGGGGTGAGGGCGTAGACCACGATCGCCACCGAGCCGATCACCCAGAACGCCCGCTCCCGCGCCCCTTGCACGCTGCCCACGGCCACGGCTAGCGCTCCCCCCGGGCCTGGCTTAGCTCGGTGTCGAAGCCCTTGACGAAGAGGAAGGCGACGAGGATCACGATCAGGAAGATCAGCACCGACACCGCCGAGCCCACGCCCAGGTTGAGGCGGTTGATGAGCTGGCTGTAGCCGAGGATCGACAGCGTCTCGGTGCCGTTGGCTCCCTGGGTCTGGATGAACACGCTGTCGAAGATGCGCACGGCGTCGAGGGTGCGGAACAGCAGGGCCACCAGCACGGCCGCCTTGATGTTGGGCAAGGTCACCTTGAAGAAGCGCTGCCAGGCGTTGGCCCCGTCCACCTTGGCCGCCTGCTGGAGCACGTCGGGCACCGTGGCCAAGCCGGCCAGCAGGAGCAGGGCCATGAACGGCGTGGTCTTCCACACCTCGGTGAGGGTGATGACCAGGAATGACGTGGCCCGCTCGGTGAGCCAGGCCCGGTCGGTGTTCAGCCACTGGTTGACGAAGCCCAGGTCGGGGGTGAAGGCGAACTGCCAGGCGAAGGCGGCCACCACGGTGACGATCCCGTAGGGGATGAGGATCGACGCCCGCACCGTCTGGCGACCGAAGACGGCGCGGTGCATGACCAGGGCCAGGGCCATGCCCACCACCAGCTCCAAGGCCACGGTGATGACGGTGATGATCACGGTGGCGGCCACGTCCTGCCACCACAGCCCGGCCCTGAGCACGTCGACGTAGTTCTGCAGGCCCACGAAGCCCCGCTCGTTGGGGAAGCGCAGGTCGTAGCGCTGCAGCGACAGCCACACGGCGTAGGCGATGGGGTAGGCGGTCACGGCCAGCATGACCACCACGGCCGGCGCGCACAGCTTCCACGCCAGCGACCGCTCGGCCCGGGCCCGGTCGGTGAGCCCCCGTCGGCGGTCACCGCCCCTGCGGTCACCCCGCGAGGCGGCCGTGGCTCGCTCCTCGTCGTCGTCGACCTGCTCGGCGATCACCGGCTCGGCCGCCTGGCTCACAGCAGCCCCCTCGACTCGAGGGCCTGGTTCACCCGGTCCTCCAGCTCGGCCAGGTCGGCCTCGGGCTGGATGCTGTCCGGCGGGTGCAGGGTGCGCTGCACGGCCAGGGAGATGTCGTTGTAGGCGGGGCTGACCGGACGGGGGGCGGCGTCCTGCAGGCTCTCCTGGAGCAAGTCGGCGAAGGGGAAGGCGGCCTGCACCTCGGGGGTGTCGAACAGCGACGAGATGGTGGGGGCCAGACCGCCGTCGACTGCGGCGATGATCTGGTGAGGGGCCGAGCGGATGCAGGTCGCCGCCTCGAAGGCCAGCTCCGGGTGACGCGAGAACGCGCCCACGCCGAGGTTGATCCCTCCGAGCGGGGGCCGGCTGGGCTCCCCGGCGACCACCGCAGGCCAGCGGGCCCAACCCATGTTGGCGAACACCTCGGGGGCGTTCTCCTCGGCACTGGGGTAGACGAAGGGGTAGTTGATCATGAAGCTCGACCCGCCGGTCTCGAAGGCCAGGCGGGCCTCGTCCTCCATCGTGTTGGACAGCGTGGGGTCGGCCGCTTGGGAGGTGGCCACGTTGCGCATGACCTCCAGAGCCCGCACCGCCGGCTGGCCCAACGCCACCTCGGCGTCGTCACCCTCGCCGGTGATCACCGAGCCCCCGGCCGAGGCCAGCAGCGAGTTGAACCACACCGTGAGGCCCTCGTAGCGGCCGCCCTGGACCTGGATGGTCCCGTCGGGGCCGAGCCCCTCGGCCAGGCGCACCATCTCCTCCCAGGTCTGCGGAGGCTCGGGCACCCGGTCGGTGCGGTACCACAGGAGCTGGGTGTTGGTGGTGTAGGGCGCCACCCACAGGCGGTCCTCGTAGGTGGCCGAGGCCACGATGGGCCCGGGTACGCCGTCGGTGGCGGCCGCTGCCGCTTCGCCCTCCCAGGGCAGGAGCCAGCCGGCCTCGGCGAACTCACCGGTCCAGATGACGTCCATGCCCATGAGGTCGATGTCGGGGTCCCGGGCGGCCAGGCGGCGCACCAGCTGCTCGCGCTGCTGGTCGGCGCTCGACGGCAGGGCGGCCATCTCGATGCGGTAACGCCCGGCGGCCTGCTCGGTGCAGGCCTGCGCCGCCCGGTCATAGGCGCCCGAGGGCTCGTCGAAGACGTACCAGGTGAGCGTCGGCACCCGCGCCTGTTCGGCGCCACCACCGCACCCGACGGCCACCAGCGCCACCATCACGAGGGCCACCCGCCGCAGGGCCGGACGAGGACCAGACCTGGGGGCGTCCCGGCGGTCGGCCACCTCTGCCTCCCTCCTGCTGGCGTGGTGGCCGGCGCTCTACCCCTCGTGCTCCCTGGGAGAAACCACCCTCACCCTCGGTGGCGCCGGCCGCTAGCGGTCCGGTCCCGCGGCCCTGGCCTCCTCCACCGCCACCAGGGCCTGGCGGAGCTGGTCGATCCACTCCGCTTCGTTGCGTCCGACCAGGCGCACGCACCAGGCCAGCGCCTCGCTGCGGCTGCGGGCGACGCCGGCGTCGATGAGGGTGTCGAGCACGACCCGCTCCTGCAGGCGCAGCCGGGTCATCACCGGGACCGCCAGGTGGGTGAAGGTGAACTGCTCGCGACCGCAGCGGACGGCCCAGGACACCTTGCGCCCGAAGCGGTGCTCGGCCTCGTGCGCCAGGGCCATCCGCAGCTCCCGGGTCTGCTCCCGGAAGCGCTTGACCTCGGCCAGCACGGCGGAGGACGGTGCCTCGTCGCCGTCGACCAGCGAGCCGGTGACCTGGATCTCCTCCCGGTCGACCACCACCTCGACGGGAGCCAGGAACCACCCGTCCGGCACCCGCTTCCTGAACCAGGCCGAGACGTCGTCCGGAGTCCCTGTCATGCTTACGAGATTACCCGCTTTCGCTGCTCCTTGCCGTCGAGGTGGCCGTGCCCTCGAATACGGCCACCTTCACCCCTCGTGCCCACAGCTCGCCCAGGAACGCCGGAGGGTCGGCCACGAGCCCGGCCAGCCCGCCGGCCCCGGTGCGACCCAGACGTCCCTCGGCCACGGACAGTGCCGCCACCGCAGCCGTGGCTCCGGCGGCCACGATCCAGTGGTCGACGGCGCCCAGCACGCACGTGTCGTGCACCCGGCCACGTCGCCCCCGTACCTCCACCCGGAGGGCACCGAGGCGACCGTCACGGGGCGGACGCCCCAGCCCGGGCAGATGAGGCGCGAGGCGCTCCCGCCGCCGTCTGGAGCCGACCCGGCTGGTGACCCGGCCCACGCCGGGGAAGGCGGAGGCGAGCAGCTGGACGCCGGCGGTGGCGTCCGGGTAGCAGTCCTGGGGCCCCACCGGTTCGGGGAACCAGCACAGCTGGCGGCCCGAACCGCTCGGGCAGGGCCCCCACTGGCCGTCGACCCACTCGCAGGCATCCCCACCCCGGACCCGGTGTCGGCCTCGGCCGGCCGGTCGGCCCGTCCCCACCGTGGCTACGTGCACCTCGTCGACCTGATCGAAGCCCGCAGCGGCGTGGGCGGCCAGCACGCAGCTCAGGCCCGGGGCGAAGCCGGCGCCCCCGACCACCAGACACCCCCGCTGCCGGGCCTCGGCGTCGAGGGCCAACAGCCCGGCCACGTCGTGCGGGTCACCGGAGGCCGACACCACCGAGACACCCTCGCCCACGAGCCTCCGGGAGTGCAGGAGATGGTCACCGCCGTCGGCCAGCACGGCGACGTCCGCAGCGCCCCAGGTCGCAGCGTCGCCGACCTCGGGGCGGACCGGTTCGCCCACCGACCGGGCCACCCGGGCGGCCCGGTCCGGGTCGCGATCCCCCACCGCGATCCGCTGCACCCCGGGGGTGCTGGCCAGCTGGCGCACGACCCGGGCCCCGAGAGGCCCGGCGCCGAGGACCGCGAACCTCCGGCCACTCAGCGGAAGTCGGGGCCCGAGAGCTCGCGCCAACCCCCGGTCTGGGGCGGAACCCCACCGGTGCCCCGCAGGCGCAGGACGGCGGTCACCAACCCGGTGACCCCGAGGGCGAGGACGGTGCGTCGCAGGAAGCTCATCACCCGACCCTAGCCACCTCGAGCCCGAGGGCCGCCGGGCTCCGGCGTTTCCGCAGAGGCGGACAAGTGGACCGGGAGGGAAGGAGCTGCGACGGTACGGAGATGGCTGCTCGCCGTGCCCTGGTCACCGGGGCCACCGGTTTCATCGGCTCCCACCTCGTCCCCGCCCTGCTGGCCGACGGCTACCAGGTCCGGGCCTGCGGTCGACGGACGCGGCCGGCGACGATCCCCGACGAGGTCGACTACCGGCGGGTCGACCTGGTCGACGGCGGCGACCTCGCCGCCGTCGTCGACGGCATCACCCACGTGTTCCACCTGGCCGGCGCCTCGAGCTCGAGGTCGTCCCAGGAGGAGATGCGGCGCGACAACGTCGAGGCCAGTGAGCACCTCCTCGACGCCGTCGTCGCCGCCGGGTCGGTGGCGCGCGTCCTGATCATGAGCACGACCGCCGTCTACGGCGAGGAGGAGGAGCTGCCCTCACCGGTCCCCGAGGACGTCCGCCCCCACCCGAGCCGGGGCTACGGCAAGGCCAAGTGGGAGGCCGAGCAGGCGGCCTGGCGCGCCGGCGACGCCGGCCTGCCCGTGGTGGTGGTGCGGCCCGTGTCGGTGCACGGACCGGGGGCGGTCAAGCTGGTCGCCAGCGCTGCCCTCGACGTCGCCCTCGAGCACGCCATGGGACTCGACCGGCTCGTGGTCCACCGCCAGCCCGTCGAGCAGCGGCTCGTCCACGTCGATGACCTGGTCGGCGCCTGCCTGCACCTCGTGGCCCACCCCGAGGCGGCCGGGCGGGCCTTCAACGTCGCCTCGGGCGTGTACCCGACGAGCCACGAGGTGGCCGGGATCCTGGCCCGCTGCTACGGCATGGAGGTGGTGCTCGACGACGACCCCGACGCCGGCCCCAGCTACGACGAGCGAGCCGCCACTCGGGCGTCGCTGGTGGCTGCCGGCATGGACGACTCGATCCTGCTCAGCCAGGAGCGACTGCGCTTCCTGCGCAAGACGAACCGCAACAACCGCATCAGCCTGGAGGCCCTGGCGTCGACCGGCTTCCGCCTGGGCCACGCCGACCCGGGGCCGGCCATCAGCGCTGACGTCGAGTGGTACCGCCGGCACCGGTGGCTGCCCGACGGGTGAGGCGCAGCCGCTGGCTGTCGCCCCAGGCGCCTGGTCAGCCGGTGGAGGCCAGCTTCTCGTCGAGCCAGGCGTCGAGGCTCGACGCGGTGATGCCCTCCCCGGTCAGGCGATCGACCTCCTCACCGTCGCGGAACAGCAACAGGGCGGGCAGGCCCATGACCCGCAGCTCCATGCACAGCCGGCGGGCCTTGGGCGCCTCGACCTTGACCACGTCGAGCTCGGCCCGCTCACTGGCCTGACGTTCGACCTCGGGCATCAGGGCCAGGCACGGACGGCAGTCCGGCCCCCACACGTCCACCAGCACCGACCCGGACGAGACCAGGTCCCGGAACGTCTCCTTGGTCGCCTCGGTCACCGCTCCCATCGTCGCCTCCTCGCTCGGGTCCGGTCATGATGGCGGCCACGCCGCCGTCAGGCCAACAGGGGGAACTCGCCGTCCTGGCCACGGCCTTCCTGGTGGCCTGGGCTGGGCCGGTTGCCGCGGCGCCTACCCTTGCCGGCACGAGCGTGGCGAGGATGACCTGATGGCGCTGGACCTGAACAGCATCGTGCTCGGTTCCGAGGACCCCGAGAAGCGGGCGACCTCTACGCCGAGGTCCTCGGCGCCCAACCCGGACCGGAGCGACGAGGCGAGCGGTTGGTTCGGCTTCCAGGCGGGCCTGGTCAGCTTCTTCACGCCGAATGTGCGCGGGGAGTTCGAGCCCATCCTTCGCCGAGCCCGACGGCAACGACGTCCAGCTGGCGAGGCCCTGCACGGCCGATTCACCGTCGTAGATCACACGGCTCGGCCGTGTGGGACGGCACCGTGAGGGTGCGCCGGTCTCACCGGTGGCGGTTCCTCTTGCCGGTGCTCGCGCTGGTCCTGGCCGCCTGCGGCACGCCCATGGGTCCCGAGCAGGGCTCGACGTCCCGCCCGGTGGAGGGGCGCAGCGCGCCGGCCCCCTCGGATCCGTCTGCTTTCGCGCCGGGCTGCCAGCCCGCGCCGCTCCAGGCACGAGCGGCGAGCGTGCTGGCCGTGGGCATCGGTGAGGCCACGCGAGCCGACGATGCGCTGCCCGCTCAGGTGGCTTCCCTCGGAGTGGGTGGCGTCATCCTGCTCGGCCCCAACGTCGTCGACGCCGACCAGGTCCGGGCGCTCACCGGCGGCCTGCGCCAGCGCGCGCCCCGGGGCCTGGTGGTCAGCGTGGACGAGGAGGGCGGGCGTGTCTCTCGCTTGCGCCCCATCGTGGGCGCCACGCCCTCGGCGCGCACCCTGGGTCAGCGCCCGATGACCGAGATCACCAGCGTGGCTGCTGAGCGAGGCACCGTCCTGCGCGACCTCGGCTTCGATCTGGCCTTGGCCCCAGTCGTCGACGCCGACGGCGGAGCCGCCGGCAGCGTCATCGGTGATCGGGCCTTCGCCGGGACTGCGGACGAGGCGGGAGCGCGAGCGGGCGCCTTTGTCGAGGGGCTCGCTCGCTCCGGGGTGGCGTCGGCGGCCAAGCACTTCCCCGGCCAGGGTGAGTTGGCCGACAGCCATGACGGCCCGGTGGTGTTCGACGCGCCGCGCGACGAGCTGGTGGCGGCCGCGGCCGCCGGGTTCGGGCCGGTCCTCGACGCCGGGGCGGCAGCGGTGATGATGTCGCATGTGAGCTACCCGGCGCTCGGACCGCTGCCCGCCAGCGTCGAGCCGGCTGCCTACGACCTCCTCCGGTCCTTCGGCTTCGACGGTGTGGCCATGACCGACGCCATGAACATGTCCGCCATCGCGCCGCGGTGGCCGCTCCCCGAGGCGACCGTCATGGCCCTCGTCGCCGGAGCCGACCTGGTCCTCGCCACTCCCGGGCAAGAGGCGCCGGCCATGCGTGACGCCATCGTCACCGCCGTGGGTGATGGCCGGCTGCCGGAGGCCCGGCTCGACGAGGCGGTGGCGCGGGTGCTTGAGCTGCGAGGGGAAGACCCGGCCACCATGGTCTGCCGGTAAGGGCCGGGACCGTTCCTGTCGCAAGGTCGACGTCCCGACGCCTGCAGGCCGCAGACGATGACGAGGTCCAGGTATGGGGGAAGAGCTCTCCTGGGACACGCTCCTCCTTCCGTGACGTGGAGGCAAACACCCGCAGTGCCGAGGAGTCGCCCCGCAGGAGGAACTGCACGAGCCGGTCGTGAGTAGGCTCCCGTGCGGTCAGCCGGGAACCGCCGGCTGCTGCCGACGAGGGTGTCCCGTACCGGCAGCTGCAAAGACGCTCAGGAGATTCGAGTGTCTTGGATGTTGCTCGTCATCGCTGGCCTCCTCGAGGTTGCTTGGGCCTCAGTCCTCCCTGCGACCGAGCGCTTCAGCCGTCCACTGCCGACCGGCGCATTCGTGGTCCTGCTCACCCTCAGCATGGTCGCCCTCTCGAAGGCGGCTGACTCCATCCCGATCGGCACCGCCTACAGCGTCTGGGTCGGCATCGGTGCGGCCGGGACCGCGATCGTCGGGATGGCGCTGCACGGCGAGCCCGTCAGCCCGATTCGGATCGGACTTCTGCTTGTCCTCGTGACCTGCGTCCTTGGGCTCAAGCTCTCCAGCGGCCACTCAAGCACCCCGGTCCCGAGATTCGCTCTCGGCACTGATGGGACTCGGGATGCGCGGGTGCATGCGCAGGTGGTCCAGAACCAGCCCACTCAGCTCGTCGACGCACGTCTCGGGGATCCAGTGGCCCACCCCGTCCAGCACCTCGAAGCGGTACGGCCCGTCGATCTCGCCCCCTGTGGCCCGTGCCGCCACCGGTCCGAGGGCGAGGTCGTTCGTACTCCACACGTAGAGCGTCGGGACCGTGATCCGCCCGACGGCGAGGGTACGTCGGGGGCTCAGGGCTCGGTAGTAGTTGATGGCCGCCCTCATCGCTCCCGGCTCGAGCAGGGTGTCGAGGTAGGCATTGGCATTGGTGTCGGGTAGGCCCGAGTCCCGAAGCGCTCGGCGCAGGAGCGCGCCGTTGGCGGCCGTCAGGAGCCGCTCGGGGAGGTGCGGTACCTGGAAGAACGCCACGTACCAGGACCGGGCCAGCTGAGAGCTGCGCCACAGGGACGAGGCGAGGGCGCGCGGATGCGGGGTCGACACCGAGGTCAGGCTCCACAGCCGGTCGGGACAGGCCGCCGCCAACGCCCACCCGATGACGCCTCCCCAATCGTGCCCGACGAGATGGAAACGCTCGACACCGAGGACGTCGGCGATGCCGAGGACGTCGGCGACGAGGTCATCGATGGCGTACTGGCGGACGCAGGTGGGCCGGGCCGTCATCGCGTAACCGCGCTGGTCCGGTGCCAGGGCACGGAAGCCGAGTGCTGAGAAGCGGGCGAGATACGGCGACCACGCAGCCGATGTCTGCGGAAACCCGTGGAGGAAGATGACCGGCTCGCCGTCGTCGGGTCCTGCGCTCCGCACCGGGAGGGTGAGGTCGCCGCGGCGTACCTCCAACGTCTCATCCATGCACGCCTCGTACCCTTGGGCGACGCTGCTCCCGCAAGGTTCTCGGTGTCCTCAGTCCGCGGCTCGAGCCGGTGGGGCTAGCTGGAATCGAACCAGCGACCTCATCCTTATCAGG
>JADDRA010000120.1:1249-9319 GCA_016781105.1 Actinomycetota bacterium | reverse complement strand
CGAGCCCGACGAGGCGGCGGCCGAGCAGGCGCGGGCGGCCGACTGGCGGGCCCGGGCCGACCTCGACGCCCACCGCGCCGCGCTGGCGGAGGTCCGTCGAGCCCGGGCCCAGGCCGCCGCCGTGGTCCGTGAGGCTGCTCGCCTGACCGGCGAGGCCGACTGCCCGCTGTGTGGCCAGTGCCTCGGGCACGCGTTCGCGCAGGTCCAGGTCCATCGCCACCGTGAGCTCGCCCAGGCCGACGCCCGGTTGGCCGAGCTGGCGGCCGCGGAGGATGCCCTCGTGGGGGCCGCCGGTCGTGCCGCCGAGGAGGCCCGGCGGACCGGCACCGAGGTGGAGCGAGCCCGTCGGGCCCGGGCGGCGTGGGAGCAGGCCCAGGTCGGCGTTCGGGCCGCCGAGGCGGCCCTGGCTGAGGCTCTCGCCCACCTCGACCCGCCCCTGGCCCCGGGCGAGGAGGTGGCCCTAGCGAGCGAGATCGAGCGCCGCCGACGGGCCGCCTCGGAGCACCAGCGGCTCCAGGGCCGCCTGGAGCGGGCTCCCGCCGCCGAGGCCGAGCTCGAGGCCCGCCGGGGCGACGTCCACTCCCTCGGCGGGCGCCTCGACACCCTCCGGGAGAAGGTGCGGGCCCTGTCGTTCTCCCCTGGTGCGCGAGCCGACGCCGCCCGTGCCCTGGAGCGGGCCGAGCAGGCCGAGGACGAGGCCGACCAGCGGCTCCGCCGGGCGGAGCTGGCCGCGGCCCGGGCCGAGGCCCGGGCCGAGGAGGCCGAGCGCAGCCTCACCGCCGCCCGTGACCAGCACGCCCGCATGGCCGGGTTGGTCGACCAGGCCCGCCACCTCGGGCGGGTGGCCGATCTGCTAAGTGCCTTTCGCAACGAGCTGGTGGCCTCTGTCGGCCCCCGGTTGTCCCGCCAGGCCGCCTCGCTGTTCGCCGAGCTCACCGATGCCGAGTACGACGAGCTCCAGGTCGATCCCGACACCTACGGCATCACCATCTGCGACCAGGGCGTGGCCTACGGCCTGGAGCGCTTCTCCGGCTCGGAGGTCGACCTGGCCAGCCTGGCCCTGCGGGTTGCCATCAGCGAGCACCTGTGCTTCCAGTCCGGCGGACAGATCGGGCTCCTCGTGCTCGACGAGGTCTTCGGCCCCCTCGACGCCGACCGCCAGGACCGCATGCTGCGGGCCCTCGAGCGCCTCCGGGGCCGCTTCCGCCAAGTGCTGGTCGTCACCCACGAGGATGACGTCAAGGACCAGCTCTCCGCCGCCATCGAGGTGCTCAAGCTCCCCGGCCGTCGGGCCACGGCCCACCTGGTCCAGCGATCGTGATCAGCGCGGGCCACACCCACCCGAGCCCGCCTCCCCCGTCACCTCACCCCCGGGCGCCGGTGACGGTGAGCAGGTGTGGTCCCCGCAGCGCTGGCCCCGAACGTAGCGAGCTGGGCCGGCGTCGCCCTGCACGAAGCCGCCTCCCAGCGCTTCCCAACCGGTCTCCGACGGGTGCCAACGTTGCGCCCAGGCCTTGTGCCAGACGCTGGCGTCCTTGCCCAGGGTGAACACGTCCAGGCACCCCGGTGCCCACGACACCACCGCCGGAGGGCTGGAGAAGATCCCTCCGCGAGGCTCCCAGGCCAGGGGACCGGGATGCCAGCCGTTCTCCCACCGGCCGAGGTGGCGCCGAAGCTGAGTTGGAGCGCACCCTTGCTGGTCACGCCCGAGGCTCCCTGGGTCGCTTCCACCGCCCCGATCTGCAACGACATCCGCGAACGGTGCTGGGGGCCGGTGAGGTGGGCCACGACCCAGCCGGCGCCACGCGGCGGCATGCCCACGTCCCAACCGCTGCGACTCCGGTACTCGACCACGAGCCGCTGACCGGGGGTCGAAGGCAGAGAGATCGACGTTCAACTCGCTCGCCACCATCGGCGTGACGACCGGCCCCGCGCCGAAGCCGAGGTCGTTCCATTGCTGGCTGGTGTGCGGAAGCTCGAACCAATCGAGGACACGGAACTCGATGTCGACCCGGCCACCGGACTGGTCGAGGAAGTAGCCGGCGGTGTGACCGACGAGCCGGTGGACCCACGCTCGGTCGAAATCCGTCTCCCGGGCGGTACCGGTGCACGACAGGAGGAGGACCGCGAGCCTCATGAGGATGACGCCGGGATAGACGCTCGCATCGAGGGCGAGCTCGCGTCCTGGGACATGTCGTGCTCCTCCGATCGGCTCCCGTCGCGCGACGGTGAGCGAGGGTGGCTGCCCACGGCGAGACCTCGCGGGCGGAGGCAACGCTAGGGAGCGCAGCGGAGCCGCTCGTAGGGTGATCACCGGGCCGGGCTGGCGCTCGGCGCCCTCTACCTGGTCGCGGCCACCGTGGGACTCACCCTTCCCCAGCTCGGCCCCACCCTCGACGTCGCCACCTCGATCGTGCACCTGGTCGTGCCCATCGCCTTCGTGTTCGGCCTGCTGCGGGTTCGCCTCGACCACCTCGGGATCAGCGGCCTCGTCCTGGAGCTCGGTCGCCCACCCTCGCCGGCGCACCTGGAGCAGGTCCTGGCTCGATCCCTGCACGACCCCTCCCTCCGGATCCTCCGCTGGTCGGCGGGGCGCTCGTCGTGGGTGTCGGCCGACGGCAGGGACTGCGAGCTCCCGGCCGGCGGCGGGCGACACCAGACGACCGTCCTGCGCCGCCACCACGAGCCAGTCGCGGCCCTGGTCCACGGCCCGTCCCTCTCGGAAGAGGCCGACCTGCTGGCCGCGGTGTCCAGCGCCACCCTGCTCGCCCTGGAGAACGAGCGGTTGTGGGCCCAGGTGCAGGCCCAGCTCGAGGAGGTGACGGCATCGCGCGCCCGCATCGTCGAGGCCAGCCAGGCCGAACGGCGCCGGGTCGAGCGCAACATCCACGACGGGGCCCAGCAACGACTCACGTCGTCGTTGCTGTCCCTGGGGCTGGCCCGTGACCGGGCGGCGGCCGGCGGCGGTAACGGTGACCAGCCCGAGGTGGCCCACGGGCCCCGACCTCCGTGTGGAGATCGCTGACGACGGGACCGGCGGCGCCGAACCGACGCCAGGTTCGGGCCTGCGCAGCCTGGCCGACCGGGTCGCCGCCCTGGGCGGGACCTTCGCCATCGACAGCCCCCGGGGTGGCGGTACCCGGGTCTCGGTGACCCTGCCGTGCGCCTGATCCTCGCCGAGGACGTGGCCCTGTTGCGCCAGAGCATGGCCGTCGCGCTCACCGGCGCAGGCTTCACCGTGATCGGCGAGGCGGCCAGCGCTGACGCCCTGGTGGCAATGGTGGACGCCGATCGCCCCGACGTCGCCGTGATCGACGTGCGCATGCCGCCCACCTACACCAGCGAGGGTGTGCGGGCGGCGCTCGACATCCGGGCCGGGCAGCCTCGCGTCGGTGTCCTGGTGCTGTCGCAGTACGTCGAGACCGTCTACGCCCTCCAGCTGCTCGAGCAGAGCGGGGCGGGGGTGGGCTACCTGCTCGAGGACCGGGTGACGGCCTTGTCGACCCTGACCGAGGCCATCGAGGCCGTCGCTCGGGGGGGCTCGGTCATCGACCGCGAGGTGGTCCGCCGCCTGCTCCGCCGCCAGCGCCGGGCCGACCCGCTCGACGAGCTCACCGAGCGCGAGCGGGAGGTCCTGGCCCTCATGGCCGAGGGCCGATCGAACCACGCCATTGCGTCGCACCTCGTCATGGGACACAAGACCGTGGAGACCCACATCGCCAACATCTTCGGCAAGCTCAACCTTCCGCCGGCGGCCGATGGCCACCGTCGGGTCCCCGCCGTCCTGACCTACCTCCGGTCGCTCCCGGCCGGGGACGCGGCACCGGGCACCTCCTGATCGTTCACCTCCTGAGCTGTCGCCTCGGCATCCGGCCCGGGCGCCAGGTGGCGCACGTACCACTCGGCGGCCAGGCGGGCCACCTGCTCGAGTGTCCCGGGCTCCTCGAACAGGTGGGTGGCCCCGGGGACGATCTCCAGGGCAGCCTCGACCCGGAGCTGGTCGAGCGCCCGGCGATTGAGCTCGATCACCGGCGCGTCCGCGCCGCCCACGACCAGCAAGGTGGGCGCGCCGACGCCGGCGAGGGCCTCGCCGGCCAGGTCGGGACGGCCACCCCGGGAGACGACGGCACCCACGGCACCGGGCCGCTCGGCCGCGGCCACCAGGGCCGCGGCGGCGCCGGTGCTGGCGCCGAAGAGCCCGAGCAGCGCGCCCGCCGTGGCGGGATGGCGAGCCAGCCAGTCGATCAGCCCGACCACCCGCTCGGCCAGCAGCGCGATGTCGAAGCGCAGGTGGGCGTCGGCCTGGTCGGCCTGCTCCTCCACCTTGGTGAGCAGGTCGACCAGGACCGTCCCGAGCCCGGCGTCCCGGAGCACCTCGGCGACGTAGCGGTTCCGGGGGCTGTGACGGCTGCTGCCGCTGCCGTGGGCGAAGACGACCACGCCGCGAGCCCCGTCCGGGAGCGCGAGATCGGCCTCCAGCCTGGTCCCGCCGACGGGCACCCTCACCAGCTCCTCCCGGGTCCCTCCCGGTGCCCTCGCCCGAGCCAGCAGTGCCCGCACCTCCTCGTCGGTCGTCTGCGAGAAGTCCTCGTACCACGAGCCCACCGCTTGGAACGGCTCGGGCGTGACGACACAGATCACCTCGTCGGCCAGGGCCTCCATGTCGGCGCAGGCAGGGCGGGAGGCCACGGGCACGGCGACCACCAGGCGGGCAGGCGCCTGCTCACGCAAGGTCTCGAGCGCGACCCGCATGGTCGCCCCGGTGGCGACGCCGTCGTCGACGAGGATCACGGTCCGTCCCTCGACCGGGGGCGGCGGGCGCTCACCGCGATAGGTCCGGCCCCTGGCCTCCACCACCGCTCGTTCGGCGGCGGTGACCGCCTCCACGTCGGCGATCGACAGCCCCTGGCCCTCGACCACGCGAGAGTTGAGGACTCGGCGTCCTCCCATGGCCAGCGCGCCCATGGCCAGCTCCTCGTGGCCGGGCACCCCCAGCTTGCGCACCACGAAGACGTCGAGCGCCGACCCCAGCGCCTCGGCCACCTGGGCGGCGACGGGGACGCCGCCCCGGGGGAGCGCGAGCACGAGCACGTCGCCACGAGCCGCGTAGCGCTCCAGGTGGGAGGCCAGGCGCTGCCCGGCCTCGACCCGGTCGCGAAAGACCAGCGGTTGGCTCTCAGGCGGCATCGGCGACGAGCCGGCCTGGTGGTCGCCTCACCTGACCTTGATCTGCCGGCGGCGCTCCCGGGCAGCCTTGGGCAGGCGCACGGTGAGCACGCCGCTGTCGAGGTTCGCCTCCACCCCCTCCTCGTCGGCCTCGCCCGGGAGGGTGACCTCGTAGTGGAAGCGGCCTGTGCTACGGGTGCGGCTGCGCAGGATGCCGACCCGTTCACGCTCCTTGCGCTCCCCCACCACGATCAGGCGCCGGCCGGCCAGGTCGACCGACACATCGTCCTTGTCCACCCCGGGCAGCTCGACCTCGACGCAGTAGGCGTCGTCGGACTCCTCGAGATCGGCCAAGGGCGTGAAGCCGTCCCCACCCTGGCCCCACGGGTTGAGGGTGTGCTGGAGCTGCTGTTGGAGCCAGTGCATCTCCCCCTGCGGGCCCCACAGCCCTCGGTCTCGTCGTTCGGGCACCGCCATCGTTGCGCCTCCTCGTGCTCGCCAGCGTCGGCTCGGCCCTTCGCCCCGCTGTCGGTCCCCGAGCAGCGGGACGTCGCCTCACCCAGGCCGTACCGCAGCGGTGGCGGGGGCCAAACCTGCGTCGGGGAAGCCAGCCGTCCGCTGCCCGGCCAGGCGGCGGCGCAGGCGGCGGGGGGAGTTGGCCGCCGTGGTCAGCACCGTGCCGGCGTAGGGAACGCCTCCTCGGGTCACCCGCAGCCACAGCGCCGCCCAGATGCAGACGGCGCGCTCGGCGAGCCAGAGGGGGGCGAAGAGGCTCGACGTCGGCGGGAAGACCGCCCTGCCGCCGCCCCGCCGTCGCCCCACCTCGGCGGCCACCATGGCTCCGAGGGCGCCCAGGGCGAGGACCCGGGGCCGCCGTCGCCACAGCGACGTGAGGGCGAGCGGGAGCAGGGCCATCTCGGCGACCAACCGGGGCACGAGGGCGAGGTCGTCGTAGGCCTGTCGCACCCGCTGTGACCAGAAGTGGCGCGAGGTCGGCGGCAGCCGGCGCACGAACAGGTCGGGGGCGCTGACGGCCCGGCCCCCGACCGCCTGGACCGTGCGGATGAGCTCGAGGTTCTCGAACAGGGTGTCGCCGTCGTAGCCGCCGGCGGCGAGCACGACGGCGCGCCGGACGCCGAGGGTACCGGGCGGGTCGATGCCCGCCGCCCGGTTGCACAGGCTCCGGCCGCTGTCCCAGCGGGCATGCCAGGGCAGCGGGTCGAAGTGGTTCTGGGGGCAGACGAGGTCGGCGCAGCCGAGCAGCGCCGCCATCCGGTCGAGGCCGGGTCGATCCCAGCGCACGTCGTCGTCGGCCACGACGACACGGTCGCGACCAGCCCGGCGGAGGCCCGTGATGACGCCGTTGACCTTGCCGTAGCGCCCGGTGAGGTCGGCGTCGACGGGGACGTGGCGGACCGAGGTGGGCCAGGCCCGGCGGTGGGCGGCGAAGAGCTCCGGTGCCGAACCGTCGACCACGATGACCTCGACGCCGGCGTCGACCAGCCACCGGAGGTAGTCGGCCAGCTCCCCGTCAGCCGGCGAGTCCCATCGTCGCAGCGGTAGGACGTAGGCCAGGTCCGGGGCACCGCCGAGCGGCCCCGAGGTCATCCGGTGGGGCAGGCGGACGCGGACGCCAGGTCGTCGAGCAGCGAGCTGTCACCCTGCTCCCAGCACCTCAGCACGTGGCGGGCGAAGCGGTTCTCCACGGCGATGAGGGCACGGGCACCGAAGACGACCTCGGAGGCCAGGGCCGGCTCGGCGGCGACCAGGCCTCCCGCCAGGCGCTCGATGGCGACGAGCTCGTGCACCGCGTCGGCCTCCACGTGCACGTCGTAGAACGCCCGCCCCTCGGCGCCGATCCCCAGTCGCTCCAGGGCGGCGCCGTAGCGGCCCATGGGCAGGACCGAGGTCATCTCGAAGGTGGCGAGGTGGCCCACGAGGGCGCCCCGGAGGCGCCGGTGCAGCCCGAACAGCGAGATCAGGTTGGTGGTGGCCAACGTCACGCCGGGCAGCACGTCGAGGTACGCGCCGTAGCTGCTGTCGAGGGCCAGCGCCTGCATCGTCGTCGCCCACAGCTCGGCGTGGGACTGCCCCTCCGCCCCACCGCCGTACTCGTCGAACTGGATCTCCACCATGGCCGCCTTGGCCCGGCCGGTCAGGCGGGGGATGGCCCAGGTGTGGGGGTCGGCCTCCTTGAGCTGGTAGGCGGAACGATGCACCGCCAGCTCCCGGAGCTGGCCGAGCGTGGCCCGGTGCTCGGCGTAGCCCGAGAGCGAGGGACCGTCGTGGCCGGCGATGGCCCGGCGCAGCCCGGCCTCCACGTCGCCGACGGGCCCGGCCGACCCCACGTCGTCCCGGAGCCGGCGCTCGAAGGCACGCTCGAGCGTGCCCCGGAAGGCCAGCAGCGACGGCTCCCACTCCCAGCCCTCGGCGACGCCGGCCATCGGCCGGTAGTGCAGCTCGTAGCAGCAGTACAGGGCGAGCTGGCAGTCGTCACCGCAGAGGGGATCGTCGTCGAGTGCGGGTGGTGGTGGCAGGGGATGCGGGGCCGCCACCAGGTGCTCGAGGAGGTACGCGCTGAGCGGGCCCCGCGGCGTGGGCCGGGGGGCGACACCGCTGCCGGGGGGACGAGGCTCGGGTCTCACCGCACCGAGGGTTTTCCCGGGAGGCGTGCGGGCATGGCTGGCAGGCGTTCGGGGAATGCGCGTTTCTACCACGAGGGCGTCGCCGGCCCCGTCCTCGCCGGCGTGCTCGGCTCAGACCTGGTCGGCGTGCCGCCGCGAGCGGCGCGTGGTGGCCACCACCGCGAGCAGGGCCAGCCCGGCGCCCAGTGGTCGTTGGAGACCGGCTCCTCGCGTTCCACCGGGGTTCGGCCCTCTCGAACCAGGAACGGCCAACCCCGAG
>JADDRA010000120.1:0-1107 GCA_016781105.1 Actinomycetota bacterium | reverse complement strand
ACCTCACCATCCGAGCACTCACGGGCTGGGCTTCCTGGCCCGGACGACGACGGTCGACGGCACACCGTGCCATGCCGTCGTCGCTGGCACCCGCGGGCACCTGCAGCCGCTCGGCCCGTTCGATCTGCATCCCCGCTAGGTCTGCGACTAGGCCCTCGACCGTGAAGAGGAGGTCGGCATCCGTCGGCCGCCTCCGGCCCCGGACCTGAGGTGGCCGACGTCGTAGCCGACCACGAGGATCGTCCCGCTCGGGCGCAGGGACGCCGATGCCCGCTGCAGGACCGCTCGACGCTCTGGTGCCGGGAGATGGACGAAGCTCTGGATGACCAGGTCGAAGCGACGCCCGGGCAAGGGCACGTTTCTCAGGTCGGCGACCACCCAGTCGATCCGCAGGCCACGTCGGCGGGCCAGGTCGCTGCCATGGCCACCCCCACACTGGAGTAGTCGATGCCGGTGACCGTCCACCCCCGCTCGGCCAGCCAGAGGGCGTTGCGGCCCTCGCCGCAACCCAGATCGAGGGCTCGTCCGGGCACCAGCGGACTCACCTCGGGCCCGAGGAAGCCGCTGGGGTCGGCATCGAACACGCGCTCCTGCGCCTGGTAGCGCAGGTCCCAGCCGTGACGATCCATCCGCTCGCCCTGCTGGTGGCTGGGGCCGGATCGGCCGGACGTCGAGCTCATGGGCACCCTGCATAGTGGGAGACGACATACTGGGAGACGACGGTGAGCCGGCCGGGTGGCCGCGGCACGACAGCTCCGGCGGATCGTGTCGAGGAAGGTCGGGGCTCCGCAGGGCAGGGTGCTGGCGAGACGCCAGTCGGGGTGACCCGCAGGAGAGTGCCACAGAAAGCAGACCGCCGATGGGCCCGCTCCGGGAAACCGGTCGGGTCACAGGCAAGGGTGAAACGGTGCGGCAAGAGCGCACCAGCGCCCGGGGTGACCCGGGCGGCTCGGTAAACCCCACCCGGAGCAAGGCCAAGCGAGGGAACGGGTGGCCCGCCCGTCGCCTCCTCGGAGGCGACATCCCCAGGTAGGCCGCGCAGATGGATGGCCACCCCGGCGCTCCGGCGCCGGACAGAACCCCGCCTACAGGCCGGCTCACCGTCAC
>JADDRA010000006.1:12956-28525 GCA_016781105.1 Actinomycetota bacterium | reverse complement strand
GACGGCGGCGGCTTCGACGGCGGCGGCTTCGACGGCGGCGGCGTCGAGGCGATCGCTCTCGTCCTGCACCCGATCCAACTCGCTGGCCCGGCGGAGGACGAGGCCGATCTGGTCCTGGGCGAGGCGCCCCCCCGCCACGTGTGGCCATGGTAGCGACGGCGCTCGCGGCGCCTGCGGCGATACTCCTTGGCGTGACGGACGACCTGTTCGGGGCGGCGGTGGAGGAGCGACTGGCCGCATCGGCGCCGCTGGCGGCCCGGCTGCGGCCCCGCTCGCTCGACCAGGTGGTGGGCCAGGACCACCTGCTCGGTCCCGGACGGCCGTTGCGCCGCCTGATCGAGTCCGACCGCCTGTCGTCGATCGTGCTGTGGGGGCCGCCGGGCACGGGCAAGACGACCATCGCCCGTCTCGTCGCCGGGGCCACCCGGCGGGCCTTCGAGCCGCTGTCGGCCGTGACGGCCGGGGTGAAGGACGTGCGCGAGGTGGTGGCCCGGGCCCGGGGCCGCCTGGGCGAGCACGGCCAGGGGACCATCCTGTTCCTCGACGAGGTCCACCGCTTCAACCGGGCCCAGCAGGACGCCCTGCTGCCGTCGGTGGAGGAGGGGGTCCTCACGCTGGTCGGAGCCACGACCGAGAACCCCTACTTCGAGGTCAACCCACCCCTCCTGAGTCGGTCCACCCTGCTGCGGCTGCGGCCCCTGTCGGTCGAGGCGGTCACCTGCCTGCTGCGCCGAGGGCTCGACCAGGAGGGGGCGACGGCGGACGAGGACGCCCTGGCCCACCTGGCCGAGCGGGCCGAGGGCGACGGCCGGGCCGCCCTGGGCGCGCTCGAGGTGGCCGTGGCCCTGGCCGCCGGCCACGGCGACGATCGCCGCCACGTCACCCTTGCCCACGCCGAGGCCGCCCTCGACCAGCGAGCCCTGCGCTACGGGCGCGACGAGCACTACGACGTCGTCTCGGCCTTCATCAAGTCCATCCGGGGCAGCGATCCCGACGCGGGCCTCTACTGGCTCGCCCGCATGCTGGCCGCCGGCGAGGACGCCCGCTTCATCGCCCGCCGCCTCGTCATCCTGGCGTCCGAGGACGTCGGCATGGCCGATCCCCTCGGGCTGGTCGTGGCCGACGCCGCCGCCCGGGCGCTGGAGCTGGTGGGCCTGCCCGAGGCCCAGCTCAACCTGGCCCAGGCCGTGGTGCACCTGGCCACGGCACCGAAGTCGAACCGGGTCACGGTGGCGCTGGGCCGGGCCCGGGCCGACGTGGCCGAGCGGCCGGTGGGCGCCGTGCCCGTCCACCTGCGCGACGCCCACTTCCGGGGCGCGGCGGCGCTCGGCCACGGCGCGGGCTACGAGTATCCTCACGACGACGAGCGAGGGTGGGTCGCCCAGGAGCACCGCCCCCCCGAGGTGGCGGGTCGGGTGTACTACGAGCCCTCGGGGCACGGTCACGAGGAGGAGGTCGCCCGCCGCATGGCAGCCCGCACCAGCACCGAGGAGGCCGATCCGCGGTGACCGCCGTCGACCTGGCCGCCCTGATCGTGGCCATCACGAGCGTGGTCGGCGTGGTGCTGCTCGCCGCCGGGCTCCTCAGCCTGCGTCGCACCCTGGCCGTGCTGCGCCAGGGCATCGACGAGCTGCGCGCCGAGACCATCCCCGTCGTGGCGGAACTGCGGGGCAGCGTGGAGCACGTCGACCGCCAGCTGGAGCGCATCGAGGCCGTGGTGGCCTCCCTGCGCTCGGTGTCGGGCACGGTCGATGCCGCCTCCCGGGTCGCCTACGTGACCCTGGCCAACCCGGTGATCAAGGCGCTGTCGCTCGGAGCGGGCACGGCCCGGGCCGTTCGCTCCCTGCGCCAGCGCGACTGAGCGACCGGGAGCCCGGTGTTCAAGCGCTTGACGTGGATGACGATGGGCACCGGCGTGGGCTTCGGCGCCGCCGTGTGGGGCCGGCGCAAGGTCCGGGCCCGCCTGGAGCGCTACCGGCCGGCCCAGGTGGGGCTGGAGGCGACCAGGGCCGTACGCCGGGTCGGTGACGACCTGCGCCGGGCCAAGGCCGAGGGCGCCGAGGCCATGCGCCAGCGCGAGGCCGAGCTGCGCCTGCGCCATCCTGCCCCGCCCGCCCCTGCCCCGGAGAGCGCCAACGCCCGCCGGTAGGCTGGGCGTCGATGGACGCCCCGGCGCTGCGGCGCGCCTTCACCTCCTTCTTCGAGCAGCGGGCCCACACCCGGGTCGACTCGGCCAGCCTGATCCCTCACGACCCGACGATTCTCTTCACCGTCGCCGGCATGGTTCCGTTCAAGCCCTGGTTCCTCGGAGACGAGCACCCGGCCTTCCCCCGGGCCACCTCGGTGCAGAAGTGCGTGCGGGCGGGGGGCAAGCACAACGACCTCGAGGAGATCGGGCGCAGCGTCCGCCACACCAGCTTCCTCGAGATGCTCGGCAACTTCAGCTTCGGCGACTACTTCAAGGACCAGGCCATTCCCATGGCCTGGGAGCTCGTCACCGAGGTGCTCGGACTCGACCCCGAGCGGTTGTGGGTCACCGTGCACGTCAGCGACGACGAGGCCGAGGAGATCTGGCGCGACGCGGTGGGCTTCCCCGCCGGGCGCATCCAGCGCCTCGACGAGGACAACTTCTGGAAGATGGGCGACACCGGGCCCTGCGGGCCGTGCTCGGAGATCTTCTGGGACAAGGGCCCGGCCCACGGCGCCGAGGGTGGTCCTGCCCGCGGGGGCTCCGACCGCTACGTCGAGTTCTGGAACCTGGTCTTCATGCAGTTCAACCAGCGGGCCGACGGCACGCGTGAGCCACTGCCCCGGCCCAGCGTCGACACCGGCGCCGGCCTGGAGCGCATGCTCTCGATCCTCCAAGGCGTGGACTCGGTCTACGAGACCGACGTGCTCGCCCCCTTGGTCGAGACGGCCCAGCGGGTGACCGGCACGCGGCTGGGAGCGGGCGAGCGCTCCGACGTCTCGCTGCGCATCCTGGCCGAGCACGCCCGCACCATGGCCTTCCTGGTCAGCGACGGCGTGTTCCCCTCCAACGAGGACCGGGGCTACGTGCTGCGCCGCATCATCCGCCGGGCCGTGCGCCACGCCTTCCTCCTCGGCGTCGACACGCCGGTC
This sequence comes from Actinomycetota bacterium, assembly GCA_016781105.1. Classification (GTDB taxonomy): domain Bacteria; phylum Actinomycetota; class Acidimicrobiia; order Acidimicrobiales; family CADCSY01; genus JADDRA01. The sequence goes on along the minus strand of JADDRA010000006.1, from coordinate 25,405 downwards.
ACCCCCGAGCTGGTCGACGCCACCGTGGGCGTCATGGGCGACGCCTACCCCGAGCTGGCCCGCAACCGGGACTTCGTGGTGGGCGTCGTAGGCCGGGAGGAGGAGCGGTTCCGCCAGACCCTGCGGGCCGGCTCGGCCATCCTCGACGAGGAGCTAGCGGCGAGCACCGGTGGCCGCCTACCGGGCGCGGTGGCCTTCAAGCTGCACGACACCTTCGGGTTCCCGCTGGAGGTCACCGAGGAGGTGGCGGCCGAGCGGGGCGTGGCCGTCGACCGGGCCGGCTTCGACGCGGCCATGGTCGAGCAGCGGGCCAGGGGCCGGGAGTCGCGCAAGGCGGGCAACGCCGGCCCTGCGGTGGAGAGCTACCGGGAGCTGGTCGAGAGCTTCGGCACCACCGAGTTCACCGGCCGGGTCGAGAACGAGACCAAGGCCCGGGTGCTCGCCGTGCTGGAGCGGGGCGAGGAGGTGGAGGTCTTCCTCGACCGCAGCCCCTTCTACGCCGAGTCCGGTGGCCAGGTGGGCGACACCGGGACCATCAGCACCGAGACGGGACGGGTCGAGGTGCTCGACACCACCTACGCCCTGCCCGGCCTGCACCGCCACCTCGCCCGGGTCAGCGAGGGTGAGCTCCGTCCCGGGCAGGAGGCGCTGGCCTCCATCGACGTCGACCGGCGCCAGGCCATCCGGCGCAACCACACCGGCACCCACCTCCTGCACTGGGCCCTGCGCCAGGTGCTGGGCGACCACGTCAAGCAGCAGGGATCGCTGGTGGGACCAGACTACTTGCGCTTCGACTTCAGCCACTACGCGCCGACCTCACCCGAGGAGCTGGCCGCCATCGAGGACCTGGCCAACGCCGAGGTCCTGGCCAACGACCGGGTCCGCCACTACGAGACGACCAAGGCCCAGGCCGCCGAGGCCGGCGCCATCGCCTTCTTCGGTGACAAGTACGGCGACATCGTGCGGGTGCTGGAGGCCGGGCGTCACTCCGTCGAGCTCTGCGGCGGGACCCACGTCACCGCCCTGGGCGACATCGGGCCCATCCGCATCACCTCGGAGAGCTCGATCGGGGCCAACCAGCGCCGGATCTTCGCCACCACGGGCACCGGCACCCTGGAGCGGGTACGGCGCGACCGCGAGGAGCTGGCCCGGGCCGCCGCCCTGCTGACCGTGCCGCCGGACGAGGTCGCCGGCGGGGTGGCGCGCCTGCGCGACGAGCTGAAGGACGCCCGCGAGCAGCTCAAGGCCGCCCAGCGGGCCGCCGCCGGCGCCGGGGCGGCCGAGTTGGCCGCCGCGGCCGTCGACGGCGTGGTCGTCGCCCGGCGCGACGAGGTGAGCCGGGACGAGCTCAAGGACCTGGCTGTCGCCGTGCGCCAGCAGCCCGGTGTGCGGGCGGTGGTGCTGGGCGGCAGCCCGCCGGGCGGAGGGGTGGCCCTGGTGGCGGCGGTGACGCCCGACAGCGGGCTGGTGGCCTCGGACCTCATCGCCGACGCCGCCCGCACCGTCAGGGGCGGCGGCGGCAAGGCTCCCGACCTGGCGGTGGCTGGTGGCCGCGACCCCAGCCGCCTCGACGACGCCCTGGCAGAGGCCCGGGCGGCCGCCGGCCTGGCCGCGTGAGCGTCGCGTGCGTGTGGTCGGACTCGACCTGGGCAGCCGCCGCATCGGGGTGGCGGTGAGCGACCCCTCGGGCGTCCTGGCCTCTCCGCATTCGGTGCTGCGCCGGGGGCCGGACCAGGCCGCCGACCACCGTGCCCTCGCGGCCATCGTGGAGGAGGTGGGAGCCCAAGCCGTGGTGGTGGGCCTGCCCCTGTCGCTTGACGGGAGCAAGGGGCCGGCCGCCCGCCTGGTGGAGGCCGAGCTCACCGAGCTGGGCGTGGCCCTGGGCGTGCCCGTGGTCGCCCACGACGAGCGGTTCACCACGGTCAGCGCCGAGCGGATGCTGCGCGGCGCGGGGATGCGGGCGCCAGGTCGGCGAGCGGTCGTCGACGGCGTGGCCGCCGCCGTCCTGCTCCAGTCGTGGCTCGACGGACGGGCGCGATCGGGAGACGGCGAGGCGACCGGGTCCTCCTCCGGGCGGACCCCCTCCTAGGATGGCCCGCCCATGAGCGGGGCGCTGTTCGACCAGGAGGAGGGCACCGGGCCCGGGAGGGGCGGCCAGGGCCGACCGGGCGGGAAGGGCGGCAAGGGCGGCAAGGTGCTGGCCGGCCTCGGCCTGGTGGCCGGGCTCCTGGTGGTGGGCGTGCTCGTCGCCGGGCTGTGGGTGAAGGGCAAGATCGACCCGTCCGGCCCCCCCGGCGAGCCGGTGGCGGTGACCGTGCCCGAGGGGTCCACCACCTCGGAGATCGCCGAGCTGCTGGCCGCCGAGGGCATCGTCTCCGACGCCACCGTGTTCGGCTACTACGTCCGCTTCAGTGGGGGAGCGTCGTTCCAGGCCGGTGAGTACACCCTTTCCCGGAACTCGGCCATGGGCGAGGTGGTCGAGGTGCTCGACGCGGGGCCCCAGATCACCTTCGACCAGCTCACCGTGCCCGAGGGCCTGACCCTGGAGGAGGTGGCCGAGCGGGTCGGCGAGGTGGAGCGGTTCTCCGCCGAGCGCTTTGCCGAGCTGGCCACGAGCGGCGACGTGCGCTCGGAGTACCAGCCCGACGACGTCGACAGCCTCGAGGGGCTGCTGTTCCCCGACACCTACCGCTTCGACGAGACCGAGGACGAGGCCGCCCTCCTGCGCCGTATGGTCGAGCTGTTCGACTCGGTGGCCACCGAGGTGGGCTACGGCAGCACCACCCCGCCCGGCGGGCTCAGCCCCTACGAGGCCATCATCGTGGCCTCGCTCGTGGAGTCCGAGGCCCGGGTCCCCGAGGACCGGGGCAAGATCAGCCGGGTGATCCACAACCGGCTCGAGGAGGGCATGCTCCTGCAGATCGACGCCACCGTGATCTACGCCCGGGGAGGCCAGCGCCGACCCGACGGCCGGGTCCTCTTCAGCGACCTCGAGGTGGACTCGCCCTACAACACCTACCGGAACCCGGGCCTGCCCCCGACGCCCATCGCCATCCCCGGCCGGGCGTCGCTGGAGGCGGCCCTGAACCCCACGCCCGGAGACTGGCTCTACTACGTCAAGTACGAGGAGAACGGCGCCCACGCCTTCTCCGAGACCAACGCCGAGCACAACCAGCGCATCGCCGAGGCCAAGGCCCGGGGCGTGAACCCCTGAGCACCTCCGCCGGCTGATGTCCTGGGCGCCCGGGGCCCACACCCGGCTGGCCGGTGTGATCGGCTGCCCTGTCCGCCACTCCCGGTCGCCGGCCATCCACAACGCCGCCTTCCGGGCGCTGGGCCTCGACTGGGCCTACGTCGCCTTCGACGTGGCGCCGGGGCGGGCAGGAGCGGCGGTGCGGGCCGTGGCCGACCTGGGCCTGGCCGGGCTCAACGTCACCATGCCCCACAAGCACGACGCGGCGGGGGCGGTGGACCGGCTGTCACCGGTGGCCGAGGCGCTGGCCGCGGTGAACACGGTCGTGCCCGTGGGCGGCGAGCTGGTGGGCGAGAACACCGACGGTGAGGGCTTCCTGGCCGCCCTGGCCGTCGACCACGGCTTGGACCCCTCCGGCCGGCGCTGCCTGGTGCTCGGCGCGGGAGGATCGGCCCGGGCCGTGATCCTGGCCCTGGCCCGAGCCGGCGCCCAGGAGGTGGGGGTGGTGGCCCGCCGGGAGGAGCAGGCCGAGGCCGCGGCCGCGCTGGCCGGCGACGCCGGGCGGGTGGGCCGGGTGGACCAGATCGGCGACGCCGACCTGGTGGTCAACGCCACGCCGGTCACGAGCGAGCTGCCCCTCGGCCTCGACCCCGACCGGCTCGGGCCGGGCCAGCTGGTCGTCGACCTCGGCTACCACCCTCCGGTCACCGCCCTGTTGGCCGCGGCCGGGGCCCGGGGGGCGGCGACGGCCAACGGGCTGGGCATGCTCGCCCACCAGGCGGCCCTGTCGTTCCGCCTGTGGACGGGCCAGGACATGCCCCTCGCCGCCGTGGCCGCCGCCCTGGCCGCCGAGCCTGCGCCCGCCGGGTGACGCTAGCCTGGCCGGCGATGTCCGTGGTGACGATCGAGCGCGCACCCGCTGCGCGGCTCACGGAACCGCCGCGGCGTGCCCTGACGCTCGGATCCGTCGAGCCGTCCTCCCGCTGACCCGCGCTGGCCGCCCACGCATGCTCCTCACCGCGTCCTGTGCGCTCGTCGGGCTGGTGGTGGGCCGGGCCCTCACCGTGGTGGTCGACCGGGTCCCGGCCAAGGCGCCGGTGGGGCGCGACCTGGGTCGCCTGGCCCGCAGGCCTCTCGGCCCGACCCCGGGCAGCCACAGCCCGGTGCTCGAGGTGGCCACCGCCGTGGCCTTCGCCGCGGCCGCCCTGCGCTTCGGGGCCGACTCGGCCCTGCCCGCCTTCCTGGTCTTCTTCGCTTCCCTCGTGGCGGTGGCCGTGATCGACCTCGAGCACTACATCGTCCCCAACCGGCTCGTCGCCGCCACCCTGGTGGTGTCGGTCCCGCTGCTGGCGCTGGCCGCCCTGGCGGAAGGGGACTGGCGGTCCTTGCGATCGGCGCTGCTCGGTGCCCTCCTGGCCGGTGCCGGCTTGCTGGTGGTCAACCTCATCTCCCCCCGGGGGATGGGCATGGGCGACGTGAAGCTGGCGGTGGTGCTGGGGCTGTTCCTGGGCTGGATCGATCTCGGCCACGTCGTGTTGGGGCTGTTCCTCGGCTTCCTGCTCGGCGCCCTCGGCGGCGTGGTGCTCATCAGCCTCGGCCTGCGGCGGCGCTCGGACCACGTCCCCTTCGCCCCCTTCCTGGCCGGCGGGGCGGCGCTGGCCGTCCTGGTCGGCGAGCCGATCCTGCGCTGGTACCTGTGACCGGTGCCCGCGTCGCGGCAACGTTCCCCGGCGGGGTGGCGGCGGTGACGCGGCGACGGCGAGTGGTGGTGACGGGAAGGGTCCAGGGTGTCTTCTTCCGGGACTCCTGCCGGACCGAGGCGCGCCGGGCCGGTGTCGCCGGGTCGGTGCGCAACAGGGAGGACGGGCGGGTGGAGGCGATCTTCGAGGGCGACGACGAAGCCGTCGAGCGGCTCGTCGCCTGGTGCGGCCAGGGGCCGCCGGGGGCGCAGGTGGACGACGTCGAGGTCCACGACGAGGCGCCGACCGGCGAGGCGGGCTTCCACGTCCGCTAGCGCGCACGCTCGGTCCCGGCCCGCTGCGGGCCTCGGCGGTAGCCTCGCCCGTGATGCTGCGATTCCTGACCGGCGGTGAGTCCCACGGCCGGGGGTTGGCCGTCACCGTCGAGGGCCTCCCCGCCGGCCTGCCCGTGGTCGAGGAGGAGATCGCCGCCGAGCTGGCCCGGCGGCGCCTGGGCTACGGGCGCGGGCCCCGCATGCGCTTCGAGGCCGACGAGCTCACCCTGCTCGGCGGCGTCCGCCACGGCCGCACCCTGGGCTCACCGGTCGTGGTCCTGGTGGGCAACTCCGAGTGGCAGCGGTCCGATCGTTGGCACGAGGAGATGTCGCCGGCACCGGGGCGCACGGCCAAGCCCCTCACCCAGCCCCGCCCCGGCCACGCCGACCTGGCCGGCATGCAGAAGTACGGCTTCGACGACGCCCGCGACGTCCTGGAGCGGGCCTCGGCCCGGGAGACGGCGGCCCGGGTGGTGGCCGGCAGCCTGGCCAAGGCCCTCCTGGCCCGCCTGGGGGTGTCGGTGCTCTCCCACGTGGTGGCCCTGGGCCCGGCCCGCACCAAGTCGGCCGACCGTCCCACCCCCGCCGACCTGGGCCGGGTGGACGCCTCCGAGGTGCGCTGCTTCGACGCCGCCGCCGAGGCGGCCATGGTCGAGGAGATCAGGGCGGCGGCCTCCGAGGGTGACTCCCTCGGAGGGGTCGCCGAGGTGCTGGCCTACGGCGTGCCCGTGGGCCTGGGCAGCCACGTCCACTGGGACCGCCGCCTCGACGGGCTGCTGGCCCGGGCCCTCATGAGCATCCCGGCGGTCAAGGGGGTCGAGATCGGCGACGGCTTCGAGGTGGCCGCCCGCCGGGGCTCGGCGGCCCACGACCCGATCCTGGCCGACGACGAGACAGGGGGGTACCGGCGGGGCTCCACCCTTGCCGGGGGGATCGAGGGCGGCATGTCGGTGGGCGGGCTGGTCGTGGCCCATGTGGCCATGAAGCCCCTGGCCACCCTCAACCGCCCCGTGCTGGCCACCGTCGACACCAGGACCCGGGAGGCCACGGTCTCGTTCAAGGAGCGCACCGACGTCACCGCTGTGCCGGCCATGGGGGTGGTGGCCGAGACCATGGTGGCGCTCGTCCTGGCCGGTGAGGCCCTGCGCAAGTTCGGTGGCGACTCCGTCGTCGAGCTGGAGCGCAACCACGGCGCCTTCGTCGCCTCGCTGTGATGGCGCGTCCGACCGAGAGTTCGGGCCGCCACCTCGTCCTGGTGGGGATGATGGGTTCGGGCAAGACCAGCGTGGGCCGCCGGACAGCCGAGCGCCTGGGGCGGCCCTTCCTCGACAGCGACGCCCATGTCGAAGCCCGCACCGGGCGCAGCGTGCGGGAGATCTTCGAGTCCGACGGCGAAGCGGCCTTTCGCCGCCTCGAGGCCGAGGCGCTCGACGCCGCCCTGGACGCGCCGGACCCGGCCGTCATCGCCGCCGCCGGAGGGGTGGTGCTCGACGCCGACAACCGGGCCCGGCTGCGCGGGTCGGCCACGGTGGTCTGGCTGCGCGCCGATCCCGAGGTCCTGGCCGCCCGGGTGGGCAGCAGCGATCACCGCCCCCTGCTGGGTGACGATCCGGAGAGAGTGCTGCAGCAGATGGACCGGGACCGCCGCCACCTCTACCAGGACGTGGCCGACCACGTGATCGACGTGGGGACGCGCTCGGTCGAGGAGGCGGTCGAGACGGTCCTCGAGGTGCTCGAGGTGAGCGAGTGATCGTCGTGCCCGTCGAGCTCGGCGCTCGCGGCTACGAGGTGCTCGTGGGCGCCGGGGCCCGACACGCGCTGGCCCGGGCGCTGCCGGCAGGCGCCCGGCGGGTGGCAGTGGTCACCCAGGCCGGGATCGGCGTCGAGGTCGACCCCGGGATCGAGCACCGGGAGTTCCTGATGGGCGACGGCGAGGAGTCCAAGTCCCTGGCCACCGTCGAGGAGCTGTGCCGGGGCTTCGCCCGCTGGGGCCTGACCCGGGGCGACGTGGTGGTGGCCGTGGGCGGCGGCGTCGTCACCGACACCGCCGGCTTCGCCGCCGCCGTCTACCACCGGGGTGTGCCCGTGGTCCACGTGGCCACCACCCTGCTGGGCCAGGTCGACGCCGCCATCGGGGGCAAGACCGGGGTGAACCTGGCCGAGGGCAAGAACCTGGTGGGGGCCTTCTGGCAGCCCGCCGCCGTGCTGTGCGACACCGAGGTGCTGGCCACGCTGCCCCCCCGGGAGCTGCGCAGCGGCCAGGGGGAGATGGCCAAGTACCGCTTCCTCGGGGTGGAGGACCTGCTCGAGCTGCGTCTCGACGAGCAGGTGGCAGCCTGCGTGCGGGCCAAGGCGGCGGTGGTGGCCGCCGACGAGCGGGAGGGGGCCTCGGGCCGGCGGGCCACGCTGAACTACGGCCACACCCTGGCTCACGCACTGGAGACGGCGGGAGGTTATGGCCTGCGCCACGGTGAGGCGGTGGCCGTGGGCCTGGTCTTCGCCGCCGAGCTGGCGGCCCGGCTCGGGCGCATCGGCCCCGAGCGGGTGGCCGAGCACCGCTTTGCGGTGGCCGCCTACGACCTGCCCGCCTCGCTCCCCCCCGGCGTCGACGACGCCGAGCTGGTCCGCCTCTTTGCCCGGGACAAGAAGGCCCTCACCGGGACCACCTTCGTCCTCGACGGCCCCCGGGGCGTCGAGGTCGTTCCCGACGTCCCCGCCGAGGCCGTCGAGGCCGCCCTGGAGGCCGTCCGGTGACCACCGCCCCCGGCACACCCAACCCCGGCGGACCCCGGCGCCGCACCCCACACCCCCGGTTCTTTGTCGCCTTTCGGACCGTGACGGTACGGAACGCGACAAAGAACGGAGGGGGGAGGGGGCGGTGAGCGGCGCCACGGGGGGCGAGGGACCGCTGGTGCTGCTGCTGCACGGGCCCAACCTGAACCTGCTGGGGGAGCGGGAGCCCGACGTGTACGGCACCGCCACCCTGGCCGACCACGTCGCCGCGGCCACCGCGGCTGCCGGCGGGGCCGGTCTGGTGCTCGAGCACCTCCAGTCCAACGCCGAGGCCGACCTGGTCGAGGCCATCCATGGGGCCCGGGGCCGCTGTGCCGCCATCGTGGTCAACCCGGGTGCCCTCACCCACTACGCCTGGTCGCTGCACGACGCGCTGGCCGCCTTCGACGGCGTGAAGCTGGAGCTACATCTGTCCAACCCCAACGCCCGGGAGCCCTGGCGCCACACCTCGGTGGTGGCGCCGGTCGTCGACGCGTCCCTCGTGGGCCTGGGGGCCGACGGCTACCCGCTGGCCCTCGAGGCGGTGCGGCGGCTGCTGGCCCGCCGGGGGGTGACGGTGTGACCGTGCCCCCCGCTGCCACCTACCCCCCGATGGACGTTGCCGGACGAGCCTCACGCCTGCGGGCGCGCTTCGACGAGGTCGGCTGCGACGCCCTGGTCGTCAGCCGCCTGGTCAACACGCGTTACCTCACCGGCTTCACCGGCTCGGCCGGGGTGCTCGTCGTCACCTCCGACGAGCTGGTGCTGGTGACCGACGGCCGCTACCGGGACCAGGCCGGCGAGCAGTTGGCGGCCGCCGGCGTGGACGGTCGCGTCGAGGTCGGCCAGACCGCGGCCGAGCAGCAGGAGCTCCTGGTCGGAGCGGTGCGCGGCATCTCCCGGCTGGGTCTGGAAGCGGCCCACGTCAGCTGGGCCACCCAGCGCCGCTGGGCCGGCGAGTGGTTCCCCGAGAGCGAGCTGGTGCCCACCGAGGGGATGGTCGAGGGCCTGCGCCAGCGCAAGGACGAGGGGGAGCTGGCCCGCATGGCGGCGGCCGCCGCCCTGGCCGACGCCGCCCTGGCCGCCGTGCGCCCCCGCCTGGCCGAGGGACCGACCGAGGCCGAGGTGGCCCTCGAGCTCGACACCGAGGTCCGCCGCCTGGGCGCGACGGGCGCCAGCTTCGAGACCATCGTGGCCAGCGGCCCCAACGGGGCCCGGCCCCACGCCCGGCCCGGCCCCCGGCGCATCGTGGAGGGGGACCTGGTGGTCGTCGACTTCGGGGCCACGGTGGAGGGCTACCGCTCCGACATGACCCGCACCACCATCGTGGGCAGCCCCACGCCCGTCCAGGAGCGCATGCTGGAGGTGGTGGCCGCCAGCCAGGCGGCCGGGGTGGCGGCGGTGCGGGCGGGGACCGAGTGCGTCGATGTCGACCGGGCGTGCCGGGAGGTCATCGAGGAGGCGGGGTGGGCGGAGGCGTTCCTCCACGGCACGGGCCACGGGGTGGGCCTCGACATCCACGAGGACCCGAGAGTGGCCAAGAGCTCGACTGCGACCCTGGAGGCCGACCACGTCGTCACCGTGGAGCCGGGCGTCTACCTCCCCGAGCACGGAGGGGTGCGCATCGAGGACACGATCGTGGTGACCCCCACCGGCTCCCGCCCGCTGACCCACGCGCCCAAGGACCCTCACCTGCCATGAGCGTGTGCTCATGGCGAGCGCCCTCCGTAGGATGACGCCCGCATGAGCATCACCACCAACGACCTGAAGAACGGCATGACCCTCGACCTGCCCGAGGGGCTTTTTCAGGTGGTCGACTTCCAACACGTCAAGCCGGGCAAGGGCGGTGCCTTCGTGCGTACCACCCTGCGCAACACCCGGACCGGCGCGGTGCTCGATCGCACCTTCCGGGGCGCCGAGAAGGTCGAGCAGGCTGTCATCGACAAGCGGGAGATGCAGTACCTCTACCGGGAGGGCGACGAGCTGGTGTTCATGGACAACGCCAGCTACGACCAGCTCAGCGTCGCTCCCACCTCGCTGGGTCCAGCAGCCGGGTTCCTGGTCGAGGGGGCGAGCGCCGTGCTGCAGATGTACAAGGGCGAGATCGTCGGCGTCGACATCCCCGCGGCGGTCGAGCTGGAGGTGACCGAGACCGAGCCCGGTGTCCAGGGCGACCGCGTCTCGGGCGCCCGGAAGCCGGCCACGGTCGAGACCGGCATCGCCGTGTCGGTGCCGCTGTTCGTCAACGTCGGCGACCGGATCAAGGTCGACACCCGCTCGGGCCAGTACCTCACCCGGGTGTAGCGGGCCATGGGCTACGGCGGCGAGGGCGTGGGGTCCCGCCGGGAGGCCCGGGAGCGGGCCATGTCGTTGCTCTACGAAGCCGAGACCAAGGGCTGCGAGCCCCTCGGGGCGGTCCTGGAGGACCTGGTGGTCGACCCCCAGCCCTTCGCCGCCGAGGTGGTGGCCGGGGTGTCGGAGCACCGGGGCGAGATCGACGGCCTCATCACCCGATTCGCCCGCGGGTGGAGCCTGGACCGGATGCCGGCCCTCGATCGGGCCCTGTTGCGCATGGGGGTCTACGAGCTGGCCCACCGGCCCGACGTGCCCGTCGGGGCGGTGATCACCGAGGCCGTCGAGCTGGCCAAGCGCTTCTCCACCGACGACTCCGGCCGCTTCGTCAACGGCGTCCTGGGCCGGATCTCGGCCGACCTCCGACAGGGGCCCGACCCGAAGCGAGCCTTCCCTGTCGGAGGTGGACGCAGTGCCGTAGGCGGGGCCCCTTAGGCAGCGTCCCCGTAGGCACTGCTGCTATCGTCGGCCCCTGACCGTGAAGCGGGTCCCGTGAGGCCCGGACGGACAGGAGAGCGGTGGCCGAACGCGAGCGCAGGATCACGCCCCCCTACGGCGGCGCCTTTGTCGCTCGCAGCCGGGTGATGGACGCCGCCGACGTGCGTCGAGCGATCACCCGCATCGCCCACGAGGTGGTCGAGCGCAACGCCGGCCTCGACGACGCGGTGGTGATCGGGCTCCAGACCGGAGGCGTGCCCCTGGCCCGGAGCCTGGTGGCCGAGCTGACCCGCATCGAGGGGGCCGAGGTCCCGCTGGGCACCCTCGACGTGGCCTTCTACCGCGACGACATCGGCCTGCGCCCGGTCATGCCCGAGGCGGTGACCGACATCCCGGCCGAGCTCTCGGGCCGCACGGTGGTCCTGGTCGACGACGTGCTCTTCACCGGCCGCACCATCCGGGCCGCCCTCGACGCGGTGTGCGACTACGGGCGGCCCCGGGCCGTCCAGCTGGCCGTCATGGTCGACCGGGGACATCGCGAGCTGCCCATCCGCCCGGACTTCGTGGGCAAGAACCTGCCCACCCGAAGGGACGAGGCGGTCGACGTCCACCTCGACGGCGTCGACCTGGGCGACCTCGTGCGGGCCCGCCGGTGAGGCACCTGCTGGCCGTCGACGACCTCGGGTCCGACGGCATCGAGGAGGTGCTGCGGCTGACGGCGTCGTTCGTCGAGGTCAGCGCCCGGGCCATCCCCAAGGTGCCCACGCTGCGGGGCCGCACCGTCGTCTCGCTGTTCTACGAGGAGTCGACCCGGACCCGGCTGTCGTTCGAGGCCGCGGCCAAGCGGCTGTCGGCTGACACCATGAACTTCAACGTGGGCGCGTCCTCCGTGCACAAGGGCGAGTCGTTGCGTGACACCGTGCTCACCATCGAGGCCATGGGCGTCGACGCCCTGATCGTGCGCCACGCCTCGGCCGGTGTCCCCGCCCAGGTGGCCCGCTGGGTGCAGGCCAGCGTGGTCAACGCCGGCGACGGCTGGCACGAGCACCCCACCCAGGCCCTGCTCGACTGCTACACCCTCCAGGAGCAACTGGGCCGGCTCGACGGCCGCCGGGTAGCCATCGTGGGCGACGTCAAGCACAGCCGGGTGGCCCGCTCCGACATCGCCGCCTTCACGAGCCTGGGCGCCGACGTGGTGGTGGTGGCGCCCCCGACCCTGCTGCCCCCCAGCCTGGCCGGCTGGCCGGTGGAGGTGAGCCACGACCTCGACGGGGTGCTCCCCAAGGTCGACGCCGTGGTCCTGTTGCGCATGCAACAGGAGCGCCAGACCGAGGCCCTGGTGCCCTCCTTGCGCGAGTACACCGCCTCCTACGGCCTCACCCGCCGTCGCGCCGCGCTCCTCGGCGAGCGGGCCGTGGTCATGCACCCGGGGCCCATGAACCGAGGCGTGGAGATCGCCGCCGAGGTGGCCGACCTGCCCCGCTCGGTGGTCACCCGCCAGGTGGCCAACGGGGTGGCCGTGCGGATGGCGGTGCTGTTCCTGGTCCTTGCCGCCGGGGCCGGCTCGTGACCCCGGTGCTCGTGAGGGGAGGGACGGTGGTCGACGAGACCGGCCGGCGGCGGGCCGACGTCCTCGTCGTCGACGGGGCCGTGGAGGCGCTGGGCGAGGCCCTGGACCCG
>JADDRA010000006.1:0-12914 GCA_016781105.1 Actinomycetota bacterium | reverse complement strand
GCCCCCGGCCTGGTCGACCTGCACGCCCACCTGCGCCAGCCCGGGCACGAGGAGGCCGAGACGATCGAGACGGGCGCCCGGGCCGCGGCCCTGGGGGGCTACACCGCGGTGGTGGCCATGCCCAACACCGAACCGCCCATCGACTGCGCGGCAGTCGTGCGCGAGGTCCAGGAGCTGGCCGCGCCCACCCCCTGCCGCGTGCACCCGGCCGGCGCCATCACCGCGAGACGGGCGGGCCAGCGCCTGGCCCCCATGGCCGAGATGGCGGCGTTGGGCGTGCGCCTGTTCACCGACGACGGCGCGGGTGTCCAGGACGGTCGCCTCATGCGCCGGGCCCTGGAGTACGCCTCGGCCCTGGGCGTGACCCTGGCCCAGCACTGTGAGGACGACGACCTGGCCGCCGGTGGCCACCTCCACGAGGGGGAGTGGTCGGCCCGCCTGGGTGTACCCGGCATCCCCGCCGTGGCCGAGGAGGTGATGGTCGCCCGCGACCTCGCCCTGGCCCGCCTCACCGGGGCGCCGGTGCACTTCCTGCACCTGTCCACCGCCGGCTCGCTGGCCCAGGTGCGCCTGGCCAAGGCCGAGGGCCTGGCCGTCACCGCCGAGGCCGCGCCCCACCACTTCACGCTGACCGCGGCCGCCACGGCCGGCTACGACCCGGTGTTCAAGGTCAACCCGCCGCTGCGGACCGAGGCCGACCTGGCCGCGGTACGGGCCGGTCTGGCCGACGGGACCCTCGACGCCATCGCCACCGACCACGCCCCCCACCCCGCCGAGGCCAAGGAGGCCCCCTTCGACGAGGCCCCGCCGGGGATGCTGGGGCTCGAGACGGCCCTGGCCCTGGGCCTGACCGAGCTGGTCGGTCCCGTCGCCGGCGACGGCGACGAACCCGCCGCCCCCGGCGACGGAGCCCGTGAGGGCGGCCTCGACGTGGCATCCCTGCTCGCCCTGCTCTCCTGGCAGCCGGCCCGCATCGCCGGGCTGGCCGGCGAGCACGGTGGGCCGATCGCCCCGGGCCGTCCCGCCCACCTGTGCGTCGTCGATCCCTCCGCCACCTGGGTGGTCGAGGCCGAGCGCCTGGCCAGCCGCAGCCGCAACTGCCCCTACGTCGGGCGCACGCTGACAGGGCGGGTCCGCCACACCCTGCTGGAGGGCGAGCCGGTCGTGGTCGACGGGGAGGCGCAGCGATGAGCTCGCCCCGGCGCCAGGAGGCGCTCCTCGTCCTGGCCGACGGCGAGGTGTTCGAGGGTGAGTCGTTCGGGGCGCCCGGGGTGGGCACCGGGGAGGTGGTGTTCAACACCGTGCTGACCGGCTACCAGGAGGTCATCACCGACCCCTCCTACGCCGGGCAGATCATCACCTTCACCGCCTCGCACATCGGCAACTACGGCGTGACCGGGCTCGACGACGAGGCCCGGCACCCCGCCTGCCGGGGGGTGGTGGTGCGCGACCTGGCCCGCCGGCGCAGCAACTGGCGGGCTGAGGGCGACCTCGACGACCTGCTGGCCCGGGCCGGGATCCCGGGGATCACCGGGGTCGACACCCGGCGCCTGACCCGGCACCTGCGCCAGGCCGGGGCGGTGCCCGGCGCGCTGGGCGTCGCCGACGAGGCCACGCTGCTGGCCGCGGCCCGGGCCGAGCCCGGGACCGAGCGGATCGACCTGGTCGCCACCGTCACCTGCGACGCCCCCTACGTGGTGGGGGAAGGACCCCGTCGGGTGGTCGCCTACGACTACGGCATCAAGGCGACCATGCTGCGCCACCTGGGCCGCCTGGCCACCGTCGAGGTGGTGCCGGCCTCGACGGTGGCCGAGGAGGTGCTGGCCCGCGAGCCCGACGGGGTGTTCCTGTCCAACGGGCCGGGCGACCCCGCCGCCGTCGCCGGGGCGCACGAGGCCATCGCCGGGCTGCTCGGCCGGGTCCCCGTCTTCGGCATCTGCCTGGGCCACCAGCTCCTGGCCGGCGCCCTCGGGGGCCAGACCTACAAGCTGGGCTTCGGCCACCACGGGGGCAACCACCCGGTGCGGCGCCTGGCCACCGGGGCGGTGGAGATCACCAGCCAGAACCACAACTACGCGGTGGCCGACGGCACCCTGGAGGGGGCCGACGTGACCCACGTCAACCTCAACGACGGGGTGGTGGAGGGGATCGCCTGCCGGGACGTGCCCGCCTTCAGCGTGCAGTACCACCCCGAGGCCGGCCCCGGCCCCCACGACGCCCGCTACCTCTTCGCCGAGTTCGAGGCCCTCATGGACCGCGGCGCATGACCTCCGCCCCCCTCACCGCCGTTCCGGCAGCACAGGTGGTCGAGATGACGACCACTGGTGCGGCCAGAACGGTCCGAGCAGGGAGAGGGGTGGGCCGTGCCTCGGCGTGACGACCTGGAGACGATCCTGCTGATCGGCTCGGGTCCCATCGTGATCGGCCAGGCCAGCGAGTTCGACTACTCCGGGACCCAGGCCTGCCGGGTGCTGCGAGCCGAGGGCTACCGCCTGGTGCTGGCCAACTCCAACCCGGCCACCATCATGACCGACCCCGGCTTCGCCGACCGCACCTACATCGAGCCCCTGGAGGTCGACGTCCTCACCGCCATCGTAGAGCGGGAGCGGCCCGACGCCATCCTGCCCACGCTCGGGGGCCAGACCGCCCTCAACCTGGCCATGGAGCTCGACGAGCGGGGCGTCCTCGAGCGCTACGACGTGGAGCTGATCGGAGCCAACGCCGAGGCGATCAGCACGGCCGAGGACCGCGACCGCTTCAAGCGGGCCATGCAGGAGATCGGCCTGCGGGTGCCCGCCTCGGGCATCGCCCGCACCCTCGACGAGGCGGTGGCGGTGGCCGTCGAGGTAGGCCTGCCCGTGATCGTGCGCCCCGCCTTCATCATGGGCGGGAAGGGGGCGGGCATGGCGGCCACGCCCGAGGAGCTGCGCCGGGTCGCCCTCGCCGGTCTCGACGCCAGCCCCATCTCGGAGATCCTGATCGAGCGCTCGGTGGCCGGCTGGAAGGAGTACGAGCTCGAGGTCATGCGCGACCGGGTCGACAACTGCGTGGTCGTGTGCTCCATCGAGAACCTCGACCCCATGGGCGTGCACACCGGCGACTCCATCACGGTGGCCCCGGCCCAGACCCTGTCCGACGTCGAGTACCAGGCCATGCGCGACGCCGCCTTCGCCTGCATCCGTCGGGTGGGCGTGGAGACCGGTGGGTCGAACGTCCAGTTCGCCCTCGACCCGGCCGGCGGCGAGATGGTCATCATCGAGATGAACCCCCGGGTGAGCCGGTCCTCGGCCCTTGCCTCCAAGGCGACCGGCTTCCCCATCGCCAAGATCGCCGCCCGCCTGGCCGTGGGCTACACCCTCGACGAGATCGCCAACGACATCACGGCCAAGACCCCGGCCAGCTTCGAGCCCACCATCGACTACGTCGTCACCAAGGTGCCCCGCTGGGCCTTCGAGAAGTTCCCCGGTTACGCCGGCGTGCTGGGCACCCAGATGCAGTCGGTGGGCGAGGCCATGGCCATCGGGCGGACCTTCCCCGAGTCGCTGCAGAAGGCCCTGCGCTCCCTCGAGCACGGCCGCCTGGGCCTCAATTGCGATCCGGGCGAGGAGGCCCTGACCGCCCTGTCCGATGAGGAGGTGGTGGCCCGGGCCGCGGTGGGCAGCCCCGACCGGCCCTTCCAGCTCGAGGCGGCGCTGCGCCAGGGCATCGGGGTGCAGCGCCTGCACGACGCCACCGCGGTCGACCCGTGGTTCCTCGACCAGATCAGCCGCATCACCGAGCAGCGCCAGGAGCTGACCGACCTCGGCCTCGACGGCATGGACCGGGGCGGCTGGCGCCGGGCCAAGCGCCTGGGCTTCTCCGACGCCCAGCTGGCCTGGTTGTGGGGAGCCGACGAGGCGACGGTGCGGGCTCGGCGCCTCGCCGCCGGCGTGACCCCCACCTACAAGACGGTCGACACCTGCGGCGCCGAGTTCGAGGCGACCACGCCCTACCACTACTCCGCCTGGGAGGACGAGGACGAGGTCCGCCCCGGCGCCCGGCCCAAGGTGGTCATCCTCGGCTCGGGCCCCAACCGCATCGGCCAGGGCATCGAGTTCGACTACTGCTGCGTGCACGCCAGCTTCGCCCTCCGCGAGGCCGGCTACGAGACCGTGATGGTCAACTGCAACCCCGAGACCGTCTCGACCGACTATGACACCTCCGACCGCCTCTACTTCGAGCCCCTCACCGCCGAGGACGTCTTGGCGGTGCTCGACGCCGAGGCCCGCACCGGTGAGCTGGTCGGGGTGATCGTCAGCCTGGGCGGCCAGACCCCGCTCAAGCTGTCGGGACTGGTCCCCGCCGAGCTGGTGCTGGGCACCTCACCCGACTCGATCGACCTGGCCGAGGACCGCGAGCGCTGGAGCGGGCTGTGCGCCCGCCTGGCCATCCCCCAGCCGGCGGGGGCGAGCGCCAGCTCGCTCACCGGGGCCCTGGAGGTGGTGGCCCGCATCGGCTACCCGGCGCTGGTGCGACCCAGCTACGTGCTGGGCGGGCGGGCCATGTCGATCGTCTACGACGACGAGGGGCTGGCCTCGGCCATGGCCGAGCTGGCCACCTTCGGGGGCGGCGGGGGCGGCGGCGGGCAGGCGGGGTCGCTGGGGCGCGAGGGCGGCCTGTCGAGCGAGCGGCCCGTGCTGATCGACCGCTTCCTGGAGGACGCCGTCGAGGTCGACGTCGACGCCGTGCGTGACGCCCAAGGCGAGGTGCTGGTCGGGGCCGTGATGGAGCACGTGGAGGAGGCCGGTGTGCACTCGGGCGACAGCGCCTGCGCCATCCCTCCGCCGACGCTGTCGCCGACGGTCATCGAGGTGATCGAGGGCTACACCGGCGCCATCGCCGACGCCCTCGACGTGCGGGGCCTGCTGAACGTGCAGTACGCAGTGCAGCGTGACCAGGTCTTCGTCATCGAGGCCAACCCCCGGGCGAGCCGCACCGTGCCCTTCGTCTCCAAGGCCACCGGCGTGCCCCTGGCCAAGGTGGCGGCCCGGGTGATGGTGGGGGCGACGCTGGCCGAGCTGCGGGCCGAGGGCCTCCTGGGACCACCCTCGGCCGGCGGCCACGTGGCCGTCAAGGAGGCGGTGCTGCCCTTCAACCGCTTCCCCGAGGTCGACACCATCCTCGGCCCGGAGATGCGCTCCACCGGCGAGGTCATGGGGATCGACCGCACCTTCGGGCTGGCGTTCGCCAAGAGCCAGATCGCCGCCGGCGACCGCTTGCCCGAGTCCGGGGCGGTGTTCTTCTCCCTGGCCGAGCGGGACAAGGCAGCGGGGGTCTTGGCCGCCCGGCGCTTCGCCGACCTGGGCTTCGCCCTGGCCGCCACCGCGGGTACCGCCGCCCACCTAGAGGCCCACGGCGTGGGGGTGGCCACGGTGGTCGACAAGGTGGGCGAGGAGGGCTCGCGTCCCACCGCGGTCGAGCTGCTCGCCGCCGGCAAGGTCGCGCTGGTGGTCAACACCCCCCGCGGCCAGGGGTCTCGGGCCGACGGCGACTACATCCGCTTCGCCGCGGCCGCCCACCGGGTTCCCTGCCTCACGACGGTGGCCGCCGCCCGGGCCGCGGCCGAGGGGGTGGGGGACTGGGCCCGCCACCCCTTCGCCGCCCGCAGCCTTCAGGAGTGGCTGGGGGAGTGAGGTCGGGGCGGGGCGCCGGCGTCGACCTGCGGGCGCGGGTGGGATCGGTCACCCTCCCCAACCCGGTCATGACCGCGTCGGGGACCTCAGGGCACGGGGCCGAGCTGGAGGCGTACTTCCCCCTGGCGTCGCTGGGGGCGGTGGTCGTCAAGTCACTGGCCGCCCTTCCCTGGCCGGGCAACCCCGCGCCCCGAGTGCACGAGACCGCGGCGGGCATGCTCAACAGCGTCGGGCTACAGGGGCCGGGGGTGGAGGCGTGGCTGGAGGAAGAGCTGCCGGCGCTGGTGGCCGCCGGTGCTCGCGTCGTGGTCAGCATCTGGGGCCGGACCGTCGAGGAGTACCGGCAGGCGGCCGAGCTGCTCGCCAGCGCGCCCGCTGACGTCGTGGCCCTCGAGGTCAACGTGAGCTGCCCCAACGTCGAGGACCGTCGGCGGATGTTCGCCCACTCCCCGTCGGCCACTGAGGACGTGCTGGCGGCCACGGCGGCCTGCCGCCGCCCGCGGTGGGCCAAGCTGAGCCCCACCGTCACCGACCTGGTCGAGATCGCCGACGCCGCCCGGCGGGGTGGCGCCGAGGCGGTGACCCTGGTGAACACGCTCATGGCCATGGCCCTCGACCCCGGCCGCCGCACCTACCGGCTTGGTGCGGGGGGAGGCGGGCTGTCGGGTCCGGCCCTGCACCCGGTGGCGGTGCGCGCCGTGCACGACGTGACCGCCGCTCTGCCCGGCCTGCCCGTCGTCGGGGTCGGGGGGGTGGCCAGTGGCGAGGACGCCGCCGAGCTGCTGGTGGCGGGGGCATCGGCGGTGCAGGTGGGCACCGCCACCTTCGCCGACCCCCGGGCTCCGGCACGGGTCCTGCACGGTCTGCGAGCATGGTGCCGCCGGCAGGGCGTGGGCCGGGTGGAGGAGGTCGTGGGGGCCGTGCACGCCGCACCGGCCGCCCCGGCGGCCGCGGACAGGGAGGTACCGGTGTGACCGAGGTGGCCGAGACCGGCGCCGGCGAGGAGCTCAAGTCCCGGCTGGCCCTCGCCCTCGACGTCGACGACGTGGTGGCGGCCCTGCGCCTGGCCCGCGAGCTGCAGCCGTGGTTCGGGGTGGCCAAGGTGGGCCTGGAGCTCTTCACGGCGGCGGGACCCGAAGCCATCGGGTCGCTCCAGGGCCTGGGCTACGACGTCTTCCTCGACCTCAAGCTGCACGACATCCCCACCACGGTGGGGCGGGCGGCGGCGGTGGTGGGCGCCTACGGCGTGCGCTACCTGACCCTGCACGCCATGGGCGGCGTGCCCATGCTGCGGGCCGGCATGGAGGGGTTCCACCGGGGCGCGGCCCGGGCCGGGCTGGAGCGGCCCACCGCCCTGGCCGTCACCGTGCTGACCAGCGACGCCGATGCCCCGCCGCACATCGTCCCCAAGCGTGTCCAGGTCGCCCTCGAGGCCGGGTGCGACGGTCTGGTCTGCGGCGCTCCCGACGTGGCCGACGTGCGCCAGCTCGCCCCTCGCCTCACGGTGGTGGTGCCCGGCACCCGCCCTGCGGGCGCCGACACCCACGACCAGGCCCGCACCGACACTCCGGGCGCAGCCCTGGCCGCCGGGGCCGACATGCTGGTGGTGGGCCGGGCCGTCACCGCCGCGCCCGACCGCCCCGCCGCGGCCCAGTCGCTGGTGGCCGACCTGCGAGCCTGATCCTCGACGGTCGAGCACCCGCCGTCTGGGTGGCCGGTGCCGGCCCGGGCAGGCCGGACGAGGCGGTTCTACGCAGGCAGTATGGTTCCGGGCATGCCGCTGCCGCCTGAACTCTCTCCTGACCAGCGCCAGGCCGCTCTGGCCAAGGCGGGCGCCGCCCGCCGGGCACGGGCCGAGCTGAAGGACAAGCTCAAGATGGGCTCGACCTCGCTGCCCGAGCTGTTCAGCATGGCCGAGACCGACGAGACGGTGGCCAAGATGAAGGTCCTCACCGTGCTCGAGTCGCTGCCGGGCCTGGGCAAGGTCAAGGCCCGGCGGCTCATGGAGGAGCTGGGCATCAGCGAGGGCCGCCGGCTCCGGGGCCTCGGCGCCCAGCAGCGTGAGACCCTGCTCAAGCGCTTCCCGGGCTGAGCGCCGCCGCCTCGCTTGCTCGTCGTCATCTGCGGCTCCGGGGGGGTCGGCAAGGGGACGCTGGTTCGCAGGCTCGTAGAGCGCGACCCCCGGCTGTGGCTGAGCCGCTCGTGGACCACGCGCCCCCACCGGCCCCACGAGGCGGACGACGCCTACGTCTTCGTCGACCGGGACCGCTTCCTCGCCGAGGTGGAGCGGGGCGGCTTCCTCGAGTGGGCCGAGTTCCTGGGCAACCTGTACGGCACGCCCGTGCCCCGTCCCCCGGAGGGGGCCGACACCCTGCTCGAGATCGACGTCCAGGGCGCTCGCCAGGTGCACGAGCACGACCCGGGCGCGCTCTTGGTGTTCGTGGCGGCGCCCTCGGCTGCCGAGCAGGAGCGGCGCCTGCGGGGCCGGGGTGACCCCGAGCAGCTGGTGCGCCGGCGCCTGGACAAGGCTGCCGAGGAAGCGGAGGTGGCGGCGGCGCTGGGAGCGGTGACCGTCATCAACGACGACCTCGACCGGGCGATGGCGGAGATCGAGGCCCTCATCGCTGCAGCCCGGGCGGGCTGATCAGGGGGCCCGGGAGACCAGACGTGACAATGTAGCGAGACAGTGCTACAATGACGGTGTGCTGATCTTCCTGGTCATGGCCGTGGTCGCCACGCTGGCGCTCGTGCGCGCCTGCGTCGAGGGAGGTACCGACGGAGCACGCCGATGGGCCCGGGCGCGCGGACTGGACCTCGCACCCGAGAGCGAGGGGACGGTGCGGTGGTACCTGCGCCGGGGCCGGGTGGCCCGCACCGGAGGAGCGCTGGCCGGCTTACTCCTCGTTGGTGCGGCCTTCGCTGCCCTGGGCCGGGGGGAGACGGGTGGCGCCGAGGTGGCCGGGGCCTTCGTCGGCTACCTCCTCGGCGCGCTCTACGCCGAGCTCTCGTTCGTGCGGCCGGGCCACGCGAGGACACGCTCGGCGAGCCTCGTGCCCCGCCGGCTGGCCGACTACCTTCCCCCCGAGCTGCGCCGGACCCAGCGAGCCCTCGCCGTCGTGGTCGCCGTCGGGGCCCTCGCCCTGGCCGTCGTGCCCGTCGGGGTGCGCACACCGTGGGCTCCCGTGCCCTGGTGGGTGAGCGTCGGCGGTGCCGTTGCCGTGCTGGCCCTGGCCGCCGGCCTGGAGGGGCTGCAGGGGTGGTTGCTGCGGCGCCCGCAGCCGCTCACCAGCCCCGCGCTGCTCAGGGCCGACGACGCCATCCGGGCTCAATCCGTGCAATCCATCTCGGGCAGCGCCATCGCCTTGTTGCTCGTGGCCCTCGGCCTGGTGTCGCTGCGGCTGGCGCAGTCCGACGTGCAGGTCCTGCGCTGGACGATGTGGGCCGTCGGCTTCTTCGCCCTCAGCGCCGCCCTCTTCGCCTGCCAGTACTACGGCCACCAGCCCTGGTCGGTGTGCCGGCTGCCGCCCCCGCCCCCGCCCCAGCGCCAGGCGTCGGTGTGATCCTGGAGATCAATCCTCGCTCGGTGCTCCCCCCCTATGAGCAGCTGCGCCAGCAGGTGCACACCCTCGTGCTCAGCGGGGCGCTGGCCGAAGGAGCGCGCCTTCCGTCGATCCGCCAGCTCGCCAACGACCTGGGGCTGGCCACGGGCACGGTGGCCCGGGCCTACCGGGAGCTGGAGGCCGACGGCGTGGTCGAGCCCCGGGGCCGCCACGGCACCGTCGTCTCCGGGCCACCGCGCCAACCGCCTCCTCCGCCCGACCTGCTCGAGGCTGCCGGGCGCTACGCCGACCAGGCCCGGCGATCCGGGGTGGGTCCCGAGGACGCCATCAGCGCCCTGCGGGTCGCCTTCGCCCGGGCCAGGGAGCGGACGACGTGAGGGACCACGTGAGACGGACGACGTGAGCGGAAGACAGCGCCGCCTGCCGGGCCTGCCCAGCCCTGCCTGGTAGCCTCGAGCCATGCCGTGGCGCACCGACACCATGATGAACCCCTCCATCGAGGACCTGCTGGCCCGGGTCGACTCCAAGTTCACCCTGGTGACGTTGGCCTCGCGCCGGGCCCGCCAGGTGAACGCCTACTACAACCAGCTCGGTGAGGGACTGGGCGCCATCGTGCCCCCCCAGGTCGCCTCCACCGCCCGTAAGCCGCTGTCGATCGCCTTCGAGGAGATCGCCGCCGACAAGATCACCTACGAGCGCACGGTCGAGGGAACCGGCGACGAGGAGAACGTGGCCGAGGCCCTGGAGACCGAGCGGGCCTGGGGTCCGGTCGGCACCCTCAGCGACGAGGTCGGCCCCGACGACACCGCCGGCGGCGAGCTCAACGGGTCCCCCGCCCCCGAGTAGGCCGGCCATCGGCCACCAGCCGGCGCTGGCAGGCCGGCGCATCGTCCTCGGGGTCGGCGGAGGGATCGCTGCCTACAAGGCGGTCGAGCTGTGCCGGCGCCTGGTCGACGCCGGCGCCCTCGTCAGCCCGGTCCTGACCCCCGGCGCCCAGCGCTTCGTCACGGCCACCACCTTCTCGGCCGTGGCCAGCGAGGCGGCCCGGACCTCCCTGTGGGACGGTCCGGAGCCGAGCCCGCACACCACGCTGGCCCGGGCCGCCGACCTGGTGGTGGTGGCGCCGGCCACCGCCCGGCTGCTGGCCGCCTACGCCACGGGCCTGGCCGACGACCTGCTCGTGGCCACGCTGCTGGCCACCCGGGCGCCGGTGGTGCTGTGCCCGGCCATGCACAGCGAGATGTGGGACCACCCGGCGGTGCAGGCCAACGTGGCCACTCTGGGCGAGCGGGGCGCCCACCTGGTGGGCCCCGACGAGGGCACCCTGGCCGGCGGCGACGTGGGCCGGGGTCGCCTGGCCGAGCCCGCCGCCATCGTGGCCGCCTGCGCCGGTGTCCTGGACGGCGCGGAGGCCGGCGGCCACGTCGACCGGGCCCCGGTCCGAGATCTGGACGGGCTGGCCGTGCTGATCACCGCCGGCGGCACCCGCGAGCCGCTCGACCCGGTGCGCTTCCTCGGCAACCGCTCGTCGGGCAAGCAGGGCCACGCCCTGGCCGCCGAGGCTGCGTTCCGGGGAGCACGCGTGACCCTGGTGACGGCCAGCGCGGCAGCGGCCCCGCCGGGCGTGGAGGTGCAGCGCGTCGACACCGCGGCCGAGATGGAGTCGGCCGTGCTCTCCCACAGCGACCGTGCCGACGTGGTGGTCATGGCCGCGGCGGTGGCCGACTTCCGCCCGGTGCAGGTGGCCACGACCAAGCTCCACCGCCGCGAGGGGCTGCCCGAGGTGGTCCTCGAGCCGACCCCCGACATCCTGGCCGGGCTCGTCACCCGGCGACGGCCGGGCCAGATCGTCGTGGGCTTCGCCGCCGAGTGGGGCGATCCCCGCCCGGGGGCCCGGGCCAAGCTGGCGACCACGGGGGCCGACGTGGTGGTGGCCAACGACGTCTCGGCCCCCGAGACGGGTTTCGACGCCGATACCAACGCGGTGGTGATCGTCTCGGCCTCGGGGATGGAGTTGAATGTAGGGCCGAGCACCAAGCGGGACGTCGCTCGCGCCGTGCTGGATGCCGTCGTCGCCCACAGGAGCGTCCCATGAACCGGTCGACCTTCACCTCCGAATCGGTGACCGAGGGTCACCCCGACAAGATGGCCGACCAGGTCTCCGACGCCATCCTCGATGCCATCCTGGCCGACGACCCCACCGGCCGGGTGGCCTGCGAGACGCTGCTGACCACCGGCCTGGCGGTGGTGGCCGGGGAGATCACCACCGACGCCTACGTCGACATCCCCAAGATCGTGCGCCAGACGATCTGCGAGATCGGCTACGACCGTGAGTCGTTCGGCTTCGACGGCCACACCTGCGGGGTCATGGTCTCCATCGACGAGCAGTCGCCCGACATCGCCCAGGGCATCACCAGCGCCTACGAGCAGCGGGAGGGCCGGCGGGCCGAGGACGCCCTCGACGCCCAGGGCGCCGGCGACCAGGGGATGATGTTCGGCTACGCCTGCGACGAGACCGACGACCTCATGCCCCTGCCCATCTGGCTGGCCCACCGCCTGGCTCATCGCCTGGCCGAGGTCCGCAAGGCCGGGATCCTGCCCTACCTGCGGCCCGACGGGAAGACCCAGGTCAGCTTCGACTACGAGGACGGCCGTCCGGTGCGCCTGCGCACCGTGGTCATCTCCACCCAGCACCAGCCCGGGCTCGACACCGAGACCCTGATCAAGCCAGACCTCCAGGAGCACGTCATCCACCCGCTGGTGCCGGCCGGCCTGGTCGACGGTGAGCTCACCGTGCTGGTCAACCCCACCGGGAGCTTCGAGCTGGGCGGACCGTGCGCCGACACCGGCCTGACCGGACGCAAGATCATCGTCGACACCTACGGAGGGATGGCCCGCCACGGCGGCGGGGCCTTCTCGGGCAAGGACCCCACCAAGGTCGACCGCTCGGCGGCCTACGCCGCCCGCTGGGTGGCCAAGCACGTGGTAGCCGCCGGGGCCGCCCGCCGCTGCGAGGTCCAGGTGGCCTACGCCATCGGGGTGGCCCACCCGGTGTCGCTCCTGGTCGAGACCTTCGGCACCGAGACGGTCGACCCGGCCCGCATCGCCGACGTCGTCCGGGAGCTGTTCGACCTGCGCCCCGCCGCCATCCTGCGCGACCTCGACCTGCGCCGGCCCATCTTCCGGCGTACGGCCACCTACGGCCACTTCGGGCGCTCCGACAAGGAGTTCACCTGGGAGGCCACGCCTCGGCTGGACGAGCTCACCTCGGCCCTCGCCCTGTGACCGCACCCGGTCCGTGACCGGCCCCGTGCTCGGCCGAGGGGGCAGTGCCGGGCAGGGCTGAGCCGCCAGCGAGCCGACGCGAGCGGCGGTCGCCGGGACCGGAGGACCGGGTCGTCGCCGTCCTGCCCGACATCCCCGCCATCGACCGGCCCTTCGACTACCTCGTTCCCGAGGTGCTCTCCGAACGGGTGGGGGTGGGCACGGTGGTGCGCATCGACCTGCACGGCCGCAGGGTGCGGGGCTGGGTGGTGGCCGACGACGTCCGGGCCGGTGGCCGGCCGCTGCGGCCCCTCGCCGGTGTCACCGGGGTGGGTCCCGGTCCCGAGGTTCTCGAGCTGGCCGACTGGGCGGCGTGGCGCTGGGCCGGCCGGCGCGTCCACTTCCTGCGGACCGCCTC
>JADDRA010000099.1 GCA_016781105.1 Actinomycetota bacterium | reverse complement strand
CTTGCCGGCCGGCGCCGCCACCGTGGCGACCGATCCAGCCACCCGCACGGCCTCGGCCACGGCCCTCGCCCGGCGCTCGTCACCCACGGGCTCGACCGGGGTGCCCACGGCCCGAGCCACCCGGGCGAAGCGCTCCAGGCGGGCGCCGCAGGGAGCACAGGAGCGGGCATGGGCAGCCTCCTCGGCGTCCGCCTCCCCGTCGAGGACGGCGTTGAGCGCGCCGTCGTCCAGGTGGGACCACGAGACCTTCTCACCCGCCTCACCCACCTCACCCATGCTGGCTCCCCGAAGGTGTCGAGGCTCGGTCGTCGAGCAGGTCGGCGAGGCGGGCCCGACCGCGGGCGATCCGGCTGCGGACGGTACCGGCGGGGATGTCCAGGATCTCGGCGATGGTGGCGTAGTCGTACCCGCCGAGGTCGCGCAGGACGACGGCGCTGCGGACCTCGGGGGCCAGCGTGGCCAGGGCGGCGTCGAGGTCGAGGCGGATGGCCACGCCGGCGGCGGGGTCGGACGGAGTGGCGCCCACGCGGCCCGAGGCACTCGCGTCGGGCTCGGCCGGCACCGGGCGGCGGGACCGGCGGCGCAGCTCGTCGAGGCAGGCGTTGGTGGCCACCCGGTGGCTCCAGGTGGTGAACGCCGATCGGCCGTCGAAGGCCGCCAGCCCCCGGATCACGGCGATGAGGGCCTCCTGGGTGGCGTCGTCGGCGTCGGCGTCGTTGCCGCACATCCGCCGGCACAACCCCCGGAGCCGGTCGTGGTGGTGCGCCAGCAGGCGCTCGAGGGCACGGCGGTCACCGGCCTGGGCGGCGGCCACCAGCGCCCGGTCGTCGTGGTCGTCATGGCCGGTGGCCACGGCACCCGTGCCCGTCGAGGGCGCGCCGACGTCCCCCGCTCAGCTCCGGACCTCGACCGAGCTGATCGCGACCGAGACCCGGGACCCCCCGCCGTCGCCGAGGTCGGTGAGCCAGAGCAGCACCGCACCTCCTCGCTCGCCTCCCAGGTCGAAGGTGGCGTCGCCGCCGATGCCCTCCTGGGTGGCCACCGGATCGCCCCACGCGGCCAGGTCGGGGACCGGCCGCTCGGCCAGGTACACCGACGCGGCCCAGCCCCGGGTGGGCGACTCGACCCGGAGCTGGCCCAGGTCGGCCACCTCCGCCAGGGTGAGGACGACCCCCACCCCGGGCTTGAGGCCGCCGAGGTCACGCCCGTTGTACTGCTCGGTGGTCCAGGCGGTGGCCGGGTCGGCGTCGATGAGGGCGCCCAGCTCGTCGTCGTTCTCGCCCCCCGAGCCGAAGGGGTCGAACGACTCCACCGCGGCCACTCCGACGGGCCGGGCGGCGGCGCCGGGGCGTCGCTCGCCGACCGCGTCGAACAGCCCGCGGCCCAGCTCGGTCCGGCCCACCAGCACCCCCACCACGCCGAGGGTGACGGCCACCACCACGATGAGCACGGCCGGGACGAGCCAGGACCGTTCACTGTGCACGAAGCGGGGGGACGGGTGCCCGGGCGCCGCGGCCGGTCTCTGCGAGCGGTGGGTGGACGTTGCCTGGGGGCGGGCCGGTTGCGGCGGGGCGGAGGCCCAGGGGTCGCGGGGCCAGAGGTCCCCGGCCGACAGCGCGGTGGCATCGGGCGTGACGCCGGCCGCGGTGGGGTC
This sequence comes from Actinomycetota bacterium, assembly GCA_016781105.1. GTDB lineage: Bacteria > Actinomycetota > Acidimicrobiia > Acidimicrobiales > CADCSY01 > JADDRA01. The sequence continues at coordinate 7,699 of JADDRA010000099.1, read as the reverse complement.
GCCCGCCGGTCCTCCCGACCCCAGGTCGACCTGCTCCAGGGCTGCCCGCAGGGCGGCGGCCGAGGGGTAGCGGTCGCCCCGCCGGCGGGCCATGGCCCTGAGCACGACCTCCTCGAGCCCGCGGGGGATGCCGGCCCGCACCTGGCGCGGGCGCAGCGCCTCGGAGGTGAGGCGGGCCACGGCCGTGGTGGTGGCGTTGTCACCCTCGAAGGGGGCACGCCCGCACAGCATCTCGTAGAGCACGACGCCCAGGGCGTAGACGTCGGAGCGGGCGTCGACCGGGCCACCCTCGACCTGCTCGGGTGAGAGGTACTTGGCCGTGCCCACGACCTGGCCCACCTCGGTCAGGTCGGCACCCGCCTCGGCCGCCTTGGCGATGCCGAAGTCGGCCACGAGCACCCGGCCGTCGTCGGAGAGCAGGATGTTGCCGGGCTTGACGTCGCGGTGCACCAACCCGTGGCCGTGGGCGTGCTCGAGGGCGTCGGCCACCTGGGTGGCGATGGACAGGGCACGCTGGGGCTGCAGGTGGCCCTGGTCGTCGAGGAGGCGGCGCAGGGTCGTGCCCCGGACCAGCTCCATGACGATGGCCTCCACGTCACCGTCGCTGCAGGTGTCGTAGATCGAGACGATGTGGGGGTCCGACAGCCTGGCGGCCGAGACCGCCTCCCGGCGGAAGCGGGTGACGAAGGCGGTGTCGGCGGCCAGGTGGGGCAGGAGGATCTTGACCGCCACCGGCCGGGTCAGCACCTCGTCCAGGGCCTCCCACACCTCGGCCATCCCGCCCTGGGCCACCCGCTGGACGAGCCGGTAGCGGCCGGCGACGCGGGTGTCGGGCCCCAGGGGACCGGTCGCCGTGGAGGTTGGGGTGGGCTCGGGCACGTCATCCTCACCGTACCGCTCGGGTGGGAGTCACAACCGGACGCGCCACAATCGGGCGCCCCTCCGTGGACCGCCGCCTCCGGGCTCGCCGGAGGACGGAGCTCAGGAGCGGACCTGGAAGATGGCGCCCATGACCCGGGGTCCGGCGTGGGCGCCGATGGTGGCCCCGATCTCCCCGACGTGGATCCGCTCCCGGGGGCAGAGGGGGGCGAGGAGGTCGAGGAACTGCTCGACGTCGGGCGCCCCTCCGTGCATCACGGCCAGGTTCTCGACGGGGGCGTGGCGCGCCACCCGATCGGCCAGGAAGCGCAGCGCCTTGGTGCGGGTCCGGGGCTTGCCCGCCTCCTCGACCTCACCGCTGCTGACGTCGATCACCGGCTTGATCGACAGCAGCGTGCCGACCAGGGCCTGGGCCCCGCCGACCCTTCCCCCCTTCTTGAGGTTCTCCAGCGTGTCCAGGGCGCAGTAGACGTGGGTCCGGGCCACCATGTCCTGGACCAGCTCGGTCACCTCCTCCACGCCTGCTCCCTCGGCCGCGGCCCGGGCCGCGGCCACCACCTGGCTGCCGAGGCCCCAGCTCACCGAGCGGGAGTCGAGGACCCGGACCTCGCCGGCGCCTTCCAGCGCCGTGGCCGCGGTGCGGGCCGCCTGCATGGTGCCCGAGAGGCTGGAGGAGAGGTTGACGCTCACCACGGCGTCGGCCCCGGCTTCGAGCAGGGACCGGAAGGCCTGCTCGAAGGCGCCGGGGGACGGAGCGGCGGTCTGGGGCAAGCTCGACGCCTCGGCCATCTTGGCGTAGAAGGCGGCCGGGGTGAGGTCCCGGCGGTCGACGTACTCGGTGTCGCCGAAGCGGACCGACAGGGGGACGATCTCGATGCCCAGCTCGCTCGCCAGCTCGTCGGTCAAGTCACACGCACTGTCGGTCACCACGCGCACAGCCATGCCACGAGTATGGCCGACCGCGGCTCGGGCTTCAGACACGACCTGGGTGCCGGCCTGGCCGGCGCCGGCGGAGCCGGTCCCGCCCCCGGCGCAGCCCGGCCATCAGGGCCGGGGCCTCGGGCAGGCCGAGGCGGGTGGCCGCGGCCACGTAGGCCAGGCCGGCGGGGCCGCCCGCGGCCAGCAGCGCCAGCTGCGGGGCCAGGTCGACGCCGACCCTGGTGACCACGGTGCGCCCGGCGACGCCCACCCCGGCGGCGACCGCCGCGGCCAGCAGGACCCGGCGGAGGTGGTCGCCGCCCAGGCGCACGGGACCGATCCGGTGCCGGAGCCGGCGGCGCAGCAGGCCCAGCTCGAGCCACGCTCCCACCGCGGCGGCCAGGGCCAGGCCGGCGGCGCCCAGGCGCAGCACCTCGGTGGTGGCGTCGCGCAGCTCCGCCGGCAGCGGGGTGAGGGCGGGGAGGGTGCCCACCAGGTCGAGCCCGCCGGGCCCGGGACCGGCCAGGGCGACCCGGTCGAGCTGGAGCATCAGGGCCACACCCAGCACCGTGGTCAGGGCCACCCGCACGCCGGCCACCACGGCCGGCGTGCGGGCGTCGCCCAGCGCGTAGAGACCGCTCTGGAGCAGGCGGCTGGCGGTGGTGGCCACCAGGCCGAGGCTGAACGCCCCGAGCACGTACCACACGAGCCTGGTGTCGCCGGCGTCGAAGCGCCCGCTCTGGAGCAGGGCGGCCACGACCAGGTCCCCCAGCACCAGGTACGCGGCGGCGGTGGGCACCACGTAGAAGGCCACCCGGGCCAGGCCGGCGTCGATGCGGGCCCGCAGGGCGGCCGCCGCCGGTCCGTCGCTGCGGCCGGGCTGGTCGTCCTCCCCCATGCGGCTGAGCTCGGGCAGCTCGGCGGCGGCCACGCTCATGCCGAACAGGCTGATCGGGAGCAGGTAGAAGACCTGGGCGTAGCCCAGGGCGGCCACCGCCCCGGTGGCGAGGAAGCTGGCCAGGAACAGGTCGAGGTAGGCCGAGAGCTGGACCACCCCTCGCCCGGCCACGGCCGGCCCGAAGCGTCGCAGGACGGTGCGCACCCCGGGGCGCCGGGCGCCCAGGCCCAGGCGCAGGCGACCGAGGAGGGAGCGGACCGACGGCACCTGGACGGCGAGCTGGAGGAAGGCCCCGGCCACCGCGCCCCAGGCCAGGGCCACGGCCAGCGACGACAGGCTGAGGCCCCGAGCGGCGGCGCCCACCAGGACGGCGATCTGAGCCACGTTCCACAGCACGGGGGCGACGTAGGACAGGAAGAAGCGGCGGTGGCTGTTGAGCACCCCCAGGCACCAGGCCGAGAGCACCAGGAGCCCGATGCTCGGGGTGAGGATCCGCACGAGGGTCACGGTCAGCTCCAGGCGGGCACCGGTGAAGCCCCCGGCCAGGGCGCCGGTCAGGGGGCGGGCGAAGACGACTCCGACCACGACGAGCACGGCGGCGACGACGCTCAGCAGGCTCGCCACCGCGCCCGCCACCCGCCCCGCCTCCTCCTCGTCGCCCTCGGCGAGCAGGCGGGCGTAGACGGGGATGAACGAGGCGGACAGGACGCCCTCGCCCAGCAGGTTCTGCAACAGGTTGGGGATCCGCAGGGCGGCCCGGAAGGCGTCCACGGCGAAGCCGGTGCCGAGGTGGGTGGCGATGACCCGCTCCCGGACCAGTCCGGCGGCCCGGCTGAGCAGGATCCCGGCGCCGACCAGGGCCGAGGAGCGCCGGCCCGAGGCCAGGGCCGCGCCGGGGGCCGGGCCGGCGCCGGGCGCACGATCGCCGGCGGGGTCCGGGGTCACCGCGGGGTCCGGAGCAGGGCCACGACCCGTCAGGGGGCGTCGGGCGTCGCCGAGGTGGCCACCAGACGGCGGTCCCGGCGGACGTGGCGCCAGTGGCGGGCCCACCAGGTGCACAGGAACAGCCCGGCTCCGGCCGAGACCAGGATGCCCACCCCCGAGAGCGACGTGGAGCGCACGGTCAGGCGGGTGGTCGCCATCGCCAGCCGGCCGTCGGGGGAGCGCAGCTCGATGCGGAGGGGGAAGTCGCCCGAGGTCCGGGCCTCCACGGGGACCATGACCGGAGTGCGGCCCGGCCCGAGGCGCAGCGGGATCGTGGTCCGGCCTGTGGCGGTGGGTCCGGGTCCGACGAAGTCCAGCTTGTCGCTCTCCAGCACCAGGGCGACGTCGACGCCGGCATCGAGGTCGCTGACCAGGGTGAGGGGGATGGTGGCCTCGCGCGAGGTCATCCGGAAGCTCCCCCCGCTGAGGATGCCGATGGCGCCCAGCCGCTCACCGACGACCTCGTGGGCACCCTCGAGGTAGGCGGCCCGTCGAGGGTCGGGGAGCGACGTCGCCAAGGAGACGAGGACCAACCGCTGGGCCAGCTCGACCGCGCTGCTGGCCGGACCCACCACGGTGGCGAAGCTGGCCAGCTCGGCGCGGGCCTGGCGCAGCGAGCCGGCGTGGGGGACGAGCGGGGCCGGACGGGGGGCGAGGCTGCGGACCAGCTCGACCTCGCCGTCGACCGAGCGGGCCGGGGGCACCTGGTCGAACAGCTCGTCGAGGGTGACGGCCCGCACCACCGAGCCCGAGCTCAGCGCACCGAGCAGGGTGGCCAGGAGATCCCCGTCGGGCACCCACCCGGGCGGGGGCTGGACGACGACGCCTCGCTCGCGCCCGGGCGAGTCGTAGGCCAGCACGGCGAGGTCGGCCAGCAGGTGGTGGGCGCCGAGCACCGGGTCCTCGTTCCGCTCGAAGTGGGCCTGCAACTCGGGATCGACGGCGGCGGCCTCGACCCTGCGCCCCCTGGCGTCTTCGACCAGGAAGGGGTTGGCCAGGGTCAACGACCGGTCGAGCGGCGCCAGGGTGGCCTCGGGGAGCACCACCTGCTCCACGGCGCCGGCGCTGGCCAGGGCTACGGGATCGACGGGTACGTCGCTGACCCAGGTGCGCCGGTCGACCCTCCCCAGGTGGTGCTCGACCACCGACGCGCCCTGGGCGCGCTGGGCGTCGACGACCTCGGCCAGCCCGGCGCCGAGCAGCGCCTCGGTGTCGATGTCGACGTAGGGGCTGGCCACGACCTGGCGCCCGGCGGGGACGTCGGCCAGCTGGTCGAGGATCCGGGGCTCGAGGCTCGCTAGCGCGTCGAGCGTCTCGGGCCGGGGGACCACGGTCAGGGGGACGTCGTCCTGCAGGGCGGCGGCGGTGCTGGCCAGTGCGGCGCGGTCGGAGTCGTCGAGCACGACGCTGGCGTCGGGCTGCAGCGCGGGAGGCGCGCCCACCGCTTGCACCCAGGCGACGGCGAGCGGGGGGGCACCGTCGTCGCGGGACCGCACGAGGTGGGTGGTGAAGCGGTCGAGCACCTCGCCCGACGCTCGGTCGTGCAGCTCCACCTGCACGGGGTGCACCCCGGCCCGGCCGAGGAGCAGCGCGGCGGCACCGGCCCGGCCGCGAGGACCGGCGCCGCTCGTGGCCGCCACCGGGATCGTGAGCGGGACGGTTCCGGCGGCGTCGAGCTCGAGGTCGGCCAGCGGCGTGGGCCCCGCCCGCCACAGCTCCTCGCCCAGCAGGCGACCGTCGAGCGTGCGCCGGAACTGCGAGCGCGACGTCACCGCCTCGTGCACCCTCACCACCAGGGCCAGGTCCTCGGGGCGGCGCACCTCACTCAGGTCGACCCGCAGCTCGAAGGTGCCGCCGGGCTCGGTCCAGGGCGTCTGGGAGGCCAGCGAGATGCGCCCGCCCGGCCCCACCTGCGCGACGGCGACGGCAGCCGCGCCCGGCACCGCCAGCGGGGCGAGCAGGGCGAGCGCCACGCCGAGCAGGCCCAGGCCGGCGACCATCGCCGGTGGCCGCGGCATCAGGGCGTGAGCTCTCGATCCGCGAGCCGGCGGGTCAGCACGGCCAGGCCCGAGGGTTCGAGGCCGAACCCCAGGTGCTGGTAGAGCCGCAGTGCCCGCTCGTTGCCCATCTGGGTGTTGACCACGACCCGGTCGACCCCCCGGCGCCGCATCCAGGCCAGGCCGTCGAGCACGAGGGCCCGGCCGAGGCCCCGTCCCTCCACGGCGGGGTCGACGGCGAGGCGTTGCAGGTACCCCCTCGTGCCCGACCGGCCCGAGACCGCGTAGCCGAGGATGCGGCCGCGCTCGAGCACCCTGAAGCGGGCGTGGCGGGTGGCGCGCACGGCCTCGGTCAGCCCGGCGTCGTCGAGTCGCCAGAAGGGGGGGAAGGCGAGCGCGTCGACGGCGAGGACCTGGTCGCGGTCGCGGCGCCGGCCGGTGCGGATCGGTCCCGCCCCGGCCAGGGGGAGGCAGTGCAGGTCCCGGGACAGCAGGTGCAGCTCCTCGCGCACCTCGAAGCCGGCGTCGAGGAACCCCCGCTGCTCGGGTCGGCCGAGGGCGCCGGTCACCACCTCCAGGTAGCCCTGGTCGGCCAGCACCTCACAGCAGCGCCGGACCATGGCCACGCTGGCCGGAGGGGTCTCGGCCACGGGGGCCACGTAGGCCCGCCGGTCATCGCCCCGCCAGGGACCGACCCGGAGGCGCTCGGTCCCCCAGCGCACGACACGGAGCCCCGGCATCGTCAGTGAGGGTACGACCTGCGCCCGGCGGCAGGTGGACGCGAACGAGCCGCCCGGGGGAGGGGCGGCTCGTTCGTCAGGGGGAGTAGCCGGTGGGACCGGTCGACCGCAGCGACTGGGCGGGGTCGTCTCCGCAGCCGTCCCGGTCCCACCTTCTACTTCAGGTATCGGCGCCTCCCGCCCGGACCTTGAGCGATTTCTCGGAGATTCTCCTGCGCCGCCCGAGCAAGATGTCGACCGTCCTCACCCGGTGGAGGAGAGCGCCTCGTCGTGGGTGGGGCCGAGGCACGCGTCATCGAGGTCCGGTGCCTGGCGAGCCACCGGCGCCCTGGTCTCGCCCGGACCTTCCGCCGCTGGGTGCCCGCCGGGCCTGACCGCCCCCGCCGCGGCACGGTTCGGCACACCGGGTCGGGGACAGGGCGGCCGGGGTCAAGGGCCGCCGGTACGGTGGCGGGCCATGGTCCCCGAGCGGCTGCGCCCCGTCCTCGCCGAGGTGGCGCCGCTGGCCGAGCGCTTCACCGGCGCCGGCCACCGGCTCTACCTGGTGGGGGGCACCGTGCGCGACCTGCTGCTCGGCCGCGACCTCGATCAGATCGACTTCGACCTCACCACCGACGCCCGGCCCGACGAGATCGAGGCGGTCGTGCGCCCGTGGGCCGAGGCGGTGTGGCTCCAGGGCAAGCGCTTCGGAACCATCGGGGCGCGCAAGGGCCGCCGCGACGTGGAGATCACCACCCACCGGGCCGAGGCCTACCACCCCGACTCGCGCAAGCCCGACGTCCGCTTCTCCGCCGAGGTCGAGGCCGACCTCTCCCGGCGGGACTTCACCGTCAACGCCATGGCCCTGGCCCTCGGCCAGGGTGAGGCGCCTCAGCTCGTCGACCCCTTCGGCGGAGCGGAGGACCTGGCCACGTCCCGGCTGCGCACGCCGCTGGCACCGGAGGTTTCCTTCTCCGACGACCCGTTGCGCATGCTGCGGGCCGCCCGCTTCCTCGCCGGCTACCAGCTCGTCCCCGACGCCGAGCTGGTCGACGCCGTGCGGGCCCTGCACCCCAGGCTGGAGATCGTCTCGGCCGAGCGCATCCGCGACGAGCTGGACAAGTTGGTGGTGGTCCCCCGTCCCGAGGCAGGCCTGCGCTTCCTGGTCGACACCGGCCTGGCCGAGGAGTTCCTGCCCGAGCTGCCCGGCATGGCCCTGGAGGCCGACCCCGTCCACCACCACAAGGACGTGCTGGCCCACACCATCGCCGTGGTGGCCAAGACCCGGCCCGAGCGCACCGTCC
>JADDRA010000086.1 GCA_016781105.1 Actinomycetota bacterium | reverse complement strand
GCCCTTCAAGGTGCCCAAGGACGAGCGGGTGGCGGTGGGCTTCTGGGAGGCCGGCCGGGGGTGGCTGGTCCACCACATGCACATGGACAAGGGCAAGATCCTCAACTACCAGATCACCACGCCCTCCACCCTCAACGCCGCTCCCCGTGACCCCTTCGGCGGGCTCGGCCCCTACGAGGAGGCCGTCATCGACACCCCCATCCTCGAGTCGGTGTCCGACGACGAGGTCAAGGGCATCGACATCCTGCGGGCCATCCGCAGCTTCGACCCCTGCATGCCCTGCACCACTCACATGGACACGGGCAAGGGGACGATCGTGCGGGAAGTCAACTCCTGCGGCTGCACCCTGGAGTGACCCAGGGAGATCCCGCACCGGGGGAGTGCAGGCCCGTCCGCGTGCTCGTGGGCGGCGTCGGCCTCCCCTGGATGCGGGATCTCGACTTCGGGACGCAGTTCGTCCGGCGCATGGAGGTCCTCGACTGGCCCGGTGACGTGCTGGTCGAGGACCTCTCGTATGCCGCCCACCGGGTCCTGCACCTGCTCCAGGAGGTGAAGCCGGACAAGGTGATCCTGGTCGGGGCCATGCCCCGCTTCGCCGACGTGGCCGGGACCGTGCGGCGCTACTCCCTGGACCTGACCCCTCCCTCGGACGAGGACGTGCAGGCCCGCCTGGGCGACGCCGCCGGGGGGACCATCGACCTCGACCACACCCTGGCCGTGGGCCGGTACTGGAAGGCCTTCCCGGAGGATACCGTGGTCATCGAGGTCGAACCCGCCGACCGCACCTTCGGCCTCGGGTTCACCGACGCGGTGGAGGCGGCCATGGAGCCGGTCCTCGCCATGGTGCGAGAAGAGGTAGGCATGAGGAGCGACGACGTGCGTGCGGCGCCGGCGGGCGGATCGTGAGCGACCAGTACGCGGGCTCGACCGAGGCCGAGCTCGAGAGCTTCGCCGCGGTGTGGGGCCAGATCGAGGCGCTGGCCGAGGACCTGCTGTCCGACGGCGACCCGGCCGTGGTCCGCCAGGTCGAGGAGCTGCTCGACTGGGTCGACGTGTTCCACCGGGACGGCCTGGGCCGCCTGGTGGAGATGGTGCGGGGCTGGCGGGGCGATCTCTTCCTCGACAGCGTGGCTCGCGACGAGGTGGCCGGGACCATGCTGGCCGCCTACGGGCTGGGTGAGGGGGCCGAGCTGGAGGCGGAGGCCACCGACGCGGTCGAGGCTGCCCTGGCCGAGGTGCGCCCGCTGGTGGAGTCCCACGGCGGCGCCCTCGAGGTCGACCGGGTCAAGGACGGCGTGGTGTGGCTGCGGATGCTGGGCACCTGCGACGGCTGCCCCAGCTCGTCGGCCACGCTGACCTACGGGGTCGAGGCGGCCCTGCGGGAGCACTGGCCCAACTTCCGGCGCCTGGAGCTGCTCGACCCCCCGGCCGAGGCCGACCCGGCCAAGGCCGGGCTGGAGTGCGCCACCGCGCCCGGTGCCCCGGCGGCGTCCGAGGAGGTCCTGGTGGAGCTGCAGCACCGGCCGTCGCCTTCATGACCCTCGAGCCCGAGGACCTGACCTACCGGGCCCGGGCGCTGGCCCAGACCCATCCGCTGACCAAGCTGGCCGGGCGCTACGTCGAGCGGGCGGTGGGGGAGCAGCGCACCTCCCAGCCCGTCCCCGAGATCGGCATCTGGGCGGGCGGCGCCCTCATCGACGGGTACTGCCTGCGCCGGGTGGAGGAGGACGACGCCGGGCTCACCCTGGGCGCGGTGGAGACCGGCCCTCCCGAGCTCGACCGGCTGGAGGAGGCGGCCTCCCGGGTGGCCGCCGAGGTGCGCACCGGCGCCGGCGACTACCTGCTCGGTGACGACGTGCGCACCGTCGCCGCCCTCGACCGCCTGGTCCACTCCCAGGTCGACCGGCGCCTCGAGCACTGGCGGGACTCGGTCGACGAGAAGGGATGGGCCGAGCTCGAGGAGTACCTCACCTGGTGGGTCGTCAAGGGCTACGCCCTGCGCGTCGCCGAGGCCGATCTCGGTGCGATCGGCCCCGTGGCCGTGGGAGGTGGATCGTGAGGGTGCTGGTCGCCGGTGTGGGCAACGTGCTGCGGGCCGACGACGGCTTCGGGGTCGAGGTGGCTCGGCGCCTGGAGGCGATGGAGCTCCCGCCCGGTGTGCGGGTGGTGGAGACCGGCATCGCCGGCATCGCCCTGCTCACCGAGATCCAACAGGGTTGGGACGCCCTGGTGGTGGTCGATGCCGTCGACCACCAGCGCCCCCACGGGAGCGTCCTGCTAATCGAACCCGAGGTGGTCGACGTCCACGAGCTGACCTGGGCCCAGCGCAGCGACCTGCTGGCCGACATGCACCTGGCCACCCCCGATCGGGTGCTCATGCTGGCCAAGGCGCTGGAGGTCCTGCCGCCCAAGGTGCTGATGGTGGGCTGCCAGATCGAGGACCCCGACGCGGTGGGCGAGCAGATGACCCCGCCGGTGGCCGCCGCCGTCGACACCGCCGTCCAGGAGGTGCTGCGCTACGTGACCCGCCTGGTCGGCCCCCCGGACTCGGTCGACGTCGCCACCGCCTGACCGATGGCCACCGCCTGACCCATGGCTCCCGACCGCCGCCAGCAGGCGATCGCCGACCTCGAGGCGCAGCTCGCCCGGACCCCCCGGGCCGACCGTCCCCACGAGCACGGGGCCCTGGCCTATCGCCTGGGCCTGGCCCACGCCGAGGCCCCTGGGAACAGCCCCGAGGCCGGCCTGCGCACGGCGTTGCGCTACTTCGACACCGCGGCTGCCCTGTTCGACCCCCGCTTCGACCCCGTCGAGCACGCCAGGGTGCTGAACGGCGCGGGTGCCGCCCGCCGGGCCCTGGGCGACAGGGTGCGGGCCGTCGAGCTGTTCGAGCGGGCGGCCGACCTGCTCGAGGGCAGGGAGCGCGACAACGAGCGGGCCGGGGTGTTGAACAACCTGGGCCTGGCCCGCAGCGAGCTCGGTCGCCTGGAGGAGGCCGTGGCCGCCTGCGACGAGGCGGTGGAGCTGTTCGACCGGAGCACGCCGGAGGGCAGTCGGGGACGCATCGCCACGCTGCACACCCGGGGCTCGGCGCACGCCGCCCTCGGCACCGACGAGAGCCTGGAGGCAGCCCTGGACGACTTCCGCCTGGCCAGCGAGGAGCTCGATCCCGAGGAGGCGCCCTACCACCACGGCCTGGTCCAGCACAGCCTGGGGACGACCTACAGCGCCCTGGCCGTGCGCCGGCCCGAGGAGCGCTCCCAGCTGCTGAGCGCGGCGATCGACGCGTTCGGAGAGTCCCTCACCGTCTTCACCCGCTTGGCCTTCCCGTTCCAGCACGCCCTGGTCAAGCACAACCTGGGCCTGGCCTGGTCGGCCCGGGGCGGCCTCACCAACCTGCGCCGGGCCCTGGCCGCGTTCGAGGACGCGGTCTCCATGTTCGACCCCCGCCTGCACGCCGACGCCTGGCGCCAGGCCTACGCCAGCCTGGAGCGGACCGAGAAGGAGCTGGCGGAGCTGGCACCGGGACTCGACCGGGCCGAGCACTTCGTCGCCCTGCTCGCCGCCATCAACGTCGAGCAACGTCGGGAGCTGTTGCAGGAGCGCCTGGTCGCCCTGCTCGCCCTGCCCACCGAGAACCGCCGCCGCTCCAGCCTGGTGGAGCTGGCCCTGGCCTCGGCCCGGTTGCCCTTCGACCAGGCTCGCGCCGTCATGGACACCGAGCTGTCGGTCCTCATCGAGTTGCCCACCGACGAGCTGGAGCCCGGCCTGCGGGCCCGCTTGGACGCCCACCGGCGCCTCGAGGGTGAGGCTCGGGAGAACGCCGACCGGGCGCTCGAACAAGCCATCGGTGATGCCCTCCAAGGGCCGCAGCGCATCTCGGTGCGCGACTTCTTCTACTCCCTCGGCTGGGAGCGGCCGTGAGCAGCGCCACCACCCCCCCCGAGGAGGCCGACGTGGCGCCCGAGGAGGTGGCCAAGGACTTCGTCACGGCGGTGGCCTGGGGCGAGCACCACCGGGTCTGGGAGCTGCTGTCGGACGAGGGCCGCACCCTGGTGCTGCGCCTGGGGGCGACCCGGGGCATGGACCAGGCCCTGGCCGCTCGCCTCCGGGACGGCACGGCGCCCACGGCCGAGCGTGAGGAGTTCCTCACCGACCTGGTCAAGGGCTTGCGGGCCGACCTGGCCGGCAACGACCTCGACAACCTCGAGGCCGAGCGGGACCTCACCGTCGAGGACGGCACGGGAACGGCACGGGTCATCCTGGTGTCGCCGCTCCCCGCCGTGCTGGCCGTGCCCGGGCTGCCGTTCGCCACGGTGGAGATGACCGAGGAGGGGGGCGTGTGGCGGATCGACCGGCTGATGCCCCGCACCAGCAAGTGAGCGAAACGGTGGGACCGGAGACGGTCGAGCGCTTCGGGCGTCCCATGCGCCTGTTCCCGGTGGCGGTGTCGGCCGGGGCCATGGCCGGGGCCTGGGCCCGCCAGGAGGGCGCGCCGGCCGGCGCCACGGTGGTGGTCGAGCGTGAGGTCAGCGCCCTCGGCCGGCTCGGACGGGCCTGGGAACGGCCGCCGGCCACCACGCTGAGCCTGGCCATGGTGCTGCGGCCCCCTCTGGCCCCCGACCAGGGCGACGTGGCCTGGCTGGTCGCCGGCCTGGGCCTCCTCGGGGGCCTCGAGGCCGCCGTGCCGGGGCACGAGCTGGCGACGTGGTGGCCCGACGAGGTGATCGACGCCCCGAGCGGTGAGGTGGTGGCCGCCACCAAGGTGGAGGTCCAGCTGGGGGCGGGCGAGGTCAAGGCCGCGGTGGCGGTCCTGCGGGTCGACCTGGCTCGCCTCGGCGCCGAGGAGGCTCCCGGTCGGGACGCCGTGCTCGAGGCCGTGGTCGGCGCCGTCGACGAGGCCGCCGCCACCCTCGCAGACGGAGCGGAGGAGGCGGCGGCGGCCTACGAGCGGCGGTGCTCCCTCGTGGGCCGTCGGGTGAAGCTGCGCCTGATGCCCAAGGGGGAGACCCGGGGCACCGTCCGGTCCTTCGACCGCAGCGGCCGACTGGAGCTGGCGTCGGCCAGCGGGATGATCGAGCGCATCTCCGTCGACATGCTGCGCGAGCTCCAGGCGGTCTGACCGGCGTGGACGAGGGCTTCGTGCCACCCTTCGCCGCTCCGACCGGGCCCGCGGTCGACGACGCCGAGGTGCTGCGCAGCTTCGCTCGGGACCAGGCTGCCGGCCACTCGCCCCGCTACCACGTGGAACGCCCCACCTTGCTGGTGGGCCGCAACGTGGCCGCCGCTGTGCGCATCGGTCCCCGTACCCTGCTGGTGCGGGCCGATCTGCCCGAGGCCTACGCCGGGGCCAAGGCCGAGGTAGAGGCGGCGCTGGCCGCCGAGGGCCTGGTGTGCTTCGACGAGGACACCCTGCTGGCCACGCCCGTGGCCCTGCAGCTCTTCGGGTTGCGCGTGTCGAGCTGGGACCTGTGGGGCGACGACATCGACCAGGCCTTCGCCGTCCTGCGGGCCGGGTGCGTGGCCGAGCAGTCCGGCCCCTTCGCGTAGGCACCCACCTTGCCCGCTCGTTCTTCGTAGCGCCCGCCCGTTCTTTGTAGCTTTTCGTACCGCCGCGGTACGGAACGCGACAGAGTTGCCCAGGCGTTTGCTTTACAGGAGAGCGCGGATCGACGCCTTGGCCTCGTCGACGGTCATGGCGACCAGCTCGGGCAGCGGCCGGTCGAGCCGGGTCACGAGCTCGTCGGCCACGTAGTAGCCGACCCGCCACCGGCCCTCCACCAGGCCGGCGCCGAACCAGGTGTCGGTCGCGGACGGGTCGTCGAGGTCGGCCGCGAACCGGGCCAGGAGCTCGTCACGGTGCTCCCGGCACCAGGGCAGCCAGTCGGCGAAGCCTCCGTGGCCGTACCAGAAGTACTCGTCCTCGGGGCGCCCGGGCACCACGGCCCGGCTGGCCCGGATGGCGGTGCCCTCGTAGAAGGCGAGCCAGGCGGGGTCGTCCTCGGGAGGAACGGCGCCCAGGGCGATCTCGTGCCAGGCGTGGGTGTCCTCGTGGGTGATGAGCAGGCGCATGCCCTCCTCGGTGTGGAACCACTCGAGGCAGTGGAACAGGGTCACCTTCCCGTCCAGACGGCCCACGTCGGCGTCGGTCGAGAACGAGCCCACCAGCAGCACGTGGCGCGGCGCGGGCTCGCCGGGCAGGCCCAGCGCCTCGCGCACCTTCGGCTCGACCTCCTCGATGAGACGGCGCTCGACCGGCACGGCCTCGCGTACCCGGGTGCGCACGGTGGAGAGGTCCCGGACCACGCTGGCTCGGCCCTCGGTGGTCCCGTGGCCGTCGTAGTAGGCGGCGAACACCTCGGGGTGGGCTCCCTCGTAGCGGTCGACCCAGAGCTGCTCGCGCACGGCCGGGCTCTCCAGGAAGGCAGCCCGGGCGAAGGCGTCGAACTCGGGGGAGGTGTCGACGATGTCCATGCCGTAGTGTCGGCCGGGTGGGGCCGCACCGCAAGGTGGCACGTCCCCCGCCAGCTCTTGGAGGGGCCGAGCGGAGGCGCCGTCGCGGGCCTCGCCTGCCGCCCGTCTAACTGAACTTTGCAGCTAGTTCTGTTGCTGGAAAGATGCAGATGTACGCCGTTTCCATCAAGCTCACTGCCGCTAGGGTGACGGGCGATGTTGGCTGAGGGGGGGACGAGGAGCGCGGGCGCGGGCACCGGGGAGGACGCCGGGAGATGGTGACCCAGACGCTCAAGTGCGAGCGCCACGGGGAGACCACGCGCCTCACCTGTGTCGACTGCGGGCAGGCCATCTGCCCCAAGTGCATGACCCGCACCGAGGTCGGCCTGAAGTGCGAGCGCTGCGCCGAGCCCGTGGCCGCTCCCGACGCCGTCCTCGGCGGCCGCCCCTCCCGGCTCCCGCTGGTGGCCGGGCTGGCCGGGCTCGCCCTGGTGGCTCTCGTCGCGTTCATCGCCCTACGGCCCTCGGAGCCCTCCGAGCAGCCCGCCGTCGCCCTGTCCCCGGTCGGGACCTGGACCGAGGCTCCCGGCCTGACCACCATCCGGGGCACCACCACGGCGGTGGTGCTCGACGACGGCCGGGTCCTCGCCGCCGGTGGTGGGGTGGGAGCGATCGCCCTGTCCGCCGCCGAGGTCTTCGACCCTTCGGCCGAGGCCTGGCAGGAGGTGGCCCCGCCCGCCGGGGCCCGCCGGGGCCACCAGGCCGTGGCGCTCGAGGACGGTCGCGTCCTGGTGGCCGGCGGGCTGGCCGAGGGGGTGCCGCTGGCCACGGCCGAGGTCTACGACCCCACGGCCGACACCTGGTCGCCGGTCGCCTCCATGGCCGTCCCCCGCCTGGGCCACTCGCTCACCCGCCTGGCCGACGGCCGGGTGCTGGCGGCGGGGGGCAGCGCCCTCGAGTCCGACGAGGCCGCGGCGGGGGGCCAGACGATCCGCACCGAGGCGTCGAGCGAGATCTTCGATCCGGCTTCGGGGACCTGGTCGCCGGGCGGTCCGATGGGCACCCCCCGCTTCGAGCACACCGCCACCCTGCTCGGCGACGGCCGGGTGCTGGTGGTCGGCGGGCTCGGCCCGACCGGGGAGGGGGACGCGGTGGGGCCCCTGGCCTCCACCGAGCTCTACGACCCGGCGGCCGAGGCCTTTGTCGGCGCGAGCGGGCTGAGCGCGGCCCGGGCCAACCACGCCGCCGCCCTGTTGAACGACAACGCGGTGATCGTCAGCGGGGGGGCCGGGGGCGAGAGCGGCGACGTGTCGCTCGCCTCGGCCGAGGTCTTCGACAGCCGGGCCGGGGCGTGGACGGCGGTGGGGGCCATGGGCACCACCCGCACGGGCCACAGCGCCACCCGGCTCGACGACGGGCGCATCCTGGTGGCGGGGGGCGAGACGGTGCGCCGGGGGGAGCGTCGCTCGCTCACGAGCGGCGAGGTCTTCGAGTTCGACCGCGGTGCCAGTGGGGAGTGGCGCTCAGCGGGCGACATGGCCTGTCCTCGCAGCGAGCAGGCCGCCGTGCTGCTCGGCGACGGCAGTGTGCTGGTCATCGCCGGCGATGCCGCCTTCCCGGGCCAGGCGCCGACGGCACAAAGTTGTGTTGGACGGTACCAACCCTGACACCGAGAGAGGTCGAGCGATGGCAAAGATGAGCGGTTTGCGCCGGCGACGGGGCGAGGACGCCGATCTCGAGGACGGCGGAGCGGACGGCCAGGAGAAGGACAACCGCAAGCGAGCGCTCGTCCTGTGCATCCTGGCCCTGCCCTTCCTGGCCGCGTTCTACGGCGTGGTCCTGTGGTGGTCCCAGCCCCGGTCGCCGGGCGACGAGCTCCGCGTCGACGAGTTCACCAACTTCATGGCCCAGGGGCGCATCCAGGAGGCTGAGATCCTCGAGACCGACAACCGCATCGTGGGCACCTACGACCGGGGCCGGTATTGGGTGGCCTACTCCGGGGGCAACGAGACGATCTTCGCCCGCCTGACCAGCGCGCTGGAGGACGCCGGCGTGCCGTTCTCGGTCAAGCAGCAGCCCCTCAAGAACCTGGTCACGCCCATCACCCTGCTGTTGCCCGCCCTGATCATCATCGACGGCCTGTTCATCCTGTTCCTCGCCTTTGGTCGGGGGGGCGACGGCTTCGCCGCCTTCAGCCGCTCACGGGGCAAGCGGCTGCAGACCGGTGAGTCCAAGATCACCTTCGGCGACGTCGCCGGCCTCGACGAGGCCATTGAGGAGCTCATCGAGATCCGCGACTACCTGTCGAACCCCGACAAGTTCCTGGCCATGGGCGCCTCGGTCCCCAAGGGCATCCTGCTCACCGGTCCTCCCGGGTGCGGCAAGACGCTGCTGGCCCGGGGCCTGGCCGGGGAGTCGAACGTGCCGTTCTTCTCCATCTCGGGCTCGGACTTCGTCGAGATCTTCGTCGGGGTCGGCCCGGCCCGCATCCGTGACTTCTTCAAGGTGGCCAAGGAGGCCGCCCCCTGCATCGTGTTCATCGACGAGCTCGACGCCGTCGGGCGTGGCCGGGCCACCCACTCCATCGGCGGCACCGACGAGCGCGAGGCCACCCTCAACCAGCTCCTGGTCGAGATGGACGGGTTCGAGTCGGGCAGCGGCGTCGTGGTGCTGGCCGCCACCAACCGCCCCGACATCCTCGACACCGCCCTCCTGCGCCCGGGCCGCTTCGACCGGCGGGTGGCCATCGAGCGGCCCGACGTGAAGGGTCGGGAGGGCATCTTGCGCATCCACGCCCGAGGCAAGCCCCTCGACGACGATGTCGACATCGACGAGGTGGCCAAGCGGACGGTGGGCTTCTCCGGCGCCGACCTGGCCAACGTGGTCAACGAGGCCGCCCTGCTGGCCGCCCGGCGGGGCGACTCCTCGATCCGCCAGCGCCACTTCTTCGAGGCCATCGAGCGGCTCATGGCCGGGCCCGAGCGCCGGTCGCGCATCCTCTCCCCCCAGGACCGCCACCGCATCGCCTACCACGAGGCGGGCCACGCCCTGGTCTCCACCGCCCTGCCCGGCACCGACCGGGTGGGCAAGCTGTCGATCGTCGCCCGGGCCCACGCCGGAGGCTTCACCTGGATGGTGCCCGAGGGGGACCAGTCCTCGGTCACCCGCTCCCAGCTCCTCGATCGCATCGCCGCCGCCCTGGGCGGGAGGGCGGCCGAGATGGTGGTCACCGGGGACCTGTCGAGCGGTGCCATGGCCGACCTCGACCATGCCGTCTCCCTGGCCCGGCGCATGGTCACCGACTTCGGCATGAGCGACCGCCTCGGGCCCTTCACCGTGCGCTCGGTCCTCAACAGCGCCCTCAAGGAGGGCCTCTACGGCGCCGGGTACTCCGAGCGCGTCGCCTCGGAGATCGATGCCGACGTCCAGGACGTCCTGGCCGAGGCCGAGGCCCGGGCCACCGCCATCCTGGTCGACCAGCGCTCGGTCCTCGACGCTGTGGCCCACGCCCTCATGGAGGCCGAGACCCTCGAGGGCGACGTGCTCGACGGGCTGCTCCTGCCGGTCAACCAGCAGCCCCGGGAGACGGTGGGGACCTGATGGGAGGGCTGCGTGCCCCGGCCGCTCCAGCCACCACGTGCCGGAACCACCGGCGCCGGGACGCGGTGGGGATCTGCGCCGCCTGTGCCACGGCCCTGTGCCGCGACTGCATGAACCCCACCCCGGTCGGGTTCAAGTGCACGGCGTGCGCCGGCGGCGGGGTGTCGGGCACCACCAGGGATGCCAGGGCCGCCGGAGGTTGGCGCCGGCCGGCGGCGATCGCCGCAGCCGTGGCCGCGGTCGGCCTGGTCGCGGTGCTCGCCTTCGGCGGCGGCAGCGGCGGCGGGTCCGAGGAGCCGTCGCTGGCCGAGCGCGACGCCACCGCGGCTCCTGGCGGCCCGGTGGAGCGCCGGGTGCAGATCGACGGGGCCGGCGACGTGAGCCTCGGCGCGACGCTGGCCGTCCCCGCCGGGGCGCCCGGTTCGGCGGGCGCGAGCCCGGTTGCCGGCGTGGTGATCATCCCCGGCTTCGGGCCCACCAACCGCGACGGGCTGGCTCCGCCCGCCGGCCTCCCCGACCCCCTCTACGCCGACCTCAGCCGGAACTTCGTCGAGGCCGGCATGGCCACCTTGCGCTACGACAAGCGGGGGACGGGCCAGAGCACCCTCCCCCCCGAGGAGCCGCTGGCGTTCGACGACATGGTGGCCGACGCCGCCGCCGCGGTGGGCTTCCTGGCCGAACGGACCGAGGTCGACCCCGAGCGCATCGCCGTGGTGGGCCACGAGGAGGGTGGCCTGGTCGCGCTCGACCTGGCCGCGGACGATCCCCGGGTGGCCAGCCTGGTCCTGGTCTCGGTCCCCGGCCGGCCCCTCGTGGAGGTGCTCACCGACGACTTCAACGCCTCGGGCCACGGTGAGGAGGTGCCCGGGCTGCAGGGGGTGGTGAGCGGCCTGCTGGCCGGCGCGCCGCTCCCCGAGCCGTCCCAGCTCCCGCCCTTCCTGCGCAACTTCTTCCCGGCCACCCAAGAGGACTACCTGAGGGACATCTTCTCCCTCGACCCGGTGGCGCTGGCTGCCGAGGTCGACGCGCCCGCCCTCGTCGTCCGGGGCGGTGCGGCCACCGGTGTGGGGGCGCCCGACGCCGACGCCCTCGTCGCTGCCCTCGGTCCCGGCAGCGAGGTGGTCGTCGCCTCCGACGCCGGACCGACCCTGTCGATCGTCGACCCCCTGGCCCCCGGCCAGGGCGCCTCCGATCCCACGTCGGCGGCCCACGACCACGGCGCCGGGGGCCCCACGGTGGTGGCGCAGCGGGCCGAGGAGGCGATGGCGGGCATCACCCGCTTCCTCACCGCCACCGTGCCCTGAGCGACCTCTGCTCCTCGGGTAGGTGCAACAAGCACCTATTGAGAAAAACGCCCTGCTGGGGAGGCAGACTGCAAGCCGGCTCCGGGCCAAGGTCGGCTGAGGGCAGGTCTCGAGCCGGGCCCGGCTCGGCCCGGCAGCAGTGGTCAGGATCGGGCCGGTGGCGTCGCCACCGGCCCGATCCGCGCCGGGACGCCGTCGCCGCGCCAGCCGGGGTGGCGGGAGGCGGGGCGGGGCCGTCAGCCCGGGAGCGGGGGAGGCTCGAGGCAGCCGGCTTCCCGGCCCACCAGGCGCAGCCCCACCCGGTCACCCACACCGAACTTGGCCGTGCTCGAGGTGTGCTCGGCCAGCTCGGGGTACATGAGCTGGGCCCGACTGGACACGTGGCCGAGGCCCATGACGTGGCCGAGCTCGTGGAGCAGCACCCGGCCCCTGGTGATGCCCTCGCCGAACCCGCCGGGGAGGCGCTCCTGGGTCTCCCGATCGAGGATGACGTCGGCGTTGAGCTCCAGGATCCCGCTGACCAGGCTGTCGCCCACCCGGATGGGGTCGCCCCGCCCGGCGACGACGATGTCGTCGCCGGCCGCGTCGGGACCGGCACCGGTGCCCAGCGCCGACCAGCCGATGAGGATGGGAGCCCAGCGCTCCCCGTAGCGCTCGGGCTGGTAGGCGGGCCGCTCGGCGTCGAGGCGTTCGTCGGTGGGTCCGTCGTAGACGAAGCGCAGCCCGGTGGCCTCGGCCAGGCGATCGACGGCGGCGTGGACGTCCTCCACCGCCCCCGGCGGTGCCAGGGCGTCGTTGAGCACGTAGTGCACCGGTTCACAGGCGGGGAAGCGGACGGGCCGGCAGCCGCTGGCGTCGGCGTGGAGGAAGGCGTAGCCCGAGGCGGTCAGAGCCTGCGCCTGCCCGTGGACCGCACTGCCGAGGTGGCCCTCGGCTGGGCACCGGTCGTCCACCGCCACCAGGGCCTCGTCGCCGGGACCGGCGGTGGGTTCTTCGGGAGCGAGGACCGTCGTCCACGCCACCGCGCCCGCCGACACCAGCCCGACCAGGCCCAGGGCAGCCCGGGGGAGCCGGGCCGAGCGGGCGCCGTGCTGGCGCAGGGCGCCGCCCACGGTCGCCACCGGCTCGTGGTCGACCGTGGCCACCACCTGGAAGGGGCGCTGGCGCTCGGCGCCACGGCGGAGCCTGGCCGGAGCCCGGGCCAGCACCGAGGCCTCGGCGTGACTGCCGGCCTCGATGGTGACGACCTCCGGTTCCACCTCGACCCGAAGCTGCTCCTCGCCGTCACCGCCGTCGGCACCGTCACCGTCGCCGTCTCCGCTCGTGTCGGGCGCGGCGGCGCCGGCGACGGAGACCCGCACGGCGTGGTTCCCCCGGTTGGCCAGGGCCAGCGTGGCGTGCCCCTCGCGCGTGCCGGAAGCCACCGGCGGGTCGAGGGTGGCGAAGACGTCGGTGAAGGGGGCCACCACCAGCGTGGCGCTGACGCCGAGCGGAGGCTGGGGCGAGCGGGCCGGCGTGATCAGGAAGCCGACGGGCAGCGGTCCGGCGGCTGGCAGGGGCGCCCGAGGGACCTTGAACACCGCCCGCACCTCGGCGGTGCCCCCACCGGCCACGGTGACGTCGGCCGGGGTCACCCAGGACCACGCCGAGGGCTCCCCGGTGACCTCGACGCGCACCTCGACGGGCTCCTCGCCGTCGTTGTGCAGCCGCAGGACCGCGCCGGTCAGCGCCTGGTGGCTGACCGGGACCTCGGGCGGGTCGAGGGAGGCCCGGAGGGTCACGGGGCCGTGTGCGTGGCGCCCGGACCCTGGGTCCGGGCCGGTCCCGGCGCCGTGGTCCTGGCATGCCCCAGGGCCGGCCCTAGCGAGCCGGCGCCGGCCGGGCCGGGACCCCCGGGCGGCGGCGGGCGATGAGGGCGAGCATGAGGAAGGCCACGTCGACCACGACCACGCCGATGACGCCGGCCAGCAGGTACTTGACCAGGTTCGAGGTGCCCGGCGCCAGCGGCTCGAACTGCACGGCGGCGACCAGGATGTCCTGACCTCCGGTCACGGCGTCGAAGCCGTTCTGGGGGTTGGCCAGGAGCGTGGGACCGGCCACGCAGGCCCAGGGACCGCGCTCAACGCCATCGTGGCCGTGACCGCTCCGGCTCCGGCCAGGCCCCACATGCGCACCGTCCTCATCTCGCACATCCCCTGAGCGTGCCTGCTCTGGTCGGGGCGACCTAGCAGGGCTGCCAACCCGTGCACTGTAGTCCAGCGGTCTGGCTGCTTCGGTAACTGCGGCCAGCACGTACTGGGCACAGCTCGACCGAGCGTGGTGCGGGACGTACCCCGGGCCAACCTGCGCCGGACGCCCGAAGGGCCGGCTTCAGCTGGCGATCGGTACCGACGACGGGGCGCCAGGCTCGACGTGCTCGCTCGGGTGGTCGAGGCTGAGCTCTCCACCGGCCACCCGCACCGCCACCGTGTCGCCTTCGGCGTAGCGGCCCTCGAGCAGGGCGAGCGCCAGGCGGTCGCCGATCTCGCGCTGGATGACCCGCTTGAGGGGCCGGGCGCCGTAGTCGGGGTCGTAGCCCCGCTCGGCCAGCCAGGCGAGGGCGGCCTCGTCGACGACCAGGTCCAGGCGGCGTCGGGCCAGGCGGGCCCGCAGGTGGTCGAGCTGGATCTCCACCACCCGGGCCAGATCGGCCTGGGTCAGCGAGCGGAAGCGGATGATCTCGTCGATGCGGTTCACGAACTCGGGCTTGAAGAAGTCGCGGGGGTCGACAGCCAGGTTGGAGGTCATCACCAGCACCGTGTTGGTGAAGTCGACCGTACGGCCCTGGCCGTCGGTCAGCCGGCCGTCGTCGAGCACCTGGAGCAGGACGTTGAACACGTCGGGGTGGGCCTTCTCGACCTCGTCGAGCAGCACCACCGCGTAGGGGCGACGCCGGACCGTCTCGGTCAGCTGGCCGCCCTCGTCGTAGCCCACGTAGCCCGGGGGAGCGCCGATGAGGCGGGCCACGGTGTGCTTCTCCTGGTACTCGCCCATGTCGATGCGGACCATGGCCCGCTCGTCGTCGAAGAGGAACTCGGCCAGGGCCCGGGCCAGCTCGGTCTTGCCCACGCCCGTAGGTCCGAGGAACAGGAAGGACCCGATGGGCCGGTTCGGGTCGGACAGGCCGGCCCGGCTGCGCCGGATCGCGCTGGCCACCGCGTGCACGGCGTCGTCCTGGCCCACCACCCGGGCGTGGAGGACCTCCTCCATGCGCACCAGCTTGGCCACCTCGCCCTCCATGAGCCGGCTCACGGGGATGCCCGTCCACTTGCTCACCACCTCGGCCACGTCCTCCTCGTCGACCTCCTCCTTGAGCATCTGCTGGGTCGACTGGAGCTCGGTGAGGCGCGCCGAGGCCTCCTCCACCTGGTGCTCGAGCTCGGGGAGCTCGCCGTAGCGGATCTCCGCCGCCCGGGCCAGGTCGCCCTCGCGCTCGTGGCGCTCGGCCTCGAGCCGGCGCGCCTCCAGGTCCTCCTTCAGGGCCCGGATGGTGCCGATGGTGTCGCGCTCGGCGGTCCAGTGGGCCTTCATGGCCGCGGTCTCCTCGCCCAGGTTGG
The DNA here is from genome assembly GCA_016781105.1 of Actinomycetota bacterium. GTDB lineage: Bacteria > Actinomycetota > Acidimicrobiia > Acidimicrobiales > CADCSY01 > JADDRA01. Next base: position 14,493 of record JADDRA010000086.1, on the reverse strand, counting down.
CCAGCTCCTCGTCGATGCGGGCCAGGCGCTCCCGGGAGGCGGCGTCGGATTCGGCTTCGAGGGCCACCCGCTCGATCTCGAGCTGGCGCATGCGCCGGTCGACCACGTCGATCTCCGTGGGGAGGGAGTCGATCTCGATGCGCAGCCGGCTGGCGGCCTCGTCGATGAGGTCGATGGCCTTGTCGGGCAGGAACCGGCCGGTGATGTAGCGGTCGGACAGGACCGCGGCGGCCACCAGGGCGGCGTCTTGGATGCGCACGCCGTGGTGCACCTCGTAGCGCTCCTTCAGGCCCCGCAGGATGGCGACCGTGGCCTCCACGCTGGGCTGGCCCACGAGCACCTGCTGGAACCGCCGCTCCAGGGCCGGGTCCTTCTCCACGTGCTTGCGGAACTCGTCGAGGGTGGTGGCGCCGATCATGCGCAGCTCACCCCGGGCCAGCATGGGCTTGATCATGTTGCCGGCGTCCATGGCGCCCTCGGCCGCGCCCGCCCCCACGACCGTGTGCATCTCGTCGACGAAGGTGATGACCTCGCCCTGGGCGTCGGTGATCTCCTTGAGCACCGCCTTCAGGCGCTCCTCGAACTCCCCCCGGTACTTGGCCCCGGCCACCATGGCCGCCACGTCGAGGCTGATGAGGCGCTTGTTCTCCAGGCTCGACGGGACGTCGCCCTCGACGATGCGCCGGGCCAGGCCGTCGACGATGGCGGTCTTGCCCACGCCGGGCTCGCCGATCAGGACCGGGTTGTTCTTGGTGCGACGGGACAGGACCTGGATGACGCGGCGGATCTCCTCGTCCCGGCCGATGACCGGGTCGAGCTGGCCGGCCCGGGCTGCCGCGGTCAGGTCGCGCCCGAAGCGCTCCAGGGCCCGGTAGGTGTCCTCGGGAGTGGCGCTGGTGACCCGGTGGCTGCCCCGGACGTCGCGCAGCGCCACCAGGAGCTCCTCACGCCCCACGCCGACGAGCTCGGCCATGGCCAGGAGCAGGTGCTCGGTGGAGAGGTAGTCGTCGCCCAGCTCACCCCGGGCGCGGTCACCAGCCTCCAGGATCTCCCGGAGGGCTCGCCCCGGCTGGGATTCGGCGCCGTAGGCGTGGGGGAGCCGGGAGAGGGCGCCCTCGAGGCGGGTGCGCAGGGCGAGAGGCGACACCCCCACCTTCTCGAGGATGGGCAGCACGACGCCGTCCTCCTGGCCAACCATGGCGAGCAGGAGGTGCTCGGGGACGATCTCGGGATGGTGCGCAGCCCGCGCCGCCTCGGTGGCGGACTGGAACGCCTCCTGGGTCTTGATCGTCCAGCGGTTGGGGTCGAACGCCGAGGCCATGCCAGGACCTCCTCCGGGTGACGAGCGCAGACCCTGCCATCACCAGCAGGGCTTACGGATAAGTTGAGTGTCAGTGTATCAACTCGGAGGAGCACCGCACCGGCGGACCCGCCGCCGGCTCGCTACTTGCTCTGCAGGGAGTTGTAGAAGGGGATCCCGCCACCGAGCACGGTGATGATCAGGGCGAAGATCAGCAGGAACCTAAGGGGTTCGACGACGAACCCGATGATCCCCACGACGACTCCGACCGCCACGATGGCCAACGACCCGTTCAGGTTCTTGCTCACGCTCACCAGATGCCTCCGCTGTGGATGCACGACCCGCCCGGGATGGACGAGTCTGACGTTGGGAGGATGTTGTCCCCGTTCTCCTCGGGGCGCAAGCCTGGCCCCGCGGCCCGTGGTCCCCGACCATGACTCTTCGCGGCAGCAGCTCACGCCACGTGAGCTCCGCTTGACGAGGAGTGCCCGGGTGCCGTGAGACCCCTAAACGGGACCCAGCGAGCGGCTGGTACGGTCAGAACTGCAGCTCAGGAGGGGTCTGACTAGATGCGGGACGGCTACATGCGCCGGGCAGATAAGTAGGGACCACCTCCAGCCGGGAAACAGTTATTGCATTCCCCCTGGAGGCTGTGGCAGACTGGTAGCTACAGAAACCGAGGCGTCGATCACCTAGTGGCGGCGCTCCCGATCCTCTGGAGGAGCTCTATGAGCCACAAGAAGAAGGGTGCTGCATTCGTCGGCACCACCCTCGCAGCCATGGCCTTCACCGCCATGGCCGCGTTTGCATGCACCAACCTGGCCACGCTGAACCTCAGCACCGCCAGCGGTGGCGTGGGCGACACCGTGACCGTCACCGGTTCGTCCTTCCGGGTGCCCCGGGCCTCGGACGCGAGCCAGACGGTGCTGCCCGTGGTCCTCAACTGGAACGGCGCCGACGGCCCCGTGCTGGCCGAGACCACGCCCGACGCCGCAGGCAACATCTCGGCCACGTTCAGCGTGCCCGAGGGCCAGCCCGGCTACTACGTGATCGTGGCCAGCCAGAAGGACGCTCAGGGCGTGGACGCCTACGGCACGCCGGCCCGGGCCTCGTTCCAGATCCTCGGCCCCAACGGCGACTCGGTGGTCCAGACCCCCGGCAACCAGGTCGCTCCGGTCACCGCTGACCCGAGCTCCAGCGGCATCATCGCCCTGACCGTGGGCCTCGGTGCCCTCGGCCTGGGCCTCTTCGGCGCCGGCTTCACCGCTTTCGTGCGCCAGGCCCGCAGCCGTGAGGTTCCCGTGGCCTCCAAGGTCCGCAACGACTGAGGTTGCCTCGGCAGCGTTCGAGCTAGCACTGCACGTCTGAACCGGGCGCCCCTCGTGGGCGCCCGGTTCGCGCGCCAGGAGCGGCGGTGTTCCCCGGCGGGACCGTGGCGAGCGGGTGGGGCAACGCACAGGCGAGGATGGGGCATGGGACGACCGATGACCGTGGTGGTGGTCCTGGCCCTGATGGCGGGAGCCTGCGGTGGCGGCGGTGCGGCCCCGCAGCCCGAGGCCGTCCCCCGGGCCGAGGTGCAGGACCTGCGAGTGGCCGTGGGCGAGGACCCGTTCCTGCGGGGCAGCCTCCCACGCCCAACCTCGGTCTGCTGGTCGACGGTCCCCAGCCCGGCATCTTCGAGACGCTCACCCGCCTGACCCCCGCGTTCGGGCTGACGGCTGGGCTGGCGACCCGGTGGCAGGCAGAGACACCGAGCCGGTGGCGCTTCGAGTTGCGCCCCGACGTCCGCTTCCAGGACGGGACGCCCCTCACCTCCGCGGCGGTGGTGGAAGCCCTGCGCAACGTGGCGGCAGGCTTGGCGGACTTCGAGATCGAGAACGTGGCCCGGCGTCAGTCGCTGCCCGGGGGGCTCACCACCGAGTCGGCGTCGGCCGACGGTGAGCACGTCGTCGTGGTCGACCTGGCCGAGGCCAACCTCCGCTTGGCTGAGCAGCTGGCCAACCCCTCCATGGCCGTCCCCTCGCCCGGCACCCGGGCCGGTGCCGGTACCACGCCCGCCGACACCCCGACGGGCACGGGGCCCTTCCGCTTCGTCGCCTACCGCCCAGGGGTCGAGCTGCGAGTGGAGGCCAACGCCGACCACTGGGCCGGGGCTCCGGAGCTGACCTCGCTGACCTTCCGGTTCGGTCCGACGAGGACGCCAGCCGATTGCTGGCCACCCGCCAGGTCGACCTGGTCGGCCTCGTCCCTCCCTCGGCCCTGGCCTCGGTCTCGGGCCGCAGCGAGCGGCGGGTGGGCTCGGTCGCGGCCCGCTCGGTCTTCCTGCTCCTCAACCGGGGCGGCGTGGGGGAGTGGTCGAGCCTGCAGGACGGGGAGCTGCGCAGGGCCGTGGCACTGGCCCTCGACCGTGAGGTCGTCGCCGAGGAGGGCTGGCCCGACGGAGAGGAGAACGACAGCCTCATCCCCCCGGTCGTCCTCGACGCCGCCACCGAGCAGGTCGAGCCCCTCGCCAATGACCCCGAGGCGGCCCGGCGGATCCTCGACAACGGCGGTTGGGTCCCGGGAACGGACGGGGTGCGGACTCGCGACGGCCGGCGCCTCACCCTGTCGCTCGTGGTGCGCGACCCGGCCCTGGTGCCCGAGCCGGCGGTGATGGCGCTGGCGGCCCAGCTGGCCGAGGTGGGCGTGGAGCTGGTCCGAGCCGAGCAGGGGTCGGGAGGCCCCTCACCCCTGCAGCGGGTGAACGCGGCCACCTTCGACCTCTTCGTCGACGTCCGGCCCCAGGACGACGCCAACCCCTGCTCCCTGTGCCGGTTCTTCTCCATCCGGCCCGGGGGCCAGCTGACGGTGGCGGGCGTGGTGGGAGCAGGTCCGGCCGGCGACGACCTGTTCGACCAGGTGCACGTGGCACCGTCGCTCGACTCGGCCCGGCGCGTCGCCGCCGAGCTCATGCAGGTGGTGGTGGCCGAGGAGGTGGTGGCGGTGCCGTTGGCGGTGCTGCCCAACCCCTGGCTGGTGTCGTCGCGGGTGCAGGGCTTCGAGCCCGCGGGCCTGGCCGGGGCCCAGCGCTGGAAGTCGGTCTACCTGAGTCGCTGATCGGGCACCGGTCAGGTCCCCTCCGGGGGCGCCGGCGTGCGGTAGGTGAGGGCCCAGCCGACGCCGAGCAGGAGGACGGCCAGCCCGGGGAGGCTGTGGTACACGGTGGCCCCCCAGGGCGCCTGTTGGCGGGTGGCCTGGAGCACCAGCGGGAGGTGGGTGGCGGTCATCCAGAAGCCGGCCAGGACGATGCCCAGGCCGGCGGGGAACAGCAGGGCGCGACCTCGTCCGTCCCGCCCGACCAGGAGCGCGCCGAGCGAGAGGGCGATGACGACCACGCCGGGGACGACGTGGTCGACGACCTCCACGGTGTCGTCGGTGGCCAGGAACGGTCCGGAGTAGGGCGGGAGCAGGGCCCAGCACCCCACCAGCAGCCCGAGTCCGGCGAGCATGGGCAGCGCGCCCGAGCGGGCTGCCGGGGGCGCCGGGGCGTCGGTCACCGCCGGTCGCCCACCGATCAGGAGGGAGAGGGGACGAGCTCTTCGGCCAGGCGGACCAACGCCTGGACGGCGGGCGCGTCGGGGGCGCTGTCGAGGGGCGCCACGCCGTTGCGGTCGGCCTGGACGATGGCCGGATCGTCGGGGATGGGCACGACCTCGTGGTCGGGGAAGGCCTTGGTGATCATGGTCAGGTCGTCGTCGCTGCGGATGCGACTGGCCACCACCACGGCCCGGCCCAGCGCCTTGTCGGCCACCAGGGCGGCGGCCCGGCACCCCACCTCGACCGACTTCGGGGTCGGCTCGACCACGATGAGCACGAGATCGACGCCGGCCTCACCGAGGCGGGTCAGGGTCCCCACACCGGCCTCGAGGTCGGCCACCACGACCTGGCCGCTGAAGTCCACGCTGCCGAGCAACTGCTCGGCGGACAGACCGCATCAAAGGCAGCCGGGCTCGGGGTTGTCGATGCGGCTGACCACCGCCAGGCGGACCCCGTCGGGAGCGTCGGAGCCGAAGCGTTGGAGGACCTGGTCCCAGCCGGGGGCGTGCTCCTCCTCCCCCTCGTCGAGGGCCTGGCGCATGGAGACCAGTCGCTCGGTCTCGTCGTCGCCCACGCCGAGGGAGATCCCGAGGTTGGGGTTGGAGTCGCAGTCGAGGGCGACCACGTCGTGACCCCGCCGGGCCAGGGTGCGGGCCAGCACCGCCGAGGTGGTGGTCTTGCCCGATCCGCCCTTGCCTGTCACTGCCAGCTTCATGTCGCGGCTCCCCTGAGCGGTTGGCGATCGAGACGATCCACCAACAAGGATACCGCGCCCACCGCGGCGGATTCAGGGACGAGGTCGAGGGGTGCGCGCCCGGCTCGCTCGGCGGCGGCGAAGGCCGGCTCGAGCGGCACCGAGGCGACGACCTCCAGGCCGCTGCGCCGGGCCACCATCTCGGCGTCGCCCGACTCGCTCACCTTGTTGGCCACCGCCAGCACCTGCACCGGGCGCTCGGCGGCCGAGGCCAGCCGGGCCAGGCGTCGAGCCGACAGCAGCGACTTGGCCATCGGCTCGACCACGACCAGGTAGGTGTCGGCGTAGGCGCCCCAACCGGTGAAGGGCTGGCGGGTCCCTCCGGGGAGGTCGCCCACCAGGTGCCAGCGGTCGTCGGGCAGCTCCTTGATGATCTGGCGGAAGGCGAGCTGGGAGCGGAACAGCGCCCGGGGATCGGTGCGGATCTTGCCGAACTGGAGGAAGCGCACCCCGTCGGGGGCGGTGGCAGCGTGGCGCTCGACGGCTTCGGCCGCCGACAGCCCGGCCCGGAGCCGGTAGCGGGGGCCCTCCTCGTCGTCGGGGCGGTCCTCGATGGCTTCGTCGGGCAAGGGGGCGTCGTCGCGGTCGAGGCCGAGGGAGTAGGCCATGCCGGGAAGCGGGTCGGAGTCGATGGCGAGCACCGGGTGGCCCCGGCGAGCCAGGAGGCGGGCGAAGGTCCCGGAGATGGCCGACTTGCCCGCCCCGCCCTTGCCCACAAAGGCGACCCTCATGCTGCCCACCTCATGTAGCGGCTGTCGCTCACGTAGCCTCCTCGGCTCACCTTGGTCGGGATCGCTGCCGAGTGAACCACGCCAGGCCGGCGCCGGCGAGCACGAGAGCCACGATCAGGAGCCACCAGGGGAAACCGGCGGAGCCCAGCCCGGCGACCGCGGCGGCGAAGACGTCCTGGCGACCGTCGTCGACGTCGCCCAGGCGGGTATCGGTCCAGGCCGCCACCGCGCCGGCGTCGGTGCTCTCGAGGCCGACCCGCGTGCCGAAGTCGGCGCCGTAGTCCGGGTCGAACACGGGGCCGACGGCCGAGTCGAACGAGGTGGACGAGACCCGCAGGTTGGCAAAGGTGGCGCCGCCATCGTCGGAGCTGGCCAGGTAGACGTCGGCCAGCACGTTTGCCGGGTCGTTGCGCCGGTCGTAGAACAGCACGTCGACGCGACCGCCGGGAGCGACGGAGACCTTGGGCAGGTACTGGTGGGTGCCGTCGCCGACCGGGTTGTCGTTGACCCGCACGGGCGGGCCCCAGCTGGCGCCGCCGTCGTCGGAGCGGCGCAGGAAGACGTCGTCGTCGCCGTCCTGGCCGCTGTGCCACGCGGCGTAGAGGACCTCTCCAGGGCCGGCGGCCAGCGAGGGGTGCTCGGGGAGGAAGACCAGGAAGCGCTTGGAGGCCACGATGCCCGACTCCAGCTCGACGCCGGGCGAGAACGTCTGGCCGCCGTCGTCGGAACGGGTGAGCACCAGGGCGAAGGGGTCCTCGGCCGGGGGTCCCTCCAGGCCCTCGAAGTCGCGTCGGTCCCCCTTGAAGTCCTGGTAGAGGACCACCAGGTCGCCGTCCCGGTCGATCACCGGGGTGGCGGCGCCCACCCGGGCCCGGGCCGGGTCGCTCACGGGGACGGGGGCCGAGACGCTGCGCCCACCGTCGCTGGAGCGGGCAGCGACGACCACGGCCTGGCCCACCAGGCGGTTGAGCGCCACGTCGGCCGCCTGCAACCACAGCAGGTGCACGGTGCCCTCGGGGTCGACCACGACCCGGGGCTGGAAGGTGAGCTCGCCGGCCACCTGCACCGGGGGGCCGATGCTGCGGCCGCCGTCGGGCGACGTCGCCAACCACAGGCGGGCCGGCGTGTTGCCCTGGCCCTGGAGCTCGACGTAGAGCACGTAGAGGGTGCCGTCGGGACCAAAGGCGACGTCGGGGGCGAAGGGGCAGGGCACCTGCTGGGGTGACGCGGCGCACGGAGCGGTGCCGGGCGGCAGGGGCAGCGTGGTCGGCTGCCAGGTGGCGCCTCCGTCGTCGCTCCACTCGATGAGGGCGGAGAAGCCGGGCCGGTCGATGCGGTGGGCGACGACCAGGTGCTCGGGCCGCTCGGGGTGGCGCACCAGGGTGGGCGAGTTGTTGGCCGTGATCGGCCCGGGCGGGTTGACCGCCACGTTGGCACCCACCTCGGGACCGCCTGGGTCGGAGGTGAGGAGGGCCACCGCGCCGACCACGACGGCCAACCCGACCACCACCGCCACCAGGGCGCCGAGCGTCCTCCTCACCGTCGCATCCTTGGAGTCGACTCTAGACTCACCCGTCGCTCCCAGCGCCACGAACGGTTCGCGTCTGCATGCAGCGGGGCGCGACGCCGGAGCTAGCGTTGCGCCCTCGTGGGCACGCACGGGAGCGGACGCGAGGTGGGGGCGGGCACGTCCCTCGCTCGCGCCGGGCGCGCCCTCGGCGTGGTGGCCCTGGTGGGGTGCCTGGTGGCGGTGAGCGTGGCCCTGCTGGCCGCGGCCGCCGTGGGGATGCTCCAGGCCGGGAGGACGGCCCCGGTCAGCGAGATCGACCTCAACCCCCTCCCGCAGCGTTCGGTGGTCCGGGCGTCCGACGGCAGCGTGCTGGCGGTGCTCCACCGCGAGCAGAACCGCAAGTCGATCCCCCTGGCCGAGGTCCCCCAGGTCGTGGTCGACACCGTCCTCGCCGTCGAGGACACCGCCTTCTACGAGCACGGCGGCATGGACCTGCGGGCCACCGCCCGGGCCCTGGTCACCAACGTCTCGGCCGGCGACGTGCTCCAGGGTGGCTCCACCATCACCCAGCAGCTCGTGAAGAACGCTCTGCTCACCCCCAAGCAGGACCTCGGGCGCAAGGTGGAGGAGGCCGTCCTGGCCATCCGCCTCGAGGAGCAGATGACCAAGGACGAGATCCTGGAGCGCTACCTCAACACCGTCTACTTCGGCAACGGGGCCTACGGCGTGCAGGCGGCGGCGGAGATGTACTTCGGCGTCGACGCCGCCGAGCTGGGCCAGGGCGAGGCCGCGTTCCTGGCCGGGCTGATCCGAAACCCGATCGGCTACGACCCCTTCCTCGAACCCGAGGCGGCCAGGGAGCGGCGGTCCCTGGTGCTCGATCGCCTGGTGACCCTGGGCCGCATCGAGCCGGCCGAGGCCGACCGGCTGCGGCAGGCGCCGCTGCCGAGCGAGCCGCAGAACTCCGAGCTGCTGCCCAAGCCCGAGGACTACTTCGTCGAGGAGGTGACCCAGCGCCTGCTGGCCGATCCCCGCCTGGGCCAGACCCAGACCGAGCGCTACAACGCCCTCTTCCTCGGTGGTCTGACCATCAAGACGACCCTCGACCCTCGCCTCCAGACCCTCGCCGAGGACGCGGTGGCGGCCACCATCCCCGATCCGGCGGGGGAGTTCACCGCCTCGGTGGTCAGCGTCGACCCGGCCACGGGGGCGGTCAGGGCCCTGGTCGGAGGCCGGGGCTTCCAGACCGACAAGTACAACATCGCCACCCAGGGCGTCGGCCAGCAACCGGGGTCGTCCTTCAAGCCCTTCGTCCTGGCCACTGCCCTGGAGCAGGGGGTGTCGCCCCTGTCCACCATCGACGGGAGGGGTCCGTGCGCCTTCCCCAACCCCGGCGGCACCCCCGACCCCTACGAGCTGGAGAACTTCGAGGGCTCGGCCGGCGGCGTGCTCAGCGTGAGCGATGCCACCCGCAGGTCGGTCAACTGCGCCTACGTGCGCCTCGGCATCCTCGTCGGCCTCGACAAGGTGGCCGACACGGCCACTCGCCTCGGCATCACCAGGCCCGCCACCAACCTCTCGATGCCGTTGGGCACCAGCGAGGTCCTGCCCATCGACATGGCCAGCGCCTACGCGACCTTCGCGGCCGACGGGGTGCACCACCGCCCCTACCTGGTGGAGGAGGTGGTCGACCAGGAGGGCGACGTGCTGCTGCGGGGGGCGACCGAGGGCACCCGGGTGATCTCCGAGGCCACGGCCCGGCTGGCCACCGACGTCCTGGAGGGGGTGGTGAGCGGCGGGACCGCCACCCGGGCGCGCTTCCCCGATCGCCGGCCGGCGGCGGGCAAGACGGGGACGACCTCGGACTACAGCGACGCCTGGTTCGTGGGCTACACGCCCCAGCTCTCGACCGCGGTCTGGATGGGCTCCCCGGCGGGCAACGTGAAGATGACCAACGTGGGCGGCGTGCGGGTGACCGGCGGCTCCTACCCGGCCAGGATCTGGCAGGCGTTCATGGGTCCGGCGCTGGCCGGCCAGCCCGAGCTGGACTTCCCCGAGCCACCGCCCCCCGGCGAGGCCCAGGCCCTGCGCCTGGAGAACGAGGCGCCGGCCCCGCCGTCTCGCCGGGACGAGGGAGCGGGCCGTTCGGGCGCCCGGGACGAAGGTGAGCAGCGGACGGGATCGAACCGTTCCCGGGAGGAAGTGCGGCGCGGTGAGCCCGACGGCCCGGCGCCCGAGGGCTCCGGCCGCGGTGGCGGTGACGAGTCCCGGCCCGACGTGTCCCCGCCCGGGCGCACGCCCGACCGCGACGACGGGCCGAGGACGGGTGCACCTGGTGGTGCCGATCCTCCGGAGCGGCCTCCCGCGACCACCCCGCCCGCCTCGGGTGGCGGCGGGGGAGGATCCGCGCCCGGCGGGGGCGGGAGCCCCGGGGGTGGCGGCTCGGGAGGTGGCGGTGGGGGGAACTGCAACCCGCCGGGGTGGCCTCCGGAGAACCCGCCGTTCCCTTGCTGAGACCAGGGCCTCGTTCGAACGGCGCGCCGGCCTGATGGCCGACCCGTCGCTCGACGCCCTGCTCGAGGTCCAGGCCCACGACCTGGTCATCGACCAGCTCCGCCACCGCCGGGCCTCGCTGCCCGAGCGGGCCCGGCTCCGGGCCCAGTCCGAGGCCCTGGCCGGCGTCAGCACCGCCCGGGCCGACCTCGACCGCAGGGCGCAGGAGCTCGACCGGCGCCAGCGCCGCCTCGAGGACGAGGTGGCCCAGGTGGTGGCCAGGGCACGGGCCACCGACGAGCGCCTGTACTCGGGCTCGGTGGCGGCTCCGAGGGAGCTCGAGGCGCTGCAAGCGGAGCTGGAGGCGCTGCGCCGGCGCCAGCGCAGCCTCGAGGACGAGGACCTCGAGGTGATGGAGGCGGCCGAGCTGGTCGGGGCCGAGCGCGACCGCCTCGGTGGTGAGGAGGAGGTCCTCGTCGCCGAGGGCCAGCGCCTGGGCGCGCGCCTGGCCGAGGGTGAGGCCGAGATCGACGCCGTGCTCGAGGAGGAGCACGCGGCGAGGGACGCCCGGGCCGGCCAAGTGCCGGCCGAGCTGCTCGCCACCTACGAGGGGCTGCGCCGTCGTCTGGGTGGCGTCGGCATCGCCCGGGTCGACGGCGGCCGCTGCACGGGGTGCCACCTGGGGCTGTCGGCGGTGGAGCTCGACCGTCTGCGCCGGGGCGCGAGCGGCGCGGTCGTGCGCCACGAGGAGTGCGGGCGGATCCTGGTCCCGTGATCCTCTGGTTCGCCGGCATGGCCCTGGTGGCGGTGTGGGCGGTCTTCCGGGACCCCGCCATCGACCACCGCCTGGTCGTCGCCGGCGCCCTGCTCCCCGACGTGGTCGACGGGCTCCTGGACGTCCTCGGCATCTCCGGGCCCTGGCCGGCCCACACCCTGGCGGCCAGCGCCGGCGCCCTGGTGGCGGTGATGGTGACGACGAGGGGTCGCCGCCTCCTGCGCCGGCGCCTGCTGGCCCTGCCCATCGGGACGTTCCTCCACCTGGTCCTCGACGGTGCCTGGGCCGACGCCGAGGTGTTCTGGTGGCCCTTCCTCGGGGGCGACCTCGGGGTGGAGGTGCTGCCCAGCGTCGAGCGGGGCCTGAGCAACGTCGTGCTGGAGCTGGCCGGTCTGGCCGCCCTGGTGTGGGCGTGGCGGCGGTTCCGGCTGTCGGAGCCGGGGCGGCGGGCCGAGTTCCTGCGCAGCGGGCGGGTGGGGCGCGACCTGGTGGCCTGAAGGGTCGCCCGGGGCGCCTCGGGTGGACCGGCTCAGCGCACCCGCACCACCCGGAGGTCGTCGGTGACGGGGTCGGGGTCGGCGGGGTTGCCGGCCAGGACCACCACGGTGTCGCCCTTGTCCACCAGCCCCATGGCAAAGGCTCGCTCGACCGCAAACCAGACGATGTCGTCGGTGGTCCCCTGCTCGGGCACGGTCACCGGGAGCAGCCCCCAGGTGAGGGTGAGCTGGCGGGCGGTGACGGCGCTCGGGCTGAGGCCGATCAGCGGCGCCGTGGGTCGGAACCGGGCGATGGCCCGGGCGGTGCTGCCGGTGCGGGTGCAGCAGAGGATGGCGTCGGCCTCCACGTTGAGCGCCAGCTGCCAGGCGCCGGCGCTGATCGCGGCGGTGATGGCCAGCAGGCCGGGCAGCGTCTGGAGCCGCTGGAGCTTGCCCAGCCGGCCACCCCACTGGACGTAGTCGGCCTCGGCCTCGGCCCTGGTGGCGATGCGGGCCATGGTGGTCACAGCCGCGACGGGGTCGTGGCCGATGGCGGTCTCGGCCGAGAGCATGACGGCGTCGGTGCCGTCGAACACGGCGTTGGCGATGTCGGACACCTCGGCCCTGGTGGGGGTGGCGGCGTGCACCATCGACTCGAGCATCTGGGTGGCGGTGATCACCGGGCGTCCCCAGGCCACGCAGGTCCGGATGATCTGCTTCTGCAGGTGGGGGACCTCCTCGATGCGGCACTCCACCCCCAGGTCGCCGCGGGCGATCATGACGGCGTCGGCCACGTCGATGATCTCGGTGAGGTGCTCCACCGCAGGGCGGGTCTCGATCTTGGCCACGAGGAGCGGGCCGCCCGGCCCGGCGGCGGTCCGGGCCCGGACGATGTCGTCGGCCGAGCGGACGAAGGAGATGGCCACCATGTCGAATCCGGCCCCCACGGCCTGTTGCAGCAGCTCCAGGTCGGCGGTCGTGGGCGACGAGGCCCGGAGCCGCTCGGCGGGAAGGTGCAGGCCGGGCCGGCCCTGGAGCCGCCCGCCGTGGTGGACCACGGCGACGGCCTGGTCGGCTCGGGCGGCCTCGACCTCGAGGACCACGGCACCGTCGCCGAGGGCGAGGGTGTCGCCGACCTGCAGGTCGGCGACCAGGCCGGGCTCCTCCACCGTGATCGTGTCGGAGCCGCTCGCGCCGTCACCAGCCCGCAGCGCGACCCGCTCGCCCACCGCCAGCACGGCCCCCTCGGGGTCGGGGAACGCTCCGGTGCGCACCTTGGGGCCGGGAAGGTCGGCCAGGACCCCGACCGTGCGCCCGCACTCCTCGGCCGCCGCTCGGATCCGGCGCAGGCGCTCCAGGTGCTCGGCGAAGCTGCCGTGGGCGAAGCCGAGGCGAGCCACGTCCATCCCGGCCCGGACCAGGGCGGTGATGGCGGAGGGGGAGTCGGACGCCGGCCCGATGGTGGCCACGATCTTGGTGCGCCGGCCCATCCGCCCTCACGCTAGAGGACACCGCCCGGGGGGGACCGGGCCGGGAGGGGCCGGCGGGTGGGGGGGTGCGAGTTTGTTTCTCAGGGGTCTTGACCCCGCCAGGCGCGGTCCCGATCCGGAGAACGAGTCGGAGGGCAGTCAGCTGCGGCGACAGTGAACCGACCTGTAGGCGGGGGAGCGTCGAGCGGGTTGTCCAGAGGTGGCCGCGATAGCCAGAGGTGGCCATGACCTGCGGTTTGTGAGGGGCGGCTTGTCCGCTGCTGACCGCTGAAGACCCCAGCTTCGCGGCCTCCCGCGGCCTGGCCGCGGCCTGGAGCCGCTCCGGATCACCGTCGGAATCGGTCGAGCCAGGCCGCGCCCATGGCCGGAAAGTGGGCGGCAAGCTGCGCCGCCATCTCGGGCTCTGACACCGGCAGGCGCCGGCGCTTGGCGATCATCTGCCGGATCGCCTCGTCCACGCCGGCGGGCGAGGAGTCCCAGAGGCGCATGGCGAAGGCGTCGCCGTCGAGGGGCTCGACCCCGATGCACGCTGCTGTGATCTGCGTCCGGAGCCGGTCGTCCTCGGTCACCACGAGTTCCGCCTCACCGGCCAGGGTGGCGCCGACGACGTGGCGGTCCTTGGGGTTGACCGCCTGCGGCGCGTTGGCCTCGGTCGTGTCGATGACGGGTCGGCCAGCGCGACGCGCATGTACGCGACCCGTCGGCGGAGGCCGTCCGGGTCGATGTGGGTAAAGTCCAGCGTGCGCTCCACCTCATCCAGCACCATCGCCGAGACCACCGGCTCGAACAGCCCGTGGTCGAAGGCGGTGAGCAGGAAGTCGCAGGCGACGATGGGGACCAGGACGTCGGCGTCGAGAGCGGCGACGCCAACCGCCGTCACCCGTAGAGCCCGAGCTCTTCGGCCTCCCGGGTCATGTCGTCGAGGTGCCGGACCGTCGCCCAGATGACGCCTCCCGGTACGCCAGCACGTCGCCGAGCGCGAGCCGGCGATGCGTCCCCACCATCCGGGCCGGGAGCTTGCCCGCCTCGACCAGCCGAACCACCGTCGGCCGGGACACGCCGAGCACCGCCGCCGCCTGCTCCGTCGACAGGTCGTTGGGGGAGCGAAGCACGAGCGCGGGCTGCCCGTCGGCAGCGGCTGCTAGCAGCTCGGCGAGGGCCTCAGCTACGGGAGCGGGCAGGTCGAGCACCGTTCCGTCCTCGGTCCTGATTCGCGGCCGAGGACCGAGCGCGCGCAGCAGCTCCCGGGCCTGCTCACGATCCTCTGCGCTCAGCACCACATGCAGTCAACTGTAGCCTCAGGCGAAACAAACGAACACACTCGGTGGGGCCTCATCCGCGGCCGCCGCGTCCTGGCCGAGGTGCGGCGTTGGCGTTGCCTCGCCCAG
>JADDRA010000071.1:6424-9746 GCA_016781105.1 Actinomycetota bacterium | reverse complement strand
ACCGGCGAAGGCGGCCGAGCGGAGCTGGCGCACGGCCGCGCCCCGCAACGCCAGCGCCCTCTCGACCGGAGCCAGCAGCACGTGCTGGACCGTCGGTGCCTCCAGGGCCAGGGGGCCGCCCCGGCCTCCCGAGCGCAGGCCGAGGGCGACGAGCACGGCGATGCCGGCGCCGAGGAGAGCCGGGCCCTCCCTGGCCACCCGGGCGGCGACGGTGGCGCTCACGACCTCGTCGGGCACGAAGGTGGAGCCCACGACGGTGGCGATGGCCACGGTCAGCCCGGTCAGGTAGACCCGGTAGAAGGAGTCGAACCAGTCGACCCGGTCCAGTCGCCGCCGGCGGCGGGTCCGGCTCAGCTCGGCCAGCACCGCCGCTGCCTCGACGTCGACCACCGGGTCGACGTTAGATCGGCCTGCCCCGTCGCCCGACCTCGCTCACCGGCCCTGGTGCTGGCGCGGACGACCTGGTCAGCGCAACGTCCACCTGTGACACTCCACCTGATGGGCGACACCTCGGAGCTCCAGGCCGCCGAGTTCCGCCTCGTGCTCGGCCACTTCCCGACCGGCGTCGCGGTGGTGACCGCCACCGCTGCCGACGGTCCCGTCGGGTTGTCGGTGAACTCCTTCACCGCCGTGTCGCTCGACCCTCCCCTGGTCTCGTTCTGCGCCGATCGTCGCTCCCGGAGCTGGGCGGGCATACGCGCGGCGGGGGCGTTCTGCGTCAACGTCCTCGGGGAGCGCCAGGAGGCGCTGTCGCGGGTGTTCGCCGCTCGGGGCGTGGACAAGTTCGACGGGGTGGGCTGGGTGCCGTCCCCGTCGGGCTCGCCCCGCCTGGAGGGGGTGGTGGCGTGGGTGGACTGCACCGTCGACGCCATCCACGAGGGAGGCGACCACGAGATCGTCGTGGGACGGGTGCACGCCCTCGACGTGGAGGGCCAGGACGGGCCGCTGGTCTTCTACCGGGGCGGCTACGGCCGTTTCGAGCCGTAGCGAGCGGTCGCCGCCCGGGGCGCCCGGGCCCGGCGCCGGAGGCGCCAGCTCCGCCACAGCCGGCGCACGAGGGCGTAGGCGAAGAGCAGGCCCAGCGCCATCCAGATGTACCAGTCGAGGGCGAGGATGACCATGGTCGGGCCGAGCCTACGGTCGGACGACATCTCGGTGACGGTCTCGGGGCCGCCTTCCCCTGGCGGGGACGGCGGGCTAGGGTCGCTCCTCGTAGCCATCGACCACGGAGCGTGTTGCATGAGCGACCTCGTGAGCCTCGGTCAGGGAGAGGTGCTGGGCAGCCCTGGCCGACGTGGCCGCGGCTCGCGAGCGGGCCCGGCGCCGGCGGCTGCGTGGCTGACCACGGCAGTCTCGCTGGCCGCGGCCTGGCTCTGGGTGACGGCGCTCTCGGGTGAGCGGGCGCTGCCGGCGCTGCCGGCCGGGCTGGTCGAGGTGCTCCCGATCCTCGCCCTGGTGGCGATCATCGGCCTGGCGGTCGTCGGACCCATGCTCGGTGCGGGGCGCTCGCCCCACGTGCTCTACCGGCCGAGCGAGATCGACATCGGCCTCGACGACGTCAAGGGCGCCGGCATCGTCAAGGACGAGGTGGTGCGCACCCTCAACCTGTTCCTGGCCTACAAGACCTTCCGGGAGCGCATGGGGGGCACGCCCCGAAGGGCCATCCTCTTCGAGGGGCCGCCGGGCACGGGCAAGACCTACATGGCCAAGGCCATGGCCGCCGAGGCCGGTGTCCCCTTCCTCTTCGTGTCGTCGTCGGCCTTCCAGTCGATGTACTACGGCCAGACCAACCGAAAGATCCGCAGCTACTTCCGGGCCCTGGGCAGCGCGGCCCGCAAGGAGAGCGGGGCCATCGGCTTCATCGAGGAGATCGACGCCATCGGCGGGGCTCGGGCCGGCATGGGCGGCGGGGGCCAGCGCGACAGCGTGGCCGGCGTGGTCAACGAGCTGCTCATCCAGCTCCAGAGCTTCGACGAGCCGGCCCGGTCGACCCGGCTGCGGGGGTGGTGTACCGACCTGGTCAACCGCTTCCTGCCCCCGGCCCGCACCCTGCGCAAGCCCCGCCTGCTCACGGCCAACGTGCTCATCGTGGGGGCCACCAACCGGGCGGCCGACCTCGACCCCGCCCTCCTGCGCCCCGGCCGCTTCGACCGCAGCGTCCACTTCGGCCTTCCCGGCCGAGCCGACCGGCGGGAGATCATCGACTACTACCTGGCCAAGAAGGCGCACGTGGCCGACCTCGACGACCCTGTCCGGCTCGACAGCCTGGCCGCCATGACCGCCGGCTACTCGCCGGTGATGATCGAGCACCTCTTCGACGAGGCCCTGGTGTGGGCCTTGCGCCGGGGGGCGACGGCGCTGGACTGGCACGACGTCCAGCAGGCCAAGATCACCGAGGAGATCGGCCTGCGCCAGCCGGTGGAGTACACCGACGAGGAGCGCCGTCGCATCGCCACCCACGAGGCCGGGCACGCCACCGTGGCCTACCTGGTGGGCAAGGACCGCAAGCTCGAGGTGCTGTCGATTATCAAGCGCAAGGACGCTCTCGGGGTGCTGGCCCACTCCGACCTCGAGGAGCCCTTCACCAGGACCCGCTCGGAGATCGTGGCCCGCATCCAGATCGCCATGGGCGGGATGGTGGCCGAGGAGGCCTACTTCGGCGAGGCCGGTACGGGACCGGCGGGGGACCTCGCCGCCGCCACCGACGCCGCCGCTTCCATGGTCGGCACGCTGGGGATGGGGGGGTCCCTGGTGAGCTGGGAGGCGGCGGCCGTCGGCGGCGGTGCCCACACCGTGGCCAAGGTGCTGGCCGACGAGATCGGTCGCGCCGCGGTCGACGGGCTCCTCGACGACGCCAAGGCGGTGGCCGAGGCGCTCGTCCGGGCCAACGGCCACATCCTCGAGGCCCTGCGCGATGCCCTGTTGCACCGCGAGGAGCTGGTGGGCGAGGAGATCCTCGAGGTCATCCATGCGGCCGAGGCCGAGGCGCTGGCCGGGCATCCCGGCGACGAGGTGATCGACCTGCGCGCCGGCTCGCTCGTCGCCGGCGGCGGTGGCGACGGCGAGGTGGCGCCGGGCGCCGGCTGATCGCTCCGGCCTCGCCGGTCACCGGGTGGGCCGAGAGCTCAGGCCTCGGACGTCGCGGGCGAGTCCGGCGCCGGCTCGGCTCCGCTGGCCGGTCCCATCCGCTGGAGGCTGCGGCGGATGCGTTCGAGCACCACCGGAGGGCAGGCGGTGCGCAGGCTCTCCAGCAGCTCCTCGACCGTCGGCCACCGATCGAGCAGCCAGCGCGAGAGCATGCCGTCGTCCATCCACACCGCCA
>JADDRA010000071.1:3129-6312 GCA_016781105.1 Actinomycetota bacterium | reverse complement strand
CTTCCTCCTGGACATGGCGCCACCGCAGTGATTGGAGGAAGTGGCCCGGGCCAGGAAGCCCGCTTTCGTTCTCCGAGCACCGCTCCGGCGCCCGCAGGCGATGGACGACGTCAGCGGCGGATGACGGCCTGCACCTGGAAGACCTCTACGGGCAGTGTGGTCTCGGTGACCAGGCCGTCGACAGTCCCCTGGTCGCCGCCCAGGCGCCAGGCGGCGGTCCAGGTCTGGCGCAGGGTCACGGTGTAGGTCCCGGTGTAGCGGTAGTGATGGAAGATGCGCCCGGAGGGATAGGCCTCGCCCTCGAAGGAGAAGGGACCGGCCTCGGGGCTGCCGTCGCCCCAGTCGACCCAGTACGCGCCGGTGGCCTCCAAGGCGATGGGGCCGAGGGCGGTGGGCTCGGGGCCCAGGGTGTGGCGGAGGCTCCCGTTGGTCTCGAGGAACGCGGCCAGCCCGGTGATGGCCTGCCCGTCGGGAGCGACGTGGGGCTCTGGCAGCGGCAGGGGGACGGTGCGCAGGAACGCCTCGGCCACCTCGGCCGGGCTCACCAGAGGCGCCGTCGGCTCCGGGGTCTCGGCGGTGTCACAAGCCGGGATGCCCATGTCAGCGGCCCCGCTTCGGTTGGCGGCGTTGGCCAGCTCCTCCTGCTCGGTGATGGGCGTCCCACGATAGGAAGTGGTCTGGCCCAGGCATCGGCCTTCCGGCCCGGTGCGCAACTCGTAGCTGACCACCGCGTGCCGGGGCTGTTGTCCTCCACCGCTCCGCCGCCTCACCCGTCTGGTCCCCGGTTCGCCTGCTCCCGACGTGCCGGGCGAGGAGCTCCCGGGATTGGAGATCACCACGGAGGCGTTGTCGTTTCCGGCTTCACCCCGAGCGCGCGGTTCATCGCCGGCCTCGGCAGAAGCCACCGGGGGCAGCAGAAGCGAAAGGGAGAGTGCCGCAACTGCGGTGATCGCTACCTGCCTTCGCATGGATTCTCCGGTTCGGAGCCATCGAGGTTGACGGCGTCCATGAACAGCATCCACGCCGTCGGGTTCCGTCCCTCGGGGTCGTCATCCTCATCCTTGGGAGTGAGACCGAGGTAGTTCGACGTCAGAGGGGCATCTCTCGTCGTCACCTCCGAGTAATCGCTCTCCACCTCGATGTAGATGCAGTCGTCGGCCACGTCGATGACCCGCTGCACGTCATTGAGGAGAGTTCCGCCGAGGAGTTCGTCGGCCCGCTGGGCCAGACTCTGGAACCAAATGTTCACCTGCCGCTCGACCTCGTCCTCGGTGTAGATGGCTTCCAGGTAGTCGATGCCGCGTTCGTCGAGGGTCTTCGTCGCCACGAAGATCTTGGTGGCCTCGGCGTCCACGGCGAAGAGGGCGTCGACCACGGCTTGGACGTAGTCCTCGTCGATCTGGGCCGGATCGTCGGGGATCACGGCGACGTCAATGGGACGGGCGGTGGTCGACGTCGTCGTGGGCGCCGTGCCGACCGTGGCCGCCGGAACCAGGTCGGCGTCGTCGTCACCACCGCAGGCGGCAGCGATCAGGGCGAGCGCCATGAGTGCAGAGAACAACGGAAGGCTACGATGCACTATCGAGGTACGGTAGCCACGCCCCCGGCCCCTTGTGTCCAGGGGTGATTCAGGGGCGACGGGCGACCAGGTTGAGGCGGACGTAGTCGATGTGACCGCCGGGTACCCGCTCGGCCACCGACCGGATCAGTTCGGGCCGGTCCGACTCGGGGAGCCGCTCGAGGTGCGCTCCGAGCATGACTGTAGCGAGGTAGGTCTCGAGCTCCGTCGGCGGGATGGTCACGACGTCCCGGGTCAGCCAGGCCTCGATGTCGACGAAGCCGGCGCCGGCCAGGTCGGCCTCAGCCTCCTCGGGCGTGGCGAAGTGCCACGGGTTGGGAACCTCAATCCCGAGCGAGTCGAGCGCTCGTTGGACCTCGGAGACGTTGCCGACTCCACCGCACTGGGCCGACAGGTGCCCTCCGGGGTGCAGCACGGCGGCCAGGTTGGCGAAGAGCGCGCCGTGGTCGGCGATCCAGTGGAATGTGGCCGAGGACGCCACTGCGTCGACGGGGCCGACCGGCAGCGGCTGGGCCAGGTCGGCGTGGACGAACGAGACCCGGTCGAGATGGGCATGCAGGCGCCGCCGGGCCTCCTCGAGCATCAGAGCCGAACCGTCCACCCCGATCACCCGGCCCTGGGGGAGGCGGGCCAGGAGCTGCTCGGTCACCTTGCCACTGCCACACCCGGCGTCGAGGACCACCTCGTCGCCCGCCAGCTCGAGCCGGTCGAGCACCGTCGCCGCCCAGCCGGCGTGAGGGCGGGCGACCTGTTGATAGGCGGCACCGTCCCACTCCCTCGACACGAGGTCAGTGTGACCGACGCTCGCACGAGGCCGAGCGACCTTCCGTCGGACCGCAGCTCAGGCGCAACCTGTGGCCCGCTCGGCCAGGGCCGGGGCCACCTCGGCCGCCACTCGTTCGGGCTTCTCCACCACATCGGTCCAGGTGAACCCGCAGCGGGCGCCAGCCGAGCAACACGACCTGGTTCTGGCGGCGCCGGTCCTGGCGGAAAGCTGTCCGACCGCCGTGGCTGCCCAGCCGTCCAGCTCGACGAACAGCAGCTCCTCGGGATAGGCGTCGTCGAGGCGCACCATCGTCCCGTCGGTCAGTCGCAGCCGGTGTTGGCGGACAGGCTCGCGCACGCCCGCCGCCCTCAGGCACTGCAGGAACTGCGTCTCCAGGTCGCTCTCGGTCCGAGGGGCACCCTGGGGCCGGCGCTCCAGCACCCGGCGCAGCGCCGCCGGGCCGGCACGTCCGGGGCGGGCGAGCTGCCGTCCACGCCATCTCAGCCGGGAGACGCTGGTCAGGCCTCGTCGCAGCGCGTCCTCGAGTGCCCGTTCCAGGATGTCGTCGACGACGACGCGCCCAGGTCGATCAAGGTCCGGGCGGGGTCGGTGCAGGGGATCCCCTCCCGCTCGACCACCTCGAACTCGGCCAGATCGGCACTGCGGTGGACGAGGGCGCTACCGGAGCGCGTTGGCGGGTCACGGTGATCTCCACGAGGTCGACGTCGATGCCGTCGAGGTTCCACAGGTTGGCGGCGGCCCGGTGTGGCGCCAGTGCCCCGGGCCGGGCCAGGCAGGCGGCGGCCAGGTGGGAACGGTCGTCGAGCAGCTCGGGGAG
>JADDRA010000071.1:0-2976 GCA_016781105.1 Actinomycetota bacterium | reverse complement strand
GTGTTGGTAGAGGGCGACCTCCCGCACGTCTCGTTGACGAAACCCCGGAAACTCCGAGCGCATGTCGACGAGACTGCCACCGGGGTGGGACAAGAACTCCTACGTCAGGAGGCGAAGGGGCCCGGTGGGTCGGGCGGGTACGAGGCGAAGGGGCCGGGCGGCTCGCCAGCGAAGGGACCGAGTGGCCCGGCGTCGGGCGTCGAGGCCACCCCCAGGGCGTCGAGCAAAAAGGCGTAGACCAGGGCCTCGTCGCGCCAGGCGTCGTAGCGGCCGGACGGGCCCATGTGGCCGGCACCCATCTCGGTCTTGAGCAGGACCCGGGCCTCGGGGACCGTCGCCCGCAGCCGCGCGACCCACTTGGCCGGCTGCCAGTACGGGACCCGGGGGTCGTTGATCCCGGCGGTCACCAGCAGGGGCGGGTACTCCCGGGCCTCCAGGTTGAGGTAGGGGTCGTAGCCCTTCATGTAGGCGTAGGCCTCGGCCGACTCGACCGGGTTGCCCCACTCCTCCCACTCCAGGGCGGTGAGGGGGAGGGAGGCGTCGAGGATGGCCTCGACCACGTCGACGAAGGGGACCTCGGCCACCGCCGCCCCGAAGAGCCCGGGGGCCATGTTGAGGACCGCCCCCACCAGCAGGCCCCCGGCGCTGCCACCCCGGATGGCGAGGCGGGACGGCGACGTCCAACCCTGCTCGATGAGGTAGTGGGCGCAGGCGATGAAGTCGGTGAACGTCGTCCGTTTGGCCAGCAGCTTGCCCTCGGTGTACCAGCGCCGGCCCATCTCGCCCCCGCCCCGCACGTGGGCGATGGCGAACACGAACCCCCGGTCGAGCAGGCTGAGGCGGGCCGAGGAGAAGGTGGGGTCCATGCTCGCCTCGTAGGAGCCATAGCCGTAGAGCAGGAGGGGCGCGGTGACGTCGCGCAGCCGGTCCGCCCGTCGCACCAGAGAGATGGGCACCACGGCGCCGTCGTCGGCCATGGCCCACAGCCGCTCGGTGACGTAGCGGTCGGGGTCGTAGCCGCCCAGCACCGGCTGCTGCTTGAGCAGGGTGCGCTCGCGGGTGTCCATGTCGTAGTCGAAGACCGACGACGGGGTGACCATGGACGAGTAGCCGTAGCGCAGCACCCGGCTGTGGAACTCGGGGTTGGACCCGCCCGAGGCCGTGCCCACCAGCTCGGGCTGGTCGATGACGTGGTCGTCGCCCAGCGCCCCCTCGGCGTCCAGGGCCTGGACCCGGATCCGGCGCAGCCCCTCGGCCCGCTCGAAGAGCACGAGGTGGCCGGCGAAGACGTCGACCCCGCTGAGCTTGACCTCGGGCCGGTGCGCCACCACCTCCCTCCAATGGTCGTGCCCGGGCGACGACACGGGGGCCGACACCAGCTTGAAGTTCTCGGCCCCATCGGCGTTGGTGACGATGAAGAAGCGGCCGTTCCAGTGCTCCAGGCCGTACTCGACGTCCTGGCGCCGGGGC
The DNA here is from genome assembly GCA_016781105.1 of Actinomycetota bacterium. GTDB lineage: Bacteria > Actinomycetota > Acidimicrobiia > Acidimicrobiales > CADCSY01 > JADDRA01. Next base: position 1,506 of record JADDRA010000071.1, on the reverse strand, counting down.
TCGACCAGCCGGAACGAGCCGGTGGGGTCCGAGGCGTCGAGCACCCAGGCCTCGCTCGTGACCTTGCTCTCCAGCCCCAGGACCAGGTACCGCTCGTCCTTGGTCGTGCCCACCCCGAGGAAGAAGCGGTCGTCGTCCTCGGTCTGGACGAGCACGTCGTCGTCGGCCGGGGTCCCCAGGCGGTGGCGCCAGAGCTGGTAGGGCCGCATGGCGTCGTCGGGGCGGACGTAGAAGAAGGTGGCCCCGTCGGCTGCCCACGCCGTGCCGTAGTAGGTGCCCTCGATGACGTCGGGCAGGTCCTCGCCTGTGGTGAGGTCGCGGAAGCGCATGGTGTAGCGCTCGTCGCCGTCGGTGTCGGACGACCAGGCCAGCACGCTCGCGTCGGGCGTGGTGTCGAAGGCGCCCACGGCGAAGAACTCCGAGTCGCCGGCCTCGACGTTCTGGTCGAGCATCACCTGCTCGGGGACGCCCTCGGCTGGCCCGTGCCGGTCGTCGCCGCCGGCCGCCTTGCGGCAGTGGATCGGGTACTGGGCCCCCTCCTCGGTGCGGCTGTAGTACCACCAGGCACCCTTGCGGACGGGGACCGAGAGGTCGGTCTCCTTGATGCGGCCCTTGATCTCCTCGAACAGGCGCTCCCGCAGCTCGGCGACGGGAGCGAGTGACGCCTCGGTCCAGGTGTTCTCGGCCTCCAGGTAGGCCCGGACCTCGGGATCGTCCTTGCCCTGGGCGCGCAGCCAGGCGTAGGGGTCGACGACCTCGTCGCCGTGGCAGCGTCGGCTGACGGGCGCCCGGCGGGCCACCGGTGGGCCGACGGCGGTTGGCGGATGACCCGGGCCGATAGGATTGTTACTATCCACGTAGGAGAAACTCCCCGGTCCCAGAGGCAAGGACGGATGCGATGACGGTCACCGATCTCGATCTCGGACGCTACAAGCTCGGCTGGAGCGACGCCGAGGAGTACGTCTTCAAGCCCAAGCGGGGGCTCAACGCCGACATCGTCAACGAGATGTCGTGGATGAAGGGCGAGCCCGACTGGGTGAGGGAGCGCCGGCTCAAGGCGCTGCGCCACTTCGAGCGCCGGCCCATGCCCGCCTGGGGCGGCGACATGTCGGAGATCTACCTCGACAACATCTACTACTACATCAAGCCCACCGACAAGCAGGTCGACGCCTGGGACCAGCTCCCCGAGTCGGTCAAGCAGACCTACGAGAAGCTGGGCATCCCCGAGGCCGAACGCAAGTACCTGGCCGGGGTGACCGCCCAGTACGAGTCGGAGGTCGTCTACCACAAGAACCGGGACGACCTCGAGGCCCAGGGCGTCATCTTCTCCGACATGGACACCGCCCTGCGCGAGCACCCCGAGATCGTGCGGGCGTACTTCGGCAAGGTCATCCCCGCCAACGACAACAAGTTCGCCGCCCTCAACACCGCGGTGTGGTCGGGCGGCTCGTTCATCTACGTGCCCCCGGGCGTCGAGGTGGAGATGCCGCTGCAGGCCTACTTCCG
>JADDRA010000083.1:25270-29516 GCA_016781105.1 Actinomycetota bacterium | reverse complement strand
AGATCGAGTAGCGCATGCCGGTGATGCCCTGCTCGTACATGAGGTCGACGATGAGCTTGAGCTCGTGCAGGCACTCGAAGTAGGCCGACTCGGGCTGGTAGCCGGCCTCCACCAGGGTCTCGAAGCCGGCCTGGACCAGGGCGGTCAGGCCGCCGCAGAGCACCACCTGCTCCCCGAAGAGGTCGGTCTCGGTCTCCTCGTCGAAGGTGGTCTCGAGCACGCCGGCCCGGGCCCCGCCGATGGCCTGGGCGTAGGACAGGGCCAGCTCCCGGGCCTTGCCCGAGGCGTCCTGGGCCACCGCGATGAGGCAGGGGACGCCGCCGCCGGTCTCGTAGGTCCGCCGGACCAGGTGGCCGGGGCCCTTGGGGGCGACCATCCCCACGTCGACTCCGTCCGGCGGGGTGATCTGGTCGAAGCGGATGTTGAACCCGTGGGCGAAGAACAGGGCGTCGCCGGGCGAGAGGTGGGGCTGGATCGACTCCTCGTAGACGGCGCGCTGCTCGGTGTCGGGCAGCAGCAGCATGACCAGGTCGGCCTCGGCCGCCGCCTCGGCCACCGTCGTCACCCGCAGCCCGGCCGCCTCGGCCTTGGCCCTCGACGAGGAGCCCTCGCGCAGGCCCACCCGCACATCGACGCCGGCGTCGGCCAGGTTGAGCGCGTGGGCGTGGCCCTGGGAGCCGTAGCCGATCACCGCCACCCGCCGGGCCCGGATCAGCCCGGGGTCGGCGTCCTTGTCGTAGTACACCGTCGCTGCCATGTGGGTCCTTTCTCGAACGTCTCGAACACCGTTCTGGCAGCAGGAGTGGCGGGAAAGGCGACCACTGGTGCTGCCAAAAGGGCTGGGTGACGGGAGGCGAGGCTAGGGCTAGGAGGCCCGCACCGCCCGGGGCTGGGGGCGGCGCACCAGCTTGGGCAGGGCGACCCGCCCGGTGCGCTGGAGCTCCACGATGCCATAGGTGCGCAGCAGCTCCTCGAAGTCGTCGACCTTGGCCGGGGCGCCTTCGAGCGAGACGGTGAGCACGTCGTGGCCCACGGCCAGGATGCGGCCCTCGAAGATCTGGACCAGCTCGATCACCTGGCCCCGATCGGCCGGGGCCGCCCGCACCGTGGCCAGGAGCAGCTCCCGCTCGACGGAGTCGGCCGGGTCGAGCTCGCTGATCTGGAGCACGTTGATCAGCTTGTCGAGCTGCCTGGTGATCTGCTCGATGGAGGTGGCCTCGACGTCGACCACGATGGTGAGGCGGCTGAAGCGCTCGTCGTCGGTCGGAGCCACGGCCAGGGAGAAGATGTTGAAGCCCCGGCGGGCGAACAGGCTGGCCACCCTGGCCAGGACCCCGGCCTTGTTCTCGACCAGCACCGACAGGATGTGGTGCTTGACGGGCACGGCCATCAGTGCCCGCCCTCGCCGTGGCGGCCCTCCTGGAAGGGGGGGACCACGATGGCGTCGTTGGCCTGGCCCGCCGGCACCATGGGATAGACCTTCTCCCGGCTGTCGGTGCGGAAGTCGATCACCACCGGGCGGTCGTCGATCTCGTTGGCCTTGTCGATCACCGGCTGCACGTCCTCGGGAGTCTCGGCCCGCAGCCCGATGCAGCCCATGGCCTCGGCCCACTTCACGTAGTCGGGCAGGTCGGGCGACAGGTACACCTCGGAGTAGCGCTCGTCGTAGAACATCTCCTGCCACTGGCGGACCATGCCGAGGTAGGCGTTGTTGAGGATGGCCACCTTGACCGGGATGCGCTCGGCGCTGGCCGTGACCAGCTCCTGGGCCGTCATCTGGAAGCACCCGTCGCCGTCGACGGCCCACACCACCTTGTCGGGCCGGCCCACCTTGGCGCCGATGGCGGCCGGGACGGCGAAGCCCATGGTGCCCAGGCCGCCTGAGTTGACCCAGGTGTAGGGGTGGTTGAAGCGCCAGTACTGGCTGGCCCACATCTGGTGCTGGCCCACGCCGGACACGACGATGGTGTCGTCGGGGGTCGAGTCCCGCAGGTGCTCGAGGACCATCTGGGGCTTGAGCGCGTCGCCCTCGGCCTGGGGCTCGTAGGCGAGGGGATACTTCTGCCGCCACCCGTCGATGGTGGCGTTCCAAGCACTGCGATCAGGTGCCTCGCTGCCGCCGGCGAGCAGGTCGCGCACGGCGCCGACCAGCTCCTCGATGACCAGGCGGCAGTCGCCCACGATGGGCACGTCGGGCCGGCGCACCTTGCCCAGCTCGGCCGGGTCGACGTCGACGTGGACGATCTTGGCGCCGGGAGCGAAGCCGTCGACCTTGCCCGTGACCCGGTCGTCGAAGCGAGAGCCGAGGGCGACCAGCAGGTCGGCCTGCTGCATGGAGGTGACCGCCGTGTAGTTGCCGTGCATGCCGGGCATGCCCAGGCACAGCGGGTGGTCGTCGGGAAAGGCGCCCCGGGCCATGAGGGTGGTGACCACGTGGATGCCGGTCAGCTCGGCCAGCTCCCGCAGGGCGTCGGCCGCCCGGGCCTTGAGGATGCCGCCCCCGGCGTAGATGACGGGCCGGTGGGCGTCGAGGAGGGCCCGGGCGGCGGCGCGGATCATCTCGGGGTCGCCGCGGCCGGCCGGCCGGTAGCCGGGGAGGTCGAGCGTGTCGGGCCAGTACCAGTCCATCATCTGGTTGCTGACGTCCTTGGGCACGTCGATCAGGACGGGACCGGGGCGTCCCGAGCTGGCGATGTGGAAGGCTTCCTTGACGACCTGGGGGATCTCCTGGGCGTTGGTGACCAGCCAGTTGTGCTTGGTGACCGACATGGTGATGCCCGTGGTGTCGCACTCCTGGAAGGCGTCGGAGCCGATGGAGGAGTAGGCCACCTGGCCGGTGACGACGACCATGGGGATGGAGTCCATGTAGGCATCGCACAGCGGAGTGACGATGTTCGTGGCCGCCGGGCCGCTCGTGACCATGGCCACGCCGGGACGCCCGGTGACGTGGGCGTAGCCCTCGGCCATGTGGCCCGCCCCCTGCTCGTGGCGCACCAGGATGTGGCGGATGGAGCTGTCGATGATGGGGTCGTAGACGGGCAGGATCGCCCCGCCGGGGAGGCCGAACATGACCTCGACGGACTCCATCTCCAGGCTCTTGATGAGGGCTTGGGCTCCGGTCAGCTTCATGGTGCTCCTTGCTGGTCCTGGTCGGGGTCGGGGTCGGGGGGAGGCCCGAAAACTGCAACGACCTCCCGGTGGGGAGGTCGTGGCGCACGCGGCGAGGGAGGCGGCGTGCGTCAGGTGATGGCTACGAGCAGGGCGACGGCGGTCATCGGCGTCAAGTCTGGCACCTCGCGTCTCGGTCGGCAACCGGGTACCCAGCTCTGAGCCGGGCGGGAGCCGGGGGACGAGGCCCGGCCGGGCCTACAGGTTCGACCTGGCCCCGCCGCCGGCCAGGTCGGTGATCCACACCGCCGCGTCCCGGCTCTCGGGGGTCGAGCCGCTCCACCCCACCGCCACCACCAGCCCCTCCGAGGTGGCCACATCGAGCATGCGCTGGGCCTGATCACCCCCGAACACCTCCTCGAGGTGGGGGGAGCGCACCCAGGTGGCGCCCCCGTCGCTCGACGCCCAGGCGGCCGCGTCGTCGCCCCCGCCGAGGGTGCTACGTCCGACCGCCACCAGCAGACCCTCGCTCTCGGTCACTGCCGCCAGCTCCTGGTCGAGGGGGCCACCCAGCTCGGTTGCCTCGGCCCCCTCCCATCCGCCGGCGCTGCCGAGGTCGAGGCGCCACACCGCCCCGTCGGCGCCTTCTCCCCCTGCCGCTCCGACGGCGGCGAGCATGCCCGGCGCGCCGGCCGTCACGCCCGACGCCTGCCCGGCGCCGAGGTCGGCAGGGGTCCAGGTGGTGGCGTCGGTCGACGTCCAGGCCGCCGCCGACCCGCCGTCGGTGCCCACGGCCACGAGCCCCGCCGGCCCGGCGACCACGTCACGCATCCCCTGGTCGCCGGGGCCACCGAGGGCGCCGTCGTCTGGCACCCGGTTCCACGCCTGGCCGTCGACGGAGCGCCACACCGCGGCGTCGAGGTCACCGGGACCGGCCGACGAGCCCACCGCCAGCCACCCGGCTCCGTCGGGGAGCACCGCCACCGCCTCCATCCGCTGGTCGCCGGGCCCGCCGAAGACGGCCTCGTCGTGGTCGCGGCGCTGCCAGACCTCGCCGTCGTCCGAGGTCCAGACCGCCGCCGACCCGCCGTCGGTGCCCACGGCCACGAGCCCCGCCGGCCCGGCGACCACGTCACGC
>JADDRA010000083.1:7710-25098 GCA_016781105.1 Actinomycetota bacterium | reverse complement strand
GCCGCCGAGGGCACCCCCGGCGGATGCGCGGTTCCACTCCCGGCCGTCGACCGAGCGCCACACCGCGGCGTCGAGGTCGCCGGTGCCCGCAGCGCTGGCCGAGCCCACGGCCACGACGCCGCGACCGGCCACCGCCACCGAGTCCATGCGCTGCTCGCCGGGGCCGACCCAGGCCTCGGCAGGGGGCACTCGCTCCCAGCCCAGCGCCGGTCCCGGAGGCGAGCCGGTACCGCCGGCACCCCCGGCATCCTCGGCACCGGGCCGCACCGGGGCGTCGTCGTCGGCCCCGGCGCCGACGACCCAGACGGCGGCGTCGAGCCCCCCGCCGGACTCCTCCCATCCGACCGCCACGGGCGTCGTGCCCAGCACGGCCACGTCGACCACGTGCTGGTCACCGGGCACGGCGACCCCGCCGTCGTCGCTGCGCTGGGGCGCGAGGCCGAGCGGCAGGCTCCACACCACGGCGTCGACATCACCCGCCTCGTCGGTCTCGGTGCCCACCGCCACCAGCCGCTCACCGTGGCGGGCCAGCCCCACCATGGCCTGGGTCCCGTCGCCACCGAGCACCGCTTCGTCGTGGGTGACCTGCTGGAAGGCCTCGGCCCCGGTGGAGAACCACAGCGCGGCGTCGACCCCGTCGTCCTTGGCGTCGGTGCCGACCATCGCCACCGCCGAACCCAGGGCCACGGCGGCCTCGGCGCCCGCTTCCCCGGCGGCAGGCAGGAGGTCGCTGCCCACGAGCGGCGCCGAGGACCAGAACAGCCCGTCCTCGGACCTCCACACCTCGGGGCCCTGGCCCTCCCGCTCCACCACCGCCTGCACCTCGTCGTCGGTGTCGACCACGGCCACCACCCGCTCGGCGCCCGGCCGGGCGAACAGCTCCGGATCGTCGACGGCGCGGACCCAGCGCTGGCCCGAGAAGGACTGCCAGGCGGCGGTCTCCTCTCCGCCGTCGCGCCCCGGGTCGCCGCCGGCGCCGGTGCCAAAGGCGACGAAGCCGGCGCCGGTGGCGCCGATCCTGGACATGCCCGGCCCCGGGTCGACCGCCGCCCGCTCCCAGGACACCCCGTCGGGCGACAGCCACGCCGCCGCCTGCCCGCCCTCGGCGCCCACGGCCACCCATCCCCCCGCCACGGGGTCGGCGGCCACGTCGGCGAACGACGCATCCTCCCCGAACTGAGCCGGGTCGGGCAGGCTGCGCTGCCACGTCCGACCGTCGGGCGACCACCAGGCGACGGGACGACCCTCGCTGGAGCCCACGGCGACGACCCGTACACCCTCGCCGGGCACCACCCCGGTGGCCGCCGCCACCATGCGCTGGTCGCCCTCGCCGGCCAGCACGGCCGACTCCAGGGCCACCCGCTCCTGGGTCGGAGGCGGCGGCACCGTAGTCGTGGTGGCCCGCACCGGAGCGTCGGCGGCCGAGGTCTCCGGGGGACCGGGATCAGTCGAGCAGGCGGCCAGGACCAGGGCCACGACCGTGGCCACGACCAGGTGAGGGCGCCCCCGCACCACCTCGGGCCAGGGGCTCAGGTCCGGGAGGCGACCAGGCCGAGACGGCGGAGATCGCGCTCGATCGTGGTGGCCGGTCCGGTTCCGCTCCGGGTGGCCAGGGTGGCCCAGCCCAGCAGGACCAACACGGCCAGCACCTCGGCCAGCAAGGCGACCACGGCGGTGGTGTCCCAGCGGGTCTCGGTGAACCCGAACAGCGACGCCCGGCGGCTGAGGGCGAAGGCCAGCAGCGTGGAGAACGACAGCACGACGCCGGCCAGGGCCGAGCCCAGCCCACCGCGCACCAGCAGCACCACCGCGACCACGACGGCGAGGACGGCGTTGAGCAGGAAGAGCGGGCCGACGATGTCGATGGCCCGGTAGCCGGCCAGCCAGCGCTGCACGTGGGTGGCAGCTTGGATCAGGATCAGGGCGCCGGCGGCGATGCGCAGGCTACGGTCGACAGCGGGGGGCATGCGACTCCTCGGGTAGGCCTTCGACGGTACCGCCGGTCGCTACCGTCGCAACCGATGGAGAAGCGGCGCCCGCGCCGTGTCGGGCGTCGCCGGGTCCTGCTGGTGACCGTCCCCCTCGCCGTGGTGGCAGCCTCGGCCGTGATCGGCAACGCCCTGGCGCCCACCCTGGTGGTGACCCACCCCCTGCTCCTGCTGGCGCTCAACACCACGACCCGCCACCTGGTCCTCACCTCCACCAGCGTCGACTTCGTCCCCTACCTGGTGGTGGGCTTGGGCCGGCGGCTCCTCGAGGATCCGTTCCTGTTCCTGCTCGGGCGCTGGTACGGCGACGAGGCCATCGCCTGGGTGGACGGCAAGCTCGGCGGCGGGCGGGCCCTGCGCTGGGTGCAGCGGCACTTCCGCCGCGTCGGCTGGTTGCTGGTGGCCGTGGCTCCCGGCGGCGTGGTGTGCGTCCTGGCCGGTGCCTCGCGGATGCCCACGGCGCTGTTCCTCGTTCTCAACGTCGTCGGGACGGTGGTGACGATCCTCGTCCTGCGCCGCTTCGGCGACGTCTTCGCCGGGCCGGTCGACGCCTCGTTGGCCTTCGTGGCCGACAACGTCGCCGTGCTCACCGTCGCCTCCGTCATCCTCACCGCGGCGTTCGTGGTGCACCGGCGGCGACGAGGGCGCGAGTCCCCGTCAGCTCGCCGCCCGGCGTTGCCCGAAGAGGACCGGCCTCGGTAGCGTCACCACGAGCATGAGTGCGTCGCGCATCATGGATGGAGCCGATCCCAGGGCTGACTGGCTCCTCGCGTCACTGGCTCGCCAGGCCGCGGTGATGGAGGCCATGGCCGCCGGCGCTCGCGGTGGTGCCACCACGGGTGACGCCGAAGGCCGGGCGCTGGCCTGGCTGGGGGTGCAGGGCCAGGCGGCGCGCTACGCCCGCAACCTCGAGGCCCGCGCTCGGGGCCGCCTGGCCCAGCGATGGGAACCGGAGCTGGCCGCCCACGGGCAGGTGCTCCGTCGCCACCGGGACGAGGCGGACCAGGCCCTGGCCCTCCTCGACCCCGACGTGGTGTCCGAGGCGCGCCGCCGGGTGGGCCTGCGGGTGGCGGTGGTGGGCAAGGGTGGCGCCGGGAAGTCGATGGTCTCGGGCACGCTGGCCCGCCTCCTCGCCCGTCGCGGCCACGACGTGCTGGCCGCCGACCTCGACACCAACCCCGGCCTGGCCTTCAGCCTCGGGGTACCGCCGTCGCAGGGGGGCCTGCCCGCCGAGGCCGTCGAGGAGCACGCCGGTGCCGCCTACGGCTGGCGCCTGCGCTCGGGGATCAGCCCGGCCGAGGCGGTCGAGCGCTTCGCCCTTCCGGCGCCCGACGGCGCCCGGTTCCTGCCCCTGGGCAAGATCGACGAGGTCGACAAGACCGGCCCCAAGCGGAGCCTGGTGGCGCTCCTCGAGGTCCTGCTCGGCTTCGGGAACCCCAGCTGGGACGTGGTCGGCGACCTCGAGGCCGGGCCCACCACTCCCTTCGAGCGCTACCACGGCTTCGCCGACCGGGTGGTGGTGGTGGTCGGGCCGGCCTGGCGTTCGGCCATGACCGCTCGCCGGCTGCTTCCCCTCGTGGCCGACATTCCCACCACAGTGGTGGCCAACCGCATGCGCGACGAGCCCGACCACCCTGGCATCGAACCGGCGGTGCGCATCCCCTTCGACCCCGCGGTCGCCGACGCCGAGCGCCGCGGCCTGGCTCCTCTCGACGCCTGCCCGGGCTCGCCGGCCGTCGAGGCCGTCGCCCACCTGGCCGACGTGCTCCGCGGTGACCACGAGGCTGGCCGACACCACGACCACGACCGCCAGGAGGTAGCGCTGTGAAGATCGCCGTCACCGGCAAGGGGGGCTCGGGCAAGAGCACCGTCTCGGGTGCCCTGTGCCGGCACCTGGCCCAGACCGGCCATCGAGTGGTTGCCGTCGACGGCGACCCCAACCCCAACCTCGGCATCTCCCTCGGGGTCGATCGGGAGCAGGTGGAGGCCATGGAGCCGATCCTCAACGCCCTGCTGGCGTCGGGCCACACCCACGAGGACCCCACCCCCGACCCCGAGGACCTGCTCACCCGCTACGGCTGGGACGCTCCCGGCGGGGTCCGCCTGGTGGCAACCGGCAAGATCGAGCGCCCGACCGACTCCTGCCTGTGCTGCGGGTCCCACATGACCACCCGCCAGTTCTTCGGGGATCTGGGCGACCACGACCGCATCGTCGTGGCCGACCTGGAGGCGGGCATCAACGACCTGCTGTGGGCCCGGCCCGGGCCCGACGACGTGGTCCTGATCGTGGCCGAGCCCAGCGCCAAGTCGGTCGAGATCGCCCGGCGGGCCCGGGAGGTGGCCGCCGAGCTCGGCGTGGGCCGCATCATCGGGGTGGCCAACCGCTGCACCAGCGACGACGACGTGACCCGCCTCAGCGGGGTGCTCGGGGGTGCCCAGGTGCACCGCGTGCCCGAGGACCCGGCCATCGAGCGGGCCGACCAGCTGGGTCAGGCCCCCTACGACCTCGATGCCACCTCCCCGGCCGTCGTCGCCGTCGGCACCCTGGCCGAGCACCTCGCCCCCCGGCCGGCCCGCGTCTAGACACCGCACGGGCCGTCGCCTGCACGGGCTGGCTGTGCTCCTCGGCGGCCGGTCGCGCCGGCCGCTACGGTCGGGCCATGCGCATCGCCCTCATCGCCCCGCCCTGGGTCCCGGTCCCCCCACCCCTCTACGGCGGGACCGAGACCGTGGTGGACCGCCTGGCCCGGGGGTTCCACACCGCCGGCCACGACGTGTTGCTGTGCACCACCGGTGACTCCACCTGCCCGGTCCCACGCCACCACGTCCTCGAGTCGACCGAGCAGGCCCGCATGGGCGCGGTGGTCCCCGAGCTCCGCCACGTCATCCACGCCTACCAGGCCGCCCAGGACTGCGACATCATCCACGACCACACCATGGTCGGCCCCGTCTACGCCCAGCGCTTCCCGGAGCTGACCACCGTCACCACCAACCACGGCCCCTTCAACGACGAGCTCCTCGACATCTACCGGGCCGTCGCCCCGTGGGTCTCGATCATCGCCATCTCCCGCTCGCAGGCCTCCCACGCCGTCGGGGTCCCCATCGCCGGGGTCATCCACCACGGCATCGACGTGGACGAGCTGCCCTTCGGCGAGCACCCCGGGGAGTACTTCCTGTTCCTCGGGCGCATGGCGCCCGACAAGGGGGCTCGGCGGGCGGCCCTGGTGGCCCGCCAGGCCGGCGTACCCCTGCGCATCGCGGCCAAGATGCGAGAGCCGCTCGAGTTCGAGTACTACGAGGAGCAGGTCAAGCCGCTCCTCGGGGGCGACATCGAGTACGTCGGCGAGGTCGGGGGCGACCAGAAGCTCGAGCTGCTGGCCCGGGCCCGGGGCCTGCTCAACCCCATCCGCTGGGTCGAGCCGTTCGGGCTGGTGATGATCGAGGCCCTGGGCTGTGGGACCCCGGTCCTCACCTTCCGCCAGGGTGCCGCGCCGGAGATCGTCGACGACGGGGTCACCGGGTTCCTGTGCGAGGACCGCGACGAGATGGCCGAGGCCATCCACCGGGTCGACCAGCTCGACCGCCGGGCGTGCCGGACGGCGGTGGAGGACCGCTTCTCCACCGAGCGCATGGTCGGCGACCACCTGGCGCTGTTCGAGTCGCTGCTCTCCCGGCGCTCCTCTTCGGCTACGGAACCCCCGGCACCTCGGCCGACAGCGGCTGGCGTGGCTCGCTGACCAGCTCCACCCCGGGCGGCAGGCCCTCGACCGAGACGTCCTCGCCGTCGACGCTCACCGCCACCCGACCCCCCCCGAGGGGGATGTGACCCACGCGCAGGCGCCCGATGGCCGCGGGCACGACGGGCGCCAGCCAGAGCTTGCCGTGCGGCAGCCACGGGTCGAAGCGCAACAGCAGGCGCAACAGCAACAGGGGTGACGCCGCCGCCCACGCCTGGGGCGAGCACGAGGCGGGGTATCCGAGGGGCACGGGCAGCTCGGCCCGGTCGAGCCCGCCGAAGAGCTCGGGCAGGCGTCCGCCCACGGCGATGGCCGAGTCGACCAGGGCCATGACCACCCGCAGCGCCTCCTCCACGAAGCCGTAGCGCATCAGCCCGGCGGCGACGATGGCGCTGTCGTGGGGCCACACCGAGCCGTTGTGGTAGCTGATGGGGTTGTAGCCGACCATGGTGGTGGCGAGCGTGCGCACCCCCCAGCCGCTGAACATGGCGGGTGACAGCAGGTGCCCGGCCACCGCCGCGGCCTTGGACTCGTCGACGATGCCGGTCCACAGGCAGTGGCCGATGTTGGAGGTGAGGGCGTCGAGCGGGCGCTTGTCGCCGTCGAGGGCCATGGCGAACCACTGCTGGTCCTCGTTCCAGAACTGGCGGTTGAAGGACTCCTTGAGCTCGGCCGCCCGACGGCGGAAGGCCGCCGCCGTGGCCTCGTCCCCCGCCTCGTGGGCGAAGTGGGCCCGGGCGACGTAGGCCGCGTAGGTGTAGCCTTGGACCTCGCACAGGGCGATGGGGCCCTTGCCCAGCTCGCCCTGGGCGTCGCGCACACCGTCCCAGGAGTCCTTCCAGCCCTGGTTGCGCAACCCCCGGCTGCTGGCCTGCTCGTACTCGACGAAGCCGTCGCCGTCGGCGTCGCCGTAGTCGCTGATCCACGCCATCGCCCGGTCGACGTGGGGCAGCAGCCGGTCGACCTGCTCGGCGGCCAGGCCCCAGCGGCGCAGCTCGCCCAGCAGCATGACGAACAGCGGCGTGGCATCGGCCGTGCCGTAGTAGACCTGCCCGCCGCTGAGGGAGAGCGAGGCGGCCGAGCCGAAGCGCATCTCGTGGAGGATCCGGCCCGGCTCCTCCTCGGTCTCGGGGTCGACCTTCTCCCCCTGGAAGCGGGCCAGGGTCTGGACCACGCCGAGGGCGAGGTCGGGGTCGACGAGCATGGCCATCCACGAGGTGAGCAGCGAGTCGCGCCCGAACAGGGTCATGAACCACGGGGCCCCGGCGGCCACCACGGCCCGCTCGGGGAACTCGGGGTCGAAGATGCGCAGGGCCCCGAGGTCGGCCTGGCTGCGGGCGACGACCGCCTCCAGGCCGGGGTGCGACGACGACAGCGTGGGCACCTGGCGCCGCCAGCGCTGCAGGCGCTCGGTGGGTGCGGCCCGGGCCACCGGACGACCGCAGCGGTAGAGGGGCTCGAGCTCGGCCTCGTCGATGACGGGCGCCAGCTCCAGGCAGCCCGTCCAGGATCCCTGGGGCTCGATGACGACCTCGGCGCCGAGCAGGTGGTGCTCCATGACCACGAGCCCGGTGCAGGAGATCACCGTGCCCCGGTGGCTCTGTCCCCGGTGGCAGCCGAAGGCCAGCGCCGCGTCCCGGACCTCGAGCGTGCGCTCCCCGCGCAGCTCCACCCGGCCCTCCTTGACCTCGAACAGGTCGGCGAAGTCGACGTCGACGGCCAGCTCGATGGTGCAGGCCGCCGGCTCGGGGCCGAAGTTGCGCACCACGATGTCCTCGCGCATCCCCCGGCCCACGTAGCGGGTGCGAAAGGCCACCAGCGTGCTGTCGGCCCGGCCCGGGCGGGGCCGGGCCCGAGCCACGAAGGTGGCGCTGAAGGGGTCGAGCACCACCGACGACAGCGTCTGGAGCGCCAGCCCGTTGAGGCGCAGCTCCAGGGCGGAGAGGAAGCGGGTGTCCCGGAAGAACAGGCCCTGGCTCATGGCCGGCTCGATGTCGCCCGCGGTGCCCGAGATGCAGAAGGTCGAGCCCTCCACCAGGGTGACGATGCCGGCGCCCTGCCCGACCGAGGGAGGTTCGCCGGTGAAGGTCCACGGTTGGGCCACGATCGGGCGATGCTATCGAGGGGACGTGCCCCGACGAGAGGTGCCCGACCCGCCGTCCGTCACCCTCGGACCGGGCTGTAGCGTGCGCGTTCGTGGCGCCCCGACGTCGGCCGTCGCCCTCTCCCTCGTCCTCCTCGCGGCCTGCGGCGGCTCGCAAGGGGGCCTCGAACGGGGCGATCATGGCCTACCGCCTCGGGTGCGAGCGGGCCGAGCGCCTCGCCGGAGTCGCCTCGGTCGGCGGCGCCATGGTGATGGACGGCTGCGCGCCGCAACGGCCGGTGTCGGTCCTGGCCATCCACGGCACCGAGGACGGCCACGTCCCCTACGGAGGAGGACCGACCTCCGGAGCACCCGACCCGGTCCCGTCCCAGCCGGAGGTCCTGGCCGCGTGGGCGCAGCGCAACGACTGCGAGGCCACCCCCGACTGGGCCACGGACGGGGTGGTGGACACCGCGACCTGGGACGGCTGCGACGAGGGCGCCTCGGTCCGGCTGCTCACCGTGCACGGTGACGGGCACACCTGGTTCGCCGAGGAGTTCGACGGGCCGGCCGGCGCGGTCGACGCCACCCAGGTCATCGCCCGGTACTTCGCCCTGGACTCGCCGTAGCTGGTGACCTCAAGGGCGGGCCGAGCGGGCGCTCAGGTCCTGGGCCCGCCCGGGATCCTGATGGTGGCGGCGACGCCGAAGTGGTCGGAGGCGAACAGCGTCGGGTCGCTCGGATCCGCTCGGTCTGCGGTCACCCACGCGTCGACGACCTGCACGTGGCGGTCGACGAGGACGTAGTCGATCACCGCCGCGCGCCCGACCCCGGGCCGGAGCCGGGCGGGCCAGGTCCTCGCCGGTTCCTCTCCGTGGACCATCGCGTGGGCGGACCGGAACCGATCACCCAGCAGGCGAAGCGCGGGCGAGCTCGGCCCTGCGTTCAGGTCGCCGACGAGCACGGTGGGAAGGTCGCCCCGAGTGGCCAGGTGATCGAGGATCAGGCCAGCCTGGCGGTTCCGCAACGCCTCGTCTCGAGCCGACAAGTGCGTGTTGTAGGCCTCGAGAACACCCGCGTCGCCGAGCCGGACCCGCACCCAGTTGGCCACCCGGTGCTCGCCGCCCAGGTCGAGCGACCCTCGCTCCAGGATCGGCAGGCGGGACAGCACCGCGATCCCCTCCCACAGCCCCCACGCCCCCGCCTTGCCCGTGGCGTGGCACCGGACAGGTGCCTCGCCCCTGAGCGACCGGTTGAGGCGCGTGGTGATCCAGCCGGCCTGGCTGGGCCAGCGCCGCAGCTCCTGCAGGCCCACCACGTCGAGGCGGAGCTGGGCGAGCTCGGCCAGGAGGAGCTGGCGGCGTGCCTTCCAGCGGTCGGCGGTGTTTCGGACGTTGAGGGTCCCGATCCGCAGCTCGAAGCCGGGCTGGTGTGCGTCGGGCGACGGCCCGGGTGTCAGCGCAGCCTGCCCGCTGCTCGGGTCCTCACGCCCGCTGGACCACCGTGGCCGACTCGTGGCCCCGCACGTGGGCGACCCGCTCCGCCTCGACCTCGATCTCGGCCCACGTCCCCGGAGGCAACGTCGAGAAGGGTGCCACCGTCACCTGGTAGCGCCTGCCCTTGGCCACACCGCGCCAGGTGCCCACCGGAAGGGCCTCGTGCAGGACGACGCCGGGCCCGCCCAGGGTGGGGAACACCGCCTTGCGGTTGGCGGGATCGGGCAAGAGCACGTCGCGGTCGCGGGCCTGGAGGAACGTGTCCTTGGCGGGGAGCAGGCGCACGCCCGTCGACACGGGCGGCTCCTCCAGGACGGGCAGATCCTCCTCGAGCACGAAGCCGCGGGCGGCTCCCCGCACCGCCACCAGCCTGTCGGCGACCGCCGCCCATCGCTGCTTGGCGTCGGACTTGGCGATGCCCGCCCACTCGGCGAAGTGGCCCGAGGTGGTCGGCCCGTAGCAGTGGAGGTAGCGCCGGAGCAGCTCGCTGCGCAGTGCGCCGGGTTCGCCCCCGGCCTCGGTCCCCAGCCACGTCCCGGCCCTGGCCAGCAGCACCGGTGCCGTGGCCGTGAGGACGAGCCGGCCCAGCAGCGGAGCGGCGCGCACGATGCTCTCGTGCGGGTGGTGCACGTTGCACCCCGAGCACCATGGAGCCAGCTCCGGTGGCACCGACGCGGTGACCGCCGTGCTCACCTCGGCCTTGGGTCGGGGCAGGGCTCCGATGACGGCCACCATCGCCCGTTCGACCTCGACGAGGGCCTCTTCGGGCTGGCCCCACAGGCCCTGGCGCGTCCCCGGTCGGGGACAGGCGCCGATGGTGAACACGCCGAAGTCCTGACGGGGGAAGACGTGGGGCGCTCCTCGCAGTGACCAGGTGAGCACCAGCTCCCGCGCCGCCACCTTCTCCGCGACCAGGGGAGCGTCGATGTCGAGGCGAGCGGCAAGGGACACCTCGGCGTTGCCGGGGGGCGTGTCCTGCAGGCCGCAGGCCCCCACCACGTCGCCCAGCTCGGTGGCCGGGCGGCGACGACCGAGCGACTGTGCCGTCGCTCGGAAGGCCAGCACCTGCTCCCGGGTCGCCTGCACCGTCGCCATGCCTACGGCTCGACCGTGAGGCCCCGGAGGTAGAACCAGTAGGTGCGCCATCGGATGTCACCCACCGGTCGCAGCAGCGACACCAGGGCCTTGTACATCCGCCACGTCTGGCCCATGCCCGCTCGCCGGCCCACCTTGGCCCGCTTGGTCCGGTGCTGCACGCCGGCCATGATGCGGGCGCTGGTCCGCAGGCGGGCCTCGCAGATGACCTCGTTCAGGCGCACCTCGATGGTGTAGCCGTCGAGCTTGGTTTCCGGGACCGCCTCGAAGACCCAGCGGGGGACGATCCGCTCGCCGCTGAGCGGCGGGCAGCGCGGTACGACCCAGTTCCAGAACCGGCCGTAGTCGAAGAACCCGATCGACATCGTGGCTCGCCCCTCGACGAAGGGACGGCACACCGCGTCGAGGTGACCCGACGTCAGGCCGGTGCAGTCGGCGTCGACGAAGAGGATGGCGTCGGCGTCGGTGGCGGCCACGCCGGCCGCCATGGCCAGGGCCTTGGAGCCGATGGTCGCGTCCCGGCGCACGACCCGGGCTCCCGCCCCGGCCGCTCGCTCGGCCGTGGCGTCGGACGATCCGTCGTCGACGACGATCACGTCCCGGACCCAGCGACAGCCCCGGGCAGCAGCCACGTTGGCCGCGACCGTGGTCGCCTCGTTGCGGGCGGGCATGACGACGTCGACCACGCCGCCCACGTCTCCCAACGGCCTCACCCCTTGGGGCACGGGATGCTCCGGCGGTTGGTCAGGCTGCGCTCGCCAGCTGGTCGGGCGTGAGCTGCTCGGTGAGGAGCCGCTCGAAGCGAGCGGGGTCACCGCCCACGAACCGCCGGCACAAGGGCAGTCCCTCGACGTAGCAGGTGATGTAGGCCCGCCAGGTCGGGTCGGTGAGGAACTCGACCAGCTTCTCGGCTCGGCGCCGGGGCAGCAGTCCCCAGCGCTCGGCGTAGGCCACGGCCTCGTCGGCGCCGGCCCCCTCCTCGTGGAGGAGCAGGGCGACGTTGCCCCGCACCCCCTCCAGGCCATGCGCCGCTCCCGCCACCTCGGCCACCACGTCGGGATCGAAGGCGACGCCCAGGGGCCGCAGGTGCTCGGCGACCAGGGCGGCCTGGGCCCGGGGGTCGGGCGAGACCACCACCTCCAGGCCGAGGTCGGCCAGGCCCTCGGCCAGCAGGCACTGGGGCGTGCCCACCAGGAAGATCGTCTCCTCCAGCCACCGGCGCCGGCGAACCAGGCCCACCTCCTTGCGACAGTGCTCGGTGTGGTGGCCGGGGTAGGCCTCGTGGGCCACCAGGTGGGCCAGCCCCGGGCTGAGCACCGGGAGGTCGACGTTGACCGCCACTCGGGAGCGCAATCCCCCGAGGTAGTAGTTGAAACCCGACCAGGGCTGGCCGGTGACCAGCTCCATGTCGACGCGCTCACCCTCGGGCAGGCCGAAGCAACGGTCGGTGCGCTCCCGCAGGTCCTCGAGCAGCGAGGCGAGGGCGGCGTCGAGGTGGTGGGGAGGGACGGCCTGAGCCTCCCGCCAGGCCCCGTAGCGGGCCCGCAGCTCGCCGGAGCCGGGCAGCACGGCGTCCAGGCGGCGGTGGGCCTCGGCCATCGCCTCCTCGGGCGCCTTGCGGGGACGCACGCCGTAGCAGGCCTCGACCTCGTCGGCGTAGCCCACCGCCTCGCCGGCCAGGCGGAGGGCGGTCGTGCGCAGGCCGCGAACCTGGGCCGCCACCCAACGCCGTCGCTCGGGCTCGGGCTCGTCCCCAGTCTCCAGGTCGGCCAGCAGGTGGCGAGCCGCCTCGGCCAGGTGGGCGGCGGGGACCACTTCGCCCTCCTCGGCCGCCACCGCCAGCTCGGTCGGGCCGATGTAGGCATCGACCAGGCCCTCGACGTGACGGCCGAGGGCCAGCCCCAGCTCGAGGTAGCGGGTGATCGGGTCCTGCTCGGGGTCGAGGGCGCGCCGGCGCACTACCCCAGCTTGGCCCGCAGGAACTCCAGCGTGCGGGTCCAGGCCAGGCTGGCGGCCGACTCGTCGTAGGCCTCGGGCCGGGTGTCGTTGAAGAAGGCGTGCCCGACCCCGGCGTAGAGGTGGAAGTCGGTGACCTTGCCGGCGGCCTGCAGGGTGGCGTCCAGCTCTCGGACCTTGTCGGGTGAGAACAGCTCGTCGTCCTCCCCGAAGTGGCCCTGCACCGGTGCGTCGAGCCGTGCCCAGTCGGGGTGGGCCGACTCCCAGGGGATGAGGCCGTAGAAGGCCACGCACGCGTCCACGTCCGCCGGGCGCTGGGCGGCCAGCATCATCGCCAGCCCTCCGCCCATGCAGAACCCGACCACGCCCACGCCGTCGCCCCGCACCGCCGGGCTCGTCCGCAGGTGCTCCACCGCCGCCCCCATGTCGCGGGCCGCCTGCTCCAGGTTGAGCGCCATCATCAACTTGCCCGCCTCGTCGGGCTCGCTCGCCGTCGCCCCCCGGAACAGGTCGGGCGCCAGGGCACTGAAGCCCTCCGACGCGAACCGCTCGCAGAGCGCCTCGATGTGGGGCACCAGGCCCCAGTACTCCTGGATCACCACCAGCCCCGGGCCTGCGCCCTGCTCGGGCGTGGCCAGGTAGCCGCCCTCCCCGTCGCCGAGGTCGATCAGCCTGCCCATGGCGCCCACCTACCCACTCGCTCGGCTGGCTACAGGAGCTCGGGCGCGTCGGGGCAGTCGGCGGGGGCCAGGGAGAGCTCGTCCCGGGTGAGCAGGCCGCTCGGGCGCACGACGACGTCGACCAGGTCGAGGGGCACGACCTCGTCGGGAGCAGCCCACGGTTCCCCGGTGGCCAGACCGGCGGCGAGCGACGACCACAGCCCGGGGGGCAACAGCCGCCCCACCCCCGCCACCAGCCACACCGCTCGACCGGCGTGGCGGGCGACCGCGGCCGCCGCCCGGGACCCGGGGACGGCCACGAAGCCGTCGGGACCGGCGGCCGCCGCCTCCAGGACGACCAGGTCGGCGCTGGCTGCGGCGGGACCCGTCCTGGCCTCGTCGACCTCCACGGCCTCCGTGCCACGGCTACGGAGCCGCCGGGCCAGCTGGGTACCCTCCCCGAGGGCGTCGACCACGAGCGGGCGAGCGTCGCCCCGCTGGACCAGGGCCTCGGCGGTCAACTCGGGCCAGCCCAGCACCACGACCACGGCCTCATCGGGCAGCTCGGCGGCCAGCCGGCCGGCGGTGGCGTCGCCGTCGATCTCCTCCACGCAGCGCCAGGCCTCGCGGCGGGGGCCGTCGCTGCACAGCACCCGGGCGCACAACCACCGGAGCGGTCCCGAGGCGGGCTGGTGCTGGAGCAGGCGCCGGCACGACAGGACCAGTGCGGCGTGGTCGGCCGCGAGGGCTCCCAGGGCGATCGCGCTCTCGCGCACCAGCACCCCGTGCTCGAGCGGCCCGGCCCGGGCCAGGTGGCGCAACGCCTCGACGGGGTGCATGCGGGGACCCTACCGAGTCCGCGCCACCCGGCTCGGCCCACCGCCCCGCCCAACTTCGTGGCTGTGAGGGTGGCGCGCTACCTTCCCGGCGTGGCCGCCGACGCTCCCGCCGACGTGGCCCTGAGGCCCCTCAACGGGTCCGAACACCCCCTCGCGCAGTGGCTCACCACCTTTCACCTGGTGCTCGGGGTCCTCGACCCGTTCACCTCCGAGAGCGCCTGGCTCCTGCCCACCGTGGCTCGGATCTTCCGGGTCTACGACCAGGCCGACTGCCGGGTGGCCATCCTCATCACCTGCACCACCGACGAGGCCCGCCAGTTCCTCGGGCCCTACGCCGCGGAGTTCCTCACCTTCGCCGACCCCGAGCGGGAGGCGGTCAAGGCCCTCGACCTGCAGCGGCTCCCCGCCATGGTCCACATCCGCCAGGACCTCAGCGTGGCCGGCATCGCCGAAGGGTGGCACCCCGAGCAATGGCGGGACGTCACCGACGCGCTGTCCCAGGCCATGAGCTGGAGCCGCCCGGCCATCCCCGGGCGCGGTGACCCTGCTCCCTATGACGGCACCCCGGCCCTGGGCTGACCCTCGGCCTCCAGGGTCGACACCCGCCGGCCCTGGGCGCTACGCCCCCGGCTTCCAGATCATCAGGGCCAGGATGGCCACGAAGAGCAGGTTGAACACCCCGCCCAGGGCGGCCAGGCGCTGACCCAGCCGCTCCAGCTCGCCGACCCGGGACCCGCCGCCCCCCACCCCGGCCGGGGCGGCCACCCGCTCGGCGGCCAGCCGGTTGGCCCGCCGCTGGCCCGGGATCAGCATCGCCCGCAGGATGACGGCGGCGATGATGTAGAGCAGGAACGACAGGCTGATCCACAGCTCGTCGAAGCCAAAGGCGCCATCGCTCAGGACGACCAGGAGGATGCCGAGGACGGGCACGGCATAGAACGAGCTCTGGGCCACCCGCTCGGTCACCGAGGCGCTGGCCTCGCCGATGGCCAGGCCCTCCGCCCCACCGCGCTGGCGAGCCAGGCGAGCGTAGGGGGCGTTGGTGATGAAGCCGCCGAAGGCCACCACGACCGCGAGGATGTGGAGCAGCAGCACCAGGTTGTAGAGCCCACCGGACACTCCCATGCCTTGGCCTCCCGACCTCGACGACGCCGCGCCGTACGGTACCGGCCGTCCCCCCGGCGCGCGATTGGCACCTCTGCCCCGCGGGGAGGATGACGCCGCCACCACCACGAGGAGGATCGCCATGGCTGCCAACAACCCGCCCCACACCTTCCGCCGGAGCTCCGGACCGCCGACCTCGACCCAACCTTCGTCGTCACCGGCCCGGACTCGGTCCGGGCGGACCATCAACCAGTACCTGGCCCTCGCCTTCGGCCTGGCCTACCTCGGTGCCGGCGTGCTCGGGTTCCTCGTCACCGGCTTCGACAACTTCTTCGGCCGCAATACCGAAGAGTTCCTCCTCGGCCTGGAGATCAACCCGGCCCACAACGTGGTCCACCTGGTGATCGGCGTGCTGGGCCTGGCCCTGTGGTGGACGCACTCGGGGGCGCGGACCTACGGCGCCATCCTCTTCCTCGCCTACGCCGGCGCCTTCGTCTACGGCCTGTTCGCCGTCGACAACACCGACATCAACTTCCTGTCGATGAACTCCGCCGACAACTGGTTCCACCTGGGCAGCGCCCTGTTTGGCTTGGTCATCGCCGTCCTGCCCGCCCGGCGCCGCTAGCACCCTTGGGCTCCCTCCACCCGACCAACCCGTCGGTCTGGGTCGCCACCACGACCTCGACGTCGTACCCGGCGCTGCGCGGCCGGATCGACGTCGACGTCGCCGTCGTGGGTGGGGGCATCACCGGGTTGACCACCGCCCTGCTGCTCACCCGGGCCGGCGCCCGCGTCGCCGTGCTCGAGGCCGACCGGATCGCCTCGGGCACGACCGGCTACACCACAGCCAAGGTGACGTCGCTGCACGGCCTGACCTACGCCCAGTTGATCTCCACCCACGGCCAGGACCGGGCCCGCCAGTACGCCGATGCCAACCAGGCGGCCGTCGAGCAGGTCGCCACGCTGGTCGATCAGCTCGGGATCGACTGTCACTTCGAGCGCCGCCCCGCCTTCACGTACACGACCGAGGCGGCGCGCCGGGCCGACATCGCCGCCGAGGTCGAGGCGGCGACCACCCTCGGCCTGCCCGCCTCCTACACCGAGGACACCTCGCTGCCCTATCCGGTCGAGGCCGCCATCCGCTTGGAGGACCAGGCCCAGTTCCACCCCCGCCGCTACTGCCTGGCCCTGGCCCAGGCCCTGGCCGAGAGCGGGTCGCAGGTGTTCGAGATGAGCCGGGTGCTCGAGATCGACGAGACCGACACCAGCCCGGTGGTGCGCACCGGCGGTGGTGAGGTGGCAGGCGAGGTGGCAGCCGGCGAGGTGGTGGTGGCCACGCTGCTGCCCTTCGTCGACCTCGGCGGCTTCTTCGCCAAGGCTCACCCCTTCCACTCCTACGCCCTGGCCGTGCGCGTCGAGGGCGTAGTGCCCGAGGGCATGTACCTGGGGGTCGACTCGCCCACCCGCTCGGTGCGCCCCGTCCACCTCGACGGGGAGGTGGGCCTGATCCTCGGAGGCCAGAGCCACAAGGTCGGCCAGGGCGGCGACACCGAGCAGTACTACGCCGAGTTGGAGACGTGGGCGCGAGCGTCGTTCCCGGTGCGATCAGTCGAGCACCGCTGGTCGGCGCACGACTACGTGCCGGTGGACCAGGTCCCCTACGTGGGCCGCTCGCCCCGCAGCCAGCGGGTACAGGTGGCCACCGGCTTCAAGAAGTGGGGCATGACCAACGGCACGGCGGCGGCCATGATCCTGGCCGACAACGTCATGGGCCGTCCCAACCCCTGGGCCGAGGTGTTCGACGCCACCCGGGTCGACCCCAAGGGCTCCCTCAAGGAGTTCGTCTCGGAGAACCTCGACGTGGGCAAGCGCTTCGTGAGCGATCACCTGGCCCGCCTCGGATCTCCGCCGGCCGAGCACCTCGGGCCCGGTGAGGGGGGCCTGGTCGAGGTCGACGGGCAGGACGTGGCCGCCTACCGCCGGCCCGACGGCAGCCTGGTGGCGGTCTCGGCGGTGTGCACCCACCTGGGCTGCACGGTGGCCTGGAACCCGGCCGAGACGACCTGGGACTGCCCCTGCCACGGCTCGCGCTTCGCCTGCGACGGCACCGTCCTCAACGGTCCGGCCCTGGAGAACCTCGCCCCCATCGAGCCCGACCCCCGCCCCGACACCCCCACGGAGGTGCGCTGATGGCCGACAACCCGCCCCAGGGCGACAAGAGCACCGGTGACAAGAGCACCGGTGACAAGAGCACCGGTGACAAGAGCACCAGGAGCGAACCCCTCGACCTGGGCGAGGACGAGGACGACGTCGTCATCGAGCAGCAGAACGTCGGGCGGCGCAACGTCGCGGGCGGGGGCGAGTGGCCCGACCCCGATGCCCCGCCCTCCGATGCCGCCCCTGGTTCGCGCTGACCCTGGTTCGCGCTGAC
>JADDRA010000083.1:0-7584 GCA_016781105.1 Actinomycetota bacterium | reverse complement strand
GGTTCGCGCTGACCCTGGTTCGCGCTGACCCTGGCTCGGCCTGCCGTCAGGGCTGGCCGACCGGCGTGGTGCCGAACATGAGGACCCTTCGGTCGATGTCGTAGTGCACGGTCCTGCTGCTGGCGAGCAGGTCCTGGAGGACGTCGGCGTCGTCCTCGTCGATGGTCAGCACCTCCTCCCACGCCCCCTGGTCGAGCACGAGCTGCAGGGTCCAGGTTCCGGACTCCCCCGGCGCACCTGCGACCCAGCTGAACTGGTAGTGGCTCAACTGGCGCACCCGGATGCTGTCGTCGGTGACCGGCTGTGGGACTGTCGTCATGATGGTCTCCTTCGTCGCTCGATCGGCTGCGCTCCCCCTACCCCCGGGCCAGCGGATGCGACCACCCGTCAGGAGGAGGTGGCCAGGACCTGGGGGGCGACCTCCTTGATCCGCGTTCGCACCCACCTCCCCCTGACCTCGACCTGCTCGCGACAGTCCGCCGTCACCTCGAGCAGCTCCCGATCCCGCACCGCGTGGGCCGCCAGGCCCAGGATCAGCCACGAGAGCTCGGCCTCGTGGGCGGCGAGGTACAGGTCGCGAAGGTCCCGCAGCAGGAGCATCCCGGCTCCCTCGCTACGGCCGACGAGCTGGGCACCCTTGCGCCGGATCCGCTCGACGACGCCCGGCGAGTCGTCGACGCCGTCGGCGCCGACCGAGGCGCCGTAGCGGTCGGCGAAGGGCGCCAGCCGCTCGAGGTGCTCGCCACACTGGCGCGCGAGCGAATGTCCCAGGTGGTGGAGATCGTGCTCGACGGCGTGGCGGTCCGCCACCACCCGCAGCCGTGTGGCCAGCTCGGCCTCGGCCTGCACGGTGTCCTCGAGCGCCCGGTCCAGCTTCACGTCTCGTCCTCCACCGTCGCACGCGCTCCCGGGCCTCCCGAGGTGCTGGGCACGGCCTCACCGCGCGGCCCGGGTGCAGCCGTCGTCGGCGCCGGCGCCGGCGCCGCCCCGCCGTCGGCGAGTCGCTCGATCCGCACCGCGGCCACCTTGAGCACCGGCTGCTTGGAGACCGGGTCCCAGTCGGTGATCGTCAACTCGTTGGCGGCACGGGCATGCCCGGCCGGCTCCGATTCGTCGCCTTCGCTGCAGGAGCCGTAGTGCATCGGTACGAAGACCACGCCCTCCCGGATCCCGCTGAGCCGGGCCTTGGCCTGGAGGGCGCCCCGGGACGAGGCCACGAGCACGAGGTCGCCCTCGGCGATGCCCAGTCGGGCCGCGTCGGGCACCGACAGCTCCACCCAGACGTCGGGCGCAGCAGCCTCGAGTTGCGGTGCCCGGCCCGTCTTGGTCCGGGTGTGCCAGTGGTAGACGTTGCGGCCAGTGGTGAGCAGGAAGGGGTGGTCCTCGTCCGGGGCCTCGTGCGGGGGCACGTACCGGACGGCCTTGAGGATGGCCCGCCCGTCGGGACCGAGCTCGGCACGGTCCTTGCGCTCGTAGGCGGCACCGGTGCCCAGGTCGTGGCCGTAGTCCTGGCAGCGGTCGGTCCGGGTGTTGAACTCGTGGTCGGCGTAGAGCCGCTCGGTGCCCGACGGGCGTTCGTCGGTCACGGGCCACTGGATGCCGCCGGCCCCCCGGAGCCGCCGGTAGGAGAGGCCGCTGTAGTCGCACGGGCGGCCCCGGGTCATCTCCTTGAACGCGTCGAAGCACTCCTCGGGGCTGCGCCAGGCGACGAGGGGTGCGCCGTCGCGGTCGGTCAGCCCCAAGCGCTGGGCGTAGTCCAGCAGGATCTCCATGTCGGAGCGCGCCCGTCCCGGCGGGTCGACCGCCTTCTCCGACAGGTGGACGGTCCGGTCGTGGTTGGTGTACGTGCCCGTCTTCTCGCCCCAGAGGGCAACCGGCAGCACGACGTCGGCGAGCTGGGTCGTCTCGGTCAGGAAGGCGTCGCTCACGACCACGAAGAGCCGTTCCTGGGCCAGGATCGAACGAATCCGCGGCAGCTCGGGCAGCGAGACGGCGGGGTTGGTGCCGATGACCCAGAGGAAGCGGACCGAGCCCTGCTCGGCGTAGCGCAGGATCTGCATGGCGTGGGTCGGCGGGGCCCAGCTGGAGAGCTGCAACGGATCCACGTTCCAGATCCGGGCCAGCTCCTCGACGTGCTCGGGGTTCTGCCAGTTGCGCATCCCCGGGAAGCTGCCGTTGGCCCCCGTCTCGCGGGTGTTCTGGGCGGTGGGCTGACCATTCATCTGGAACACCGTGCAGCCCGGCCTGCCGATCATGCCCCGCAGCAGGTTGATGTTGTTGACCTGGCAGGCCGAGGCGGTGGCCTGGTGCGACTGGTACACGCCCTGGAGGCACGTCGACACGAGCCGCTGGCCGCTGCCCAGGATGCGCGCCGCCTCGACGACGTCCTCGGCGCGGACCCCGCAGATCTCGGCCACCCGCTCCGGCGGGTACTCCCGCACCTGTCGTCGGAGCGTCTCGAACCCGACCGTGTGCTCCTCGACGAAGGCGTGATCCACCCGGTCCTGCACGATCAGCTCGTGCTGGATCCCGTTGAGGAGCGCTGCGTTCGTCCCGTTGCGGATGGCCAGGTGCACGTCGGCCTCGCGTGCTGCCGTCGTCGGGCGTGGGTCCACGACGACCAGCCGGGGCCGGTCGCCGCCCTGGAGCCGGTCCAGGACCCGGGCCCACAGCACGGTGTGGGTCTCGGCCATGTTGTGGCCGATCATGAACAGCGTGTCGCACTGGTCGATGTCGGTCAGCGAGCCCGGCGCGCCGTCGCTGCCGAAGGTCTCGGCCAGCGCGAACTCGGCGGTCGAGGTGCACAGCCTGGTGTTCCCGTCCAGGTGCGGCGTTCCGATCCCGCCGCGCGCCACCAGCGACAGGGTGTAGTAGTCCTCGAGGAACAGCTGCCCGCTCGTGTAGAAGGCCATGCCCAAAGGCCCCTGCTCGGCGAGCACCCGGCGGGATCGCTCCACGACGAGCTGCATGGCCTCCTCCCAGCTCGCCCGCTCCAGCCGCCCGTTCCGTCGCACGAGGGGCTCGACCAGCCGATCGGCCGAGTTGTTCGCCTGCCACCCGAACAGGCCCTTGGGACCCAGCCGGCCGTGGTTGACCCGGTCCGTGGCGCGGCCCCGCACCCCCACCATCCGGCCCTGGTGGACCGCGATGTCCATGCCGCAGCCGTTCGAACAGAGGACACAGGCCGACGGGAACCACCGGACCTCGGCCTCGGGGACGCCGTCCTCCACGTGCTGGTCGACCCGCCGGGGCCACCCCGACCCGGCCCGGTACGGGGTTCGTGCTCCCCAGACGTCAGCGATGCGGTCGGTCATCTCACTCCTGTCGGTCTCGAGGATGGGCTGCCCGTGTCCGGTACCCGCTCACCTCTCCCGGCCATCGCCTGCCCCGGGAGGACGTGCTCCGGGCTGGGTAGGGACGGGCCGTGAGCATCCTGCGACCTCGCCGGCGACGTCCCCATCGCAGCGGGTTCTCCGGTCCCATCCCCTCCTACTCCTGGCGCACGAGGCGGGGCTCCCGGGTCAGGGTCGGAGGCTGCTGCCTGCCCATCCCGCTGGGCCTGCTGGGCGGGCTGGGAGCAGCCGCGCTGAGCACGCGGGCCCTCGTGCGGCGATCGGCGGGCCGGTCGGTGGGTCAACCGTCCCCATCTCCCGGGACGCCGCCTCGGGTCAGGGCCTCGACGTCGAGGGCAGCCTCGAGCGCGCCCTGCTCCAGTAGGCCGGCGCCGAGCACGACCTCGCGCACCGAGCGTCCGGTGGCCGCCGCCTCCTTGACCACCGCCGCCGCCCGCTCGTAGCCGAGCGCCGGGGCCAGGGCCGTCACCACCGCCGGTGAGGACTCGGCGTAGGCCCGGCAGCGCACCTCGTCGGCGGTGATGCCCACGACGCATGAGTCGGCGAAGATCCGGCTGACCGAGGCCAGCAGGCGGATGGACTCCAGCAGGTTGCGGGCCATCACCGGCAGCATCACGTTGAGCTCGAAGTTGCCGGCCGCCCCGGCGAAGGCCACGGCGGCGTCGTTGCCCACCACCTGGGCCGCCACCTGGCAGACCGCCTCGGGCACCACCGGGTTGACCTTGCCGGGCATGATCGACGAACCCGGCTGCAGGTCGGGCAGGCGGATCTCGGCCAAACCGGTGCGAGGTCCACTGGCCATCCAGCGCAGGTCGTTGGCCGCCTTGGTCAGCGACACGGCCACCACCCGCAGCAGGCCCGAGCACTCGACCAGGACGTCCTGGGCGCCCTGGGCCTCGAAGTGGTCGTGGGCCTCGGTGAGGGGCAGCTCGACCTGCTGGGCGAGCCGGGCGATGACCTCGGCCGCGAAGCCCTGGGGGGCGTTGAGCCCGGTGCCCACCGCCGTGCCCCCGAGCGGCAGCTCGCACAGCCGGGGCAGCGCCCCGGCCAGGCGCTCCACCCCGAGGTCGAGCGCCCGGGCGTAGCCGCCGAGCTCCTGGCCGAGGGTGACCGGCGTGGCGTCCATCAGATGGGTGCGACCGGCCTTGACCACGCCGGCCAGCTCGGCCGACTTGGCCCGAAGGGCGCCCGAGAGGTGCCCGAGAGCCGGCACCAGGTCGGTGGCCAGGGCGGTGGCGGCGGCCAGGCGGATGGCCGAGGGGACCACGTCGTTGCTCGACTGGCTGGCGTTGACCTCGTCGTTGGGATGGACGGGCCGGCCCAGGCGCTCGGCGGCCAGGGACGCCAGGACCTCGTTCATGTTCATGTTGGACGAGGTTCCCGATCCGGTCTGGAACACGTCGACGGGGAACTGCTCGTCCCAGCGCCCCTCGACCACCTCGGTCGTCACCCCCGCCACCGCGGCGGCCACGGAGGGGTCGACGACGCCGAGCCGGGCGTTGACCTCGGCTGCCGCCCCCTTGATGCGGGCCAGGGCCCGGAGCAGCCCGGCGTCGACCCGCAGGCCCGAGATCGGGAAGTTCTGCACCGCCCGCTGGGTCTGCGCCCCCCAGCGCGCACCGGCGGGCACCACCACCTCGCCCATGGTGTCGTGCTCGACGCGCCGTCCCCCGCCCGCCGCGCCCATCGCGCCGACCCTACCGCTGCCCCGGCGCCCGAGCGCCGGCGTGTGGCCGGCGCCAGCCCTGGGCAGGCCGTGCGCCATGACACGATTCGGCTACACCCTGATGGGAGAGGGCCACGGTCCCCGTGCCCTGGTCGACAACGCGGTGCGGGCCGAACAGGCCGGCTTCGAGTTCGCCGTGCTCTCCGACCACTACCACCCGTGGCTCCCCAGCCAGCACCACAGCCCCTTCACCTGGTCGGTGCTGGGCGCGGTGGCCCACGCGACCGAGCGCATGGAGCTGGCCACCATGGTGACGTGCCCCACCATCCGCTACCACCCGGCGATCATCGCCCAGGCCGCGGCCACGGTGGCGGTGATGAGCGAGGGGCGCTTCACCCTCGGGCTGGGGGCCGGTGAGCGCCTCAACGAGCACGTCGTGGGTGCCGGCTGGCCCTCGGCCGAGGTGCGCCACGAGATGCTGGCCGAGGCCATCGAGGTGCTGCGCCGGTTGTGGTCGGGCGGCTACGTCTCCCATCGGGGCCGCTACTACAACGTGGAGGACGCCCGGGTCTTCGACCTGCCCGAGGACCCCATCGAGATCTTCGTGGCCGTGAGTGGCGGTGCGTCCGCCAGCCTGGCCGCCGAGGCTGCCGAGGGCATGTGCGCCACCGAGGCCGA
Organism: Actinomycetota bacterium; assembly: GCA_016781105.1. Classification (GTDB taxonomy): domain Bacteria; phylum Actinomycetota; class Acidimicrobiia; order Acidimicrobiales; family CADCSY01; genus JADDRA01. Next base: position 1,887 of record JADDRA010000083.1, on the reverse strand, counting down.
GGCCGACCTGGTCGCCGCCTACCTGGACGCCGGGGGACGCCCGGAGGCGACCTGGGGGCAGATCCCGCTCAGCTGGCACCCCGACGAGGCCCAGGGCGCCGCCCAGGCCCATGACCAGTTCCGCTTCGGCCATCCGGGGTGGAAGGTGATGGCCGAGCTGCCCAACCCGGTCAACTTCGCCGCCGCCACGGAGACGGTGACGCCAGAGCACATGGCCGAGATGGTCCCCTGCGGGCCGGACCCCGAGCGCCACGTGACCGGCATCCAGACCTACGTCGACGCCGGCTTCGAACGGATCGCCGTCGTCCAGGTGGGTGACGACCAGGAGGGCTTCCTGCGCTTTTGGACCAAGGAGGTCCTGCCCCGCCTGGGCTGAGGCGCTGGTCGTGGCGGCCGGGGCGGAGCCGGGACGGTGCCGCCGGTCAGCCGCAGGCGGTGACGGTGACCACCTCGGCGGCCCGCTCGACGGTGGCGTCCCCGTGGGCCTGGGCCCACTGGCGCCACGCCCCCTCCAGCTCGTCCAGCTCGGCGGGGCTGTCCATGGCGTAGGCCATGCGCACGCAGGTCCGCCCGCCTTCGTCCCAGGCCACGTAGCGGTCACCGCCCCAACCGTCGGCGGCCCGGCTGCCGACGGCGCTGCCCAGGAGCTCGCCCAGGGTGAGCGACAGCGCCCACTCGCCGTAGACCCCCTCGTCGACGACGGGTCCGTCCGCCGGCGGGGTGGGGACAGCAACGGGGTCCTCGCCCCGCAGGTAGACGCCGGGATCGAGGATCTCCTCGCTGGTGGTGGGTGGCTCCCGGTAGGCCTGGTCGACGCGGGGCTCGGCGCCCTCCTCCAACAGGGCACCGACGAAGGTGGGGCCGGCCAGGTAGGGGAACTGGGCCAGGCTGGACACGATCGAGGGAATGGGCGAGCTTCCCGAGCGGCCGGCGAACTCGGCAGCCTGACGAGCCGACTGGTCCTGCTCCTCGGGGCTGAGGGTCTGGCGGTAGGCGAACTCGACCGACAGGGAGACGCCCTCGATCAACGACGAGAAGGCCAGCGCCGACTCGTCGTCGGCGTCGTAGACCTCGGGTCGGTACAGCTCGAAGTGCTGGTCGTCGAGGGCGTGGGCCAGCTCGTGGGCCAGCGTGGTGCGGGTGTAGGCGGTCAGCTCGGCCCCCCGGACCACCAGCTCGTCGGTCTCGGGGTCGTAGAAGCCGAGCACGGCGTCGCGGTAGAACGAGACGAAGGACTCGAACAGGTCGACGCCCGGGTCGATGAGCTGCAGGGCGCGCAGCACCTTCTCGCTCTGGTCGGTCTCCTCCCGGTTCTCCTCCACGTCGCGGAGGAGGCGGTCGACGAAGGCCTGGCCGGTCAGGAGCTCGACCTCGACGGGACGGAGGAACTCCAGCTCCCGCTGGTCGGCCACGAACCTCGACAGCTCGGCCACCTCCCGCTCGAGCGGGGTGTCGGGGACGGTGGGGGGAGGGGCCGGCGCCTCCGTGGTGGGGGGCGCGCTGGTGAGCGGAGGTTGGGGCGGCGGCGGTTCGGTCACCTCGCTCGTGGGCTCCGGCGCCGGCGGCGCGACCGCCGTCGACGCCGAGCTGCCCCCGATGAGGGCCAGCGCGGTGGCGTTGGCGGCCAGCACCACCACGACGGCGACACCGAGCGCCAGGAGGCGCCCCGGTCGGCCCCGGGGCGTGGGCGCCGGCGGCGCGGGCGGGTCGTGGGTGGGCGCCAGGGTCACCCGGCGACCCTAGCCAGGGCGCCGGCCCGCTCCTCGTCGCCCCTTGCGCCGGCCTGGGCTAGTCCGAGCCGAACTCGCGACGCAGCTCCTCGGCCCTCGCCGCCGTCTCCTCCTCGTCGTTCCGCCTCTCCTCGTCGTTCCGCCTCTCCTCGTCGTT
>JADDRA010000062.1 GCA_016781105.1 Actinomycetota bacterium | reverse complement strand
TCCGCAGCCATGGTCGAAGCTCGCATCGCCGCTCGACTCCAGCGCGAGGTCGAGCGCCTGGCCCTCGATCAGGTCCTGCACCGTACGCTCGAGTCGGCGAGCGGCGGCGGGCCCGGACGGCGCCGACAGCACGCAGACCTGGCTGCGGACGAGGAGGGCGCTGCCGGCCAGGAGGGCGAGTCGTTCACCGAAGACTACCCAGGCGCTGGGTCGGTGCCGCCAGGAGCGGTCGCCGTCCATGACGTCGTCGTGGAGCAGGGAGAAGTTGTGCACCAGCTCGACCGCCACGGCTCCGGGCACAGCGACCTCCAGCGGGGCGCCCGCCGCGGCGGCCAAGAGCAGCACGAGGGCGGGGCGCACCGCCTTGCCAACCGCCGAGCGCGCCATGTGGGTCGTGCGGTCCTCGCCAGCCGAAGTGGTGGGCGACGACCGGCCGGACCTGCTCGGGGAGGGTGGCGACCTCGGCCCGCAGGGGCCCGGCCACCAGGTCCGTGCTGTCACGCAGGAGCTCGGCCAAGGCGGCCGCTGTCATCCCGTCCCTCCCACCCCGCCGATCTCGAGGATGAAGCCCTTCACGTCCGTCGCCGCCAGGCGGTCGAAGGCAAAGGCCCGGTCGGAGCACAAAAGGACGGGGCCGTCGGCCGGGTCGGCGGGAAGGCGTCCGTGGGAGCCCCGGACCGGTGACGGGTCGAGGGGGACGACATTGATCGTGTAGCGGAACCCGAGCGTCTTTCGGGCGAGAGCCAGCGCCGCCCGGGCCTTCGCATAGCGGTCGGCGGGATCCATAAACAGCTCGGCGGGGTCGTATCCGGGCTTGCGGTGGATCTCCACCGTGCGGGCGAAGTCGGGGGCACGATCGTCGTCGAGCCAGTAGTAGTAGGTGAACCAGGCGTGGGGCTCCGCCACGGCGACGAGCTCGCCCGCCCTCGGATGGTCGAGGGCGTGAATCGCCTTCGTGTCCCCGTCAAGGACCTCAGCGACGCCGGCCAACTCCGCGAGGAGGTCACGGACCTTGCCGACGAGGGAGGCCTCGCGGACGTAGACGTGGGCGATCTGGTGGTCCGCCACGGCGAAGGCCGATGACGTCCACGGGTCCAGGTACTCCATGCCCGCTTGGCGGTACACCTCCAGCAGCCCGGCGCGGCGCAGGTGCCGGTTGATGTCGACGGGCTGGCTCGCCGGCGTGATGCCGTACTCGGAGACCACCATGACCGTCACGTCCTGCTCCCGGGCGGCGTCAACCAAGCCCCCGGCGACCTCGTCGATCGCCTCAGCAGCGGCTCGGGCCTCCGGCCCGCCTGGCCCGTAGCGCTGCAGGTCGTAGTCGAGGTGCGGGAGGTAGGCGAGGGTGAGATCGGGCCGATCGCGCCGCAGGATGTCCTCGGTCGCTGCCGCGATCCATTGCGAGGAGGCGATGCCGGCGTTCGGCCCCCAGTACCTGAACAGCGGGAACGGGCCGAACCGCTCGGTCAGGCGGTCGTGGAGGCTTGCCGGCACCGTGTAGCAGTCGGGGGACTTCCGGCCGTCGGCGTGGTAGACGGGCCGCGGCGTGACCGTCAGCTCGGTCCTGGCGCCCATGGCGTACCACCAGCAGACGTTCGCCACGCGGTAGCTGGGATCGCGGGCGCGAGCGGCGTCCCAGACCTTCTCCCCTCCCACCAGCGCGTTGTGCTGGCGCCACAGCAGGACCTCCCCCAGGTCCCGGAAGTACCATCCGTTTCCGACGATGCCGTGGTCCGACGGTGGGATGCCGGTGAGGAACGTCGCCTGCGCTGAGCACGTGACCGCTGGGAGCACGGTCGACAGCCCGGCCTTGAAGCCGTCAGCGGCCAGAGCCGACAGCCGCGGCATGTGCGACAGCAGCCGCGGGGTCAGGCCGACTACGTCGAGGACGAGCAGGGGCCGTGTCATGTCTTCTCCTCCAAGCTGTCCTCGATGGCGTCGGCGACCCAGGCGAGCTCCTTGGTGATCCCCTCCACGAGGTCTTCCTCGTCCTTGGGCCGGGCACGGCCGGGGAGCACCGACCAGGTGTACGTCTCGACCTCGAGGTGAGTGGTCAGCGGGTGCTTGGCATGAACGAGGGCGGCGATGGTCTGGACGAGCTCGGCCTGCGTCGTCCGGTCGGGGTCGGCGTGGACGGGAACGTGGAAGTGGACGCGCCACTCGCCTGCGGCTGCGAGGCCTCCCCGAAGGGCATCGTCCAAGTCGTCGACGCCCGCCACGCGGCCGTCTACCTGCTGGCGCGCCTGGTGCAGGAACCGGGGTTCCACGAAGGGAGCGAGAGTCTGGGCGGCGTCGGTCCCGCTGGTCCGCAGCGCGCACGACAGCTGGGCCTTGACGACAGGCACCCCATCGGCCACGACGGTTGCCAACGACGGCGCGGGGTCCTCGAACTGGACGGCGAGGTGGCAGGCATCCACGCACAAGCCGATCCACTCCGGCCTCAGGTCGCGGAGCGCCTCGACCGCCTGCCCGGTCGTCTCGATGACGCACCCCGGCTCCGGCTCGAGGGCCACCCGCACCGCCCGACCGTGCTCGTCCGCTAGCCGAGCCAGGCCGTCCGCCAGCTGGCTCAGCGCCCCCCGGGCAGTTGCCGTCATCTCCGGGGTCCACGGGTAACGCCAGCCGAAAGGGAGGGTCGAGATGCTTCCGCTCGTGGCGTCGGCGGGGAGGAGGCGGTGGAGCAGGGCGGCGAGCTCAAGCGTGTAGGAGAGGCGCGTCGGCTCGGCCCAGCTGGGGCGGTAGACGGCGTGCTTCACCACGGGCGCGTGGAAGGCCTCATAGGGGAAACCGTTGAGGCTCACGACCTCGAGCTGCTCGTCCGCCAGTGCCCCCCGGAGCTCGTCCAGCCTCGCCGGGTCCCGCAGCTCGCCCACGGCGGTGACCGGCAGCCACAGCCCGACGGCCAGCCGTGGCCATTCCAACCGCCGCCGCACGGGGCCGGCGAAGCGGTGGAGCTGATCGACGATCGCCGACACGTCCTCCCCGGCGTGGACGTTGCTGCAGTAGCCGATGTGGAGCCTGTCCCCGCTCGGATGGGTGATCGACATCAGGCCGGGCGCTCGCCACGCAGGATCGAGTTCCCGGCAAAGGTGGCGGGCGCAGCGGGCCGCTCGACGTCGAGCTCGAGCCGACCGCTCTGGGCGAAGAACTCGACCGGGTTACGCCACACGACCTGGTCGACCTCGTCCTCGCTACGCCCCGCTTCCATCATCGCCGCCGCCGTCTTGACCACCTTCAACGGGTCGCTGCGACCCCAGTCCGCAGCTGAATTGACGAGCATCCGCTCGGTGCCGTATTCGTCGACGATCCGCACGAACCGATCCTCGTCCATCTTCGTGTCGGGGTAGATCGAGAAGGCGAGCCAGCAGCCGCTCTCTTTCACCTCCCGGACCGTCAGCTCGTTGTTGTGGTCGATCAGGACGCGCTCGGGTGGCAGCCCGGACTCCCTGATCACGTCGAGCGATCGGCGTGTCCCCGCCAGCTTGTCTCGGTGGGGCGTGTGAACCAGGACGGGCAGGTCATGCTCGAGGGCTAAGGCGAGCTGCGCGGCGAAGGCCTCGTCCTCCTCAGGCGTCATCGAGTCGTACCCAACCTCGCCCACGGCGACGACGCGGTCCTTGGCGAGGTACCGGGGAAGCACAGCCAGGACCTCGCGGCGCAGTCCGTCGTCGTTCGCCTCCTTCGGGTTGAGCGCCAGCGTGCAGTGGTGAGCGACCCCGAACTGCGACGCCCGGAACCGCTCCCAGCCCAGTAGCGAGTTGAAGTAGTCGACGAAGGAGCCGAGCGAGGTGCGCGGCTGTCCGAGCCAGAACGCGGGCTCGACGATCACGGTCACGCCGGCGGCCGCCATCGTCTCGTAGTCGTCGGTCGTGCGCGAGGTCATGTGGGCGTGAGGCTCGAAGATCCGCACTCAGCTCCTCCTTCTCTCTGCGGCCAGGGCGGCCAGCGCTCGGCGAGCCGCCGCACGCGGCGCGGCCCGGGGCGCTTTCATCTCCGCCTCGATCGCGGCCAGCTCCTCCCAGGGATCGAAGCGGTGCACGACGGCCCAGACGTCGGCCGGGACGTCTCGCCCGGCCGCCACCCGCTCGAGGGCGTAGCCGGCGAGCATGCGCGCGAGTTCGGAGTCGGCGCGCCGATCGAGTCCATGGACGGCGGCGAGGGGGACACCCACGAACACGCACTTGAGCACCGCGTGGCGGAACAGGTGGTCGGGCAGCCGGGCGCTGCCATACGGACCGACGGTGGCAGCAACCATCCTGGCGTCATTCGACCGGAGCGCCTCCACCACCAGCGGCAGGCCTCGGCCCCCGATAGGCAGCAGGTGCAGGCCGGCCACGATCGCGCGCTGCTCGTCGGCGTCGCCATAGCGGTACAGCTCGTCGAGTTCGTCCACGACGCGGTCGCCCAGCTCGGCGAGCAGCAGGACGCGGCCAGCCTGGTCCATGGTCCAGCGCGGCACCTGCTCGTCGGACGAGGCGTGGTTGACCACCGCCCCTCGGCCCAAGTGGCGGCCCGCGGCGGGAAAGCGGAGCCGGATCTGCGAGGGATCCCGCCGGACGGCGGCCAATGACTCGGCGAGCCACCTCCTCGCCTCAGGGACGAGTCGGGCGTCGAGCGCCGCTCGGAGCTCCTCGAGGGTCACGGTCGCCTGCCCCCTCCCTCCAGCTCGGCGGCCCGGAGAAACTGGATGGCGCGGGGCACGACGTGGTGGGCGACGTGGCTGTGGCGGGACAGCTCGACAGAGACCAGGCCGTCGTAGCCGACCTCGATGAGCGCGGCGAGCACAGGCGGGAAGTCAACCTCGCCCTCCCCGAAGTCGAGGTGTTCGTGGACCCCGCGTCGCATGTCGTCAGCGTGGACGTGGACGAGCCGGGATCCCGCCCGCCGAACGCAAGCCTCGACGGGCTCGTCCTCCAGGCACTGGCAGTGGCCCAGGTCGAGCGTGATCCCGAAGCCCGGCGGGTGCCCCAGCTCGGACGCCAGCCGCTCCCATCCGTCGAGGCGGTCGACGAGCATCCCCGGCTCGGGCTCGAAGCCCAGCAGCACCCCCCGGCGCTCGGCCTCTGCGACCACGTCCGCGCATCCGTCGACCAACCGGCGCCAGGCCTCCGCCTCGTCGAGGAGCGCTGGTGCAGCGCCCGACCAGAACGACACCGCCTCGGCCCCGAGGTCGGCGGCGATCGCGAGGGCTCGGTGGAGGAGCGCGAGGCGACGACTGCGGCCGTCGTCGGACAGGAGGGTCGGCTCGTGCTTGCGGCGGGGGTTGAGAACGAACCGGCCGCCGGTCTCGATCGTCACGGCGAGCCGGAGCTCGTCCAGGCGTTGACGCAGCCCGCGGACGCGGGCGGCGAGGTCGCGGGCGAACGGGTCGAGGTGATGGTGGTCGAGGGTCAACGCGACGCCGACGTAGCCTGCCTCGGCCAGCAACTCGAGCGCGTCGTCAATGCGATGGTCGGCGAGCCCGTTGGTGACGTAGCTGTACCGCAGCCCAGCCGACGACCCAGGGGGACGGGTCACGTCACCGACCGCTTCTTGGCGAGTCGCCGGGCGATCGGCCAGAGGGAGGCCAGCACCGCCGCCGAACCTGGGCGGCGGGCGCCAGCCACGAGGGCCGATTCGAGGGGAATGAGCCCGAGCACACCGGCGCCCACCGTTCGCTGCAGTCGCTCTGGAGTCGGCTCGCGAGCGGCGGCGACCGCCGCTCCGCCGAACGACGTGGCGTACGCCACCAGGGCGGCCGTGACCGGTACGACGCTCCCGGTGTGGCGGCCGGCAAGGCGCCGAGCGGCGAACCCCGCCGCGGCGAGGGTGACACCTGCGGCGACCACGGCCGCGACGCGAGCGGTTCGGGGCGCGCCACCTGTCGTCTCGTGCCGACTGACCGCGGTCACTGCCAGGGTGTGACCACCGACGAGCGCTGCGGGGACCAGCGCAGGACGGAGCGTGCCGGCACCGAGCAGGACGTCGAGGGATCGGCACGTGGCCATGGCGGGCGGGCCGGCGGGCGTGCCCTTCAACACCAGGTCGTAGCTCCACACGGCGCCGGCGAGGGGCCCGGCGACCCGGAGCGCGCGGCTGCCGCCGGCGAGCCGGGCCATGACGATGCCCGCGGCGGTCAGGGCCTGGGCCAGCCGCAGCGCGAAGCGGGGCTCTACCATGCCGGAGGGGATCGGCCGGTGCGGTCGCTCCAGTGCGTCGACCTCGCGGTCGGCGTAGTCGTTCAGTGCCATCCCGGCCAGATAGAGGAGGGAAGAGGACAGCGCTAGGCCGACGGTGTGTGGTGCCTCCCGCCGGGTTCCTGCTGCCGCGGCGCCCAGGAGAGAGTCGCCCGGAACGGTCAGGACAGCGGGGAGCCGGAGGAGCTCGGCGACGGCACGGGGTGCGGGGAGGGTGGTCACGCTCTCGTCGCGAGCCCACCAGCCCACTCGCACAGCGCCTCGAACTGCGGCGCGAGGCGGTGTTCTTGCGAGCCCCACGGGTCCTTGAAGAAGAACGCGAGCTCAGTGATGCCCCCCCGGTAGCCGGCTGCCTGTGCCGAGGCGACCAGTCGGGCGAGATCGAGGACGAGTGGGGCGGCCAGGGCCGAGTCGCACCCCTCCCAGGTGAACTGCATCCGCATCCTCGTCCCCAGGAAGCCCTCGAAGGAAATGTGGTCCCACGCTGTCTTCCACTCGCCGAAGTCGGCGACGTGCTCGATCCCGATCCGCGCGTCGGGCTGGTAGCCGAGTATCGCCCCTAGCGCTCGCGCCTTCGAGTCGAGCTTGCTCCGGCGCCGGTCGGGGTCGGCCAGGGCTGCCCCGTCGCCCCCGCCCAGCAGGTTGGTCCCAGCCCAGGACAGGACGTGGAGGTTGCGGGAGGCGAAGAGGGGCGCGAGCGCGCTCTTCACCAGCGTCTCGCCCGTCTTGCCGTCCCGGCCGGCGTGGGCGACGCCGCGGCGCAGGGCGAGTGCCTCGAGGGCGGGGAGGCGTACGCCCGTAGAGGGAGTGAAGTCGACGAACGAGCAGCCGGCGTCGAGGGCGGCGTAGGCGTAGATGGAGCTCGGGGGGAGGACGGCCAAGCCGGTGTCGAGGGCTTCGTCGAGCGCGTCAAGGGTAGCGTGGGCGGGGTGTGCGCGCGCCGGGGGCTCGGTGGACGCCAGGTTCACGACCACGACCGTGGCCAACCCGTGGGCCTCGACGAACCCCTCGATGTCCCGGCGTGCCCTTGCGATTGCCTCCCGCGGTCGCTCGGTGTCGTCGGGGCCGATCCCCGGGCGAATCTCAAAGTCGGTCGCCTCGAGCTCCTCTTCGACGGCGCGGGGCAGCGTCGCTGGGATCACCCCCGTCTCGGCCAGCGCGTCGGCACGTTTGACAAGCGGCGTGTCGGCGAGGTCGTGGCCGCCGAAGACAAGCTGGTCGAGCTCCGGGAGCGGGACGTCCCGGAAGGCGGGGAGACGGGTGACGAGGCCGGTGGGGGGAGCCAGGCCGGCGGCGACGGCCGCCGCGCCGAGCCGGGCGGTGGTGGCAACCGCGCCCCGGGCCCCGACTAACCAGGCGCCGACCCGGGGTGATGGGCGTAGGAGTTCGCTCTCTGTCTGGTCGGCGCCCGTCACGGCCTTCTCCCTCCCCCGGCACGCTCCACAGCCGGAATACGGCTCGCCTCGAGTGGTGCGCGGCCGTCTCGTGGCCTCAGATCGTCCACTGCAACTTTGCTGTCCGGGACGGCCCTCATCCGCTGCATGACATGCCCGCGTCTCGGGCACGAGGGAGCCGTCGTACCCGGGACGAGGTTATCGCCGCGCGATGCCGAGGCCCCTACCTCCGGGCCCGCCCGGGAGGCACCGGCCGCCCGGAGCGGTCCCTCCCGCTCGGGTGGATGATCTTGTAGACCTTGCCGCTGTTGCCGTGGGGCCCGTGGTGGTCGGAGGTCAACACGTAGACCTCGCCGGCGCGGTCCTGGCCGAAGCCGAGGAGGAAGTCGCCCAGCTCGCCGTCGACGGTGTTGGTGAAGGTGAGCTTCTCGAAGGGCCACAGGCCCTGGCCCGCCTTGCGGGGCTTCGCCACGAACACCGCCCCGTCGCCCACGTGCTCGTGGTGCTCGTGGTCGCCGCTCTGGAACGGGTTCTCCACCGCCCAGGTGCCGAACACTACTCAGGGAGTTCGAACACGCAAGATATCTCCCGTTACGCGCGCTCGGCACTTACGCGATTCCGCACAGAACATGCGCCCAGAACGTCGCTTGCGAGCGGACGATGACCGGCTTGCCGTGCCGAGGGGCGACATTCACTACCAGCCGATACTCCTGCCCGTCTCGCGTCCGACACCTCGGTCCACGGTCGCACGTTGGGAATTCAGGAGCGCCCCGGCTTCCTCGACGACTTCGGCCCATGCCGTCGCATCGCCCCATGCGCCGTCGACGTCGGCGTTGCTCGCCTCAGCGGCGAGCGCCACCAGGGACCGGCCGTGGCGCACCTGGCCGGCGAGGTCGTCCCACTCCGCGTCGGGCATCCACCGTGCGGCCGGACTGGGCCCGATGGCGGCGATGATGCCACCGTCGGCCTCGTGGCCGAGGGCGTCGGGATGGCGGTCGCGGTAGGCCTCGATGCGCCAGGCCAGGCCCCACCAGGCCTGGCGGGCGTGTGGGTCGCTGGGCGCCTCGCCCACGACGTCGACCAGGTGCGGCGGGACGATCGGCTCGGCGGCGAGCGCTTCCACCCGCTTCGCCCGGGTGTCGTCGAGGGCAGCGTCGAGCTCGGCCAGCGCCCCCGTCAGCTCCACCCGCCGCTCCTCGGTGGCGGCCAAGGCCTTGGTCCTCCGGCGCAGCTTTGACCCTTCAGCGTCAAGGCGCCCTCGGGCGTCGTGCTCCGCTCGGGCGGCGTCGCTGACGGCGTGCTCGGCGCTCGCCAGTGCCCGCTCCGCCCGCGCCATCGCCTCCTTGTCGCGCCGGCCCCAGTGCCGCTCGGACGCCACCTCGAGCCGCCGGCGACACTCGTCGAGGGCGCGGTGGGCGAGACGCCGCCGATGCCTGGCGTCAGCCAGCTCCCGCTCGGCCTGCGTCACGGCGGCGCGGCGGTCGGGCGGAAGGCTGGCGTGGTAGGAGGCCAGGTCACTGGCGGCGACGGCGCGGGCGGCCCGCAGGCGCCCGACGCCGAATGCGAGCGGGTCGTCCTGGCGGACCGCAGCGAGCACGGCCGCGCTCCAGTGGCGGTCCAGCTGGTTGTTGATGGCCTGCACGCGCTCGAGGCGCCACGCCGTGTCGGCAACGAAGCGAGTCCGCTCGGCCTCGGCCGCCTCCAGCTCGGCCACCCGGCCCTCGCTTCGTCGCCGCTCGGCCCGGGCCGCCTCCAGGCGCTGTTGGGCCCGGGCCACGGCCTGCTCGGCGTCATCGCGCTCCATGCGCACAGTGCGGCGCAGGGCGGCCAGCGGCCCGAAGCGGGCCAGGTGGGCCTCGGCCCGCTCGAGGTCGGCGCTGGCCGCCTGCACGGCGCGCCCGGCGTGCTCGGCCGTCACCCGGGCCAGGTGCAGTGACGAGCGCTGATCGGGCGGTGCGCCGGCCAGCACGCCCAGGTGCTCGTCGCGCTCGGCGCCCAGCCGGCCGTCGAGGACCCAGGGGTCGTCGAGCGCCGTGAAGGTGGTCACCGGCTCACGCGACAGCCCGGCCAGCACCACCTCGGCGGCGCTGCGGTCGTCGGCCGGCACGCCGCCGTGCTCCGCCACGGCCAGGGGCCGGGTGTTCCAGGTGTGGGTGGGGGCGCGCCCTCGGCTCTGGCCGGTGTAGCCGGCCAGGGCGTCGA
>JADDRA010000045.1:2322-9926 GCA_016781105.1 Actinomycetota bacterium | reverse complement strand
GCGGCGCTGACGAAGACCGCGGTGCCCGGATCGTTGATCTCCTCGCGCACGTCGTCGCCGAGCTCCACGTCACCCAGCCACCGCAGGACGGCGTGGGTGTCGAGGAGGAGGCTCACGCGTCGATGTCCTCGTCCTTCTCCACCGCGGCCTCCAAGGCGTCGAGGAACGACCGCGGGGTCGCCTCCCAGTCGTCGGCCATCCGGATCTTGCCCTTCCACCGGCCCGGCCTGCGGGGCTCCTTGCGTTGCTCGTAGCGGACCAGGCGGGCGACGGGACGACCGGCCCTGCCGATGACGATGTCCTCGCCGGCGCCGGCCCGCTCCACCAGGCGGGCGAGCTGCGTCTTGGCCTCGTGCATGTTGACCAGGGGCACAGGGCGAACCTTGGCTAAGGCCGCTTCTGGTCAGCCTCCACCATGGCGGCCACGATGGCCCCGCTCATGGCCACCAGGGGCAGCCCGCCGCCGGGGTGGCTGGAACCTCCCACCAGGTACAAGCCCCGGCGGGGACCGCGGTTGGCCGGCCGCAGGAAGGCGGCCTGGCGGCCGTTGGACGACGTGCCGTAGATGGCCCCCTGCCACGAGCGGTAGCGGTGGGCGATGTCGAGCGGGGTGACCATCTCGACCGAGCGCAGCCTTGCGGCCAGGTCCCATCCCCGCCGGGCCAGCACCTCCAGCAGGTGGTCACGGTAGGGCTCGGCCCGGGCCTCCCAGTCGACAGCCGACGTCGGGGGCACGTTGACCAGGACGAACCAGTTCTCGCACCCCTCGGGCGCCTGGCCGGCGTCGGTCACGACGGAGGCGCAGACGTAGACGGTGGGGTCGGTCGGTGCCTCTCCCCGGTCGAAGATGGCGTCGAACTCCCCCGCCGGATCGGCGGAGAAGGCGATGTTGTGGTGGGCCAACCCCTCGGTGCGGCCCTCCACCGCGGCCAGCAGGGCGAAGCCCGACGACGACACCGGCGCCCGCAGCACCCGGCGCAGGGACCGCCGGTCGGGCAGCAGGTCGACGTAGAGGTGGGTGGCGTCCACGTTGGCCACCACCACGTCGGCGTCGACCACCTCGCCGCCGGCCAGGCGCACCCCGGCCACCGAGGTGGCGTCGGCCCGCACCGCCTCCACCTCGACCCCGGCCCGGACCTCCACCCCGGCGCCGGCCAGCACCTCGGCCAGGGCCTCGGCCAGGCGGGCCAGCCCGCCTCCCACGTACCAGGCTCCCGACGACTGCTCGATCCAGGGGATGCAGGCCAGGCTGGCGGGGGCGGCGTAGGGCGAGGACCCCGAGTAGGTGGCGTAGCGCCCGGCCCACTGGACCAGGCGGGGGTCGGCGAAGTGCGAGCGGGCCCGGGCATGGAGGGTGCGCAGGGGGTCGACGGCCCACAGGTCCGACGGTCCCCGCATCCGCCGGACCAGGTCGAGGGGCGACTCCATGGCGCCGGCGAAGAAGGTCCGCCGGGACACCTCCCAGACCCGGCGCCCGTGGTCGAGGTAGGCGGCGAAGGCCCGGCCCTGGCCCGGGGACAGCCGCTCAACCTCGCCGGTGGCGGCCTCGAGGTCGGCCCGGTGGTCGAAGCCCGAGCCGTCGGGCCAGCGGTAGCGGCAGATGGGGTCGAGGCGGACCGGGTCGACCACCTCGGCCAGCGACGTGCCGGCGCAGGCCAGGAGGTCGTCGAACACCTCGGGCAGGGTGAGCAGCGACGGGCCGGTGTCGAAGGTGAAGCCGTCGACGTGCTGCGCCGCCAGCTTGCCCCCGAGCACGGGGTTGCGCTCGAAGAGGACGACGTCGTGGCCGGCGGCCCGCAGACGCAGGGCGGCGGCCATGCCCCCCACCCCGCCGCCGACGACGGTGACCTCAGCCACGGCCCCCGTAGGTCGCGGTGCGCCGGGGGATGTGGGCGCTGGCGCGCAGGGCGGCGCCGGCCAGGCCGAGCATGGCGGCGCCGCCGACCAGGCCGACCACCGGGTCGCCGAAGAACACGATGAAGGCGAGCGCCTCGGAGAAGCCCCACCAGGCGTAGAGGGCCAGGAGGGGCCGGCTCTGACCGGGCCGGGGGAGGAGGCGGTCGAGGACCATCATCACGGTGGCGGACGAGATCAGCCAGCCCGCGTAGTTGGACAGCGGGATCCCCCGCCAGGGTCCGTCGGCCTCCCAGGCCCAGTAGCCGGCGTCGACCATCTGGGGGTCGAGCATGAGGTCCCAGGCGGTGAGGGCGACGGCCCCCAGGGCCACTCGGGCCCAGCCCGGCGCCACCAGGCGGGCGGCCACCTCCCGGGCGGGCACGGCCATGGCGAACCAGGCCAGGGGCACCACCAGGGGCACGTCGAGGAGGTGAGGGACCAGGGCGCCGGTGTAGTCGTAGGCGCCGAAGGGCCAGTTGGTGGTCGAGCCCACCAGCTCCAGGGCGAAGGTGGCCACCACCACCACTCCGGCGGCCAGGGCCACCCGGCGGATCGGCCACACGTCGGCAGCCAGGGCGCAGGTGGCGGTGAAGAAAGCCACGACCACGACGGTGGTCAGCGCCCGGTCGTCGTCGACGAAGGGGACGGGGGCCTGGGCCAGGGCCATGAGGCCGGCGGCGGCGACGCCGACGGCGACGGCGGGGGTGCCGGGCCGCCCCAGCCGGGCGGGCGCGCTACCCACCCTGGCGCCGCTCCCGCACGGCCCGCAGGCCCCGGCCGATGTCGAGGAGGTGGTGGCCGCCCTCGTGGACGGCCCGCCGGGCGGTGAACAGCACCGAGCGCCGCTGGCCCCGGCGCACATGGACCCGGTCCCACGCCTCCTCGGGGATCCCCTCGAAGGTGGTGGCCAGGCGTTCGGCGTTGGTGGCGATGGCGCCGGCCACCGTGGCAGGGTTGCGCTCGTTGAAGCGCCCTGCCTCGGCGGCCTCGTCGGGGGTGGGCGCCTCGACGACGGGTTCGTCCTCGACCAGCGAGCGCCGGACCCACTCGTCGTACCACTCGAAGACCTCGGCCACGTGGGCGGCGTACTCCAGGGCCGACCAGACGCCCGGCGCCGGGCGCTCCCGCAGCAGGGTGGGGCCGTCCTCGCCGGGCAGGAAGCGGGTCAGCGGCGCCCGGTAGCGACGGCCGAATCCCCGCAGCTTGGCCACCGCGTCCTCCATGGACAGCGCTTCGTCGCTGAAGCCGCACTCGGCGCAGTCGTTGGAAGGTGTCGCGCCGGCCCTCCCGGGCGTGTCGCTCACCTCTTCCCTCCTCGCCCCCACCCGTTGGGAACGGGGGTGGTCACGGCCAGGCGGCCGACGGTCGTGGCCTTGCGCCACATCGGCACCCGGGCCCGAGTCGAGAACACGTCGTAGCCCTGGGCCTCGATGCGGTCGAGGATGCCGGCGTAAAGGATACGGGCGGCCCGGATGCCCGCCAGCGAGGAGGGGGGTAGCAGGGCCAGCCCGATGTCGGCCGAGCGGTACAGGGCCCGGCACCGCTCGATCTCGAAGGCCATGACCGCCCGCCACTCGGGCGTGGCCCGCCGCGGCCAGGGGTCGGCCCCGAAGCGGCGCAGGTCCTCCTGGGGCAGGTACACCCGGCCCCGGTCGAGGTCCTCGTCGACGTCGCGCAGGAAGTTGGTGAGCTGGAAGGCGTTTCCCAGGTCCTGGGCGTGGGGCGTGGCCGCCGGCGAGGTGGGCTCGAGGATGGGCAGCATCATCTCGCCGATCACCGCGGCCGAGCCGTCCATGTAGCCGAGCAGGTCGTCCCAGGTCTCATAGCTGGCCACGGTCAGGTCCATGGTCATGGAGCGGAGGAAGCGCCGGAAGCAACCCGGGTCGATGCGGAAGGCCCGCACGGTGTGGACCACGGCCTTGAGCACCTCGTCGTCGGAGTCGCCCGCCTCCAGGTCTTCGAAGAAGCGATCCCCGAAGGCGGCCAGGGCCTTGGCCCGCACGTCGGTGGGGGCGTCGGATCCCAGGTCGTCGACGATGTCGTCGGCGTAGCGGCAGAAGCCGTAGAGGGCCCACACGTGGTGGCGCTTGACCCGGGGAAGGGCCTTGGTCGACCAGTAGTAGGTGGTGCCGTAGCGCCGGTTGAGCGTGCGGCACCGGGCGTAGCTCGCCTCCAGGGTGGTCATCGCCGCCGCCCGTGCTCCTCCACCCGCTCGGCGGCCAGGCGGCCCGACACCAGGACGGTGGGCACGCCCACGCCGGGCACGGTGCTGGAACCGACGAAGACCAGCCCGGGCGCCCGCCTGTCGACGTTGTGGGGCCGGAAGGGCCCGGTCTGGAGGAAGCGGTGGGACAGGGCGAAGGGGGTGCCCCGCTCCATGCCCTGGCGCTCCCAGTCGAGGGGGTCGACGAAGGCCTCGACCTCCACCTCGCTGGGATAGCCCAGGGCGGCCACCCGCTCGGCCAGGGAATCGCGCACCCGGTCGCGCTCGGCGCTCCAGTCGATGCGCCCGTCGAGGTTGGGGGTGGGTTCGAGGACGTAGAGGGTGGAGCAGCCCTCGGGGGCGAGCGAGGGGTCGTCCAGGGAGTGCAGCGTCACCAGGATCGACGGGTCGGGCATGCGCACGCCGTCCTTCAGGATGGCCTTGAAGGAGTCGTTCCACGAGGCGCCGAAGTGGATGTTGTGGTGGGCGGCCTCGGCCGGGGGCAGGCCCTTGACCCCGGCGTGCCAGACCACGCACGAGGGCGAGTAGTGACCCCGGCGGGCGGTGCGGGGGGCGTCGAGGCCGCCCAGCAGGGTGCGGTAGGCCACGGGCAGGTCGGGGTTGGCCACCACCGCGTCGGCGGCGATCGTCTCGCCGCTGTCCAGGCGCACGCCGGTGACATCGCCGGTGCTGCCGTGGCGGCGCAGGATGGTCTCGACCGCGGCCCCGTAGCGCAGCTCGCCACCGGCGGCCTCGATGGCCCCGGCCAGCCCGCGGCACATGGCGTGCATGCCCCCTGTCGGGAAGTAGACGCCGGCCACGGAGTCCATGTAGGTGATGACGCAGTACAGGGCCAGGGCCTCGTAGGGGGCCAGGCCGGCGTACATGGACTGGAAGCTGAAGATGCGCTGGAGGCGCTCGTCGTCGAAGTAGCCGGCGACGGCCTTGGCCATGCGCCGGAAGCCACCCAGGCGCACGAGGTCGATGGTGGGCCGCAGCGGGGAGGTGAGGTCGAGGGGCGAGTCGAAGTTGCGCCCGATGAAGTGGGGCATCTCCAGGCGGTACAGCTCGCCCAGCCAGTCGCAGAAGCGGCCGAAGGCGGCCGCCTGGCTGGGCCCGCACACCTCCTCGATCTCGGTCGTCATGCGCTCGCGCCCGTGCCACACCCGCAGCACCGAGCCGTCCGCGTAGCAGGCCCGGTACATGGGGTCGACGGGGCGGATGTCGACGTGGTCGGCCATCGACGCCCCGGCGGCGGCGAAGCACTCCTCCACCAGCCCGGGCATGGTGAGCACGGTGGCGCCCGTGTCGAAGCGGTAGCCGTCCAGCTCCAGGAGCCCCACCCGCCCCCCGGGCTGGTCCCCCCGCTCCAGGACCACGACGTAGTGGCCCCGACCCACCAGGTGACAGGCAGCCGACAGGCCCCCCAGCCCGGCCCCGACGACGACTACCTGCATGGGGACCCCCCTCGTTCTGGCGGGGGCGGCGTCATCGATCCCTCCAGGCCACGTAGGCGGCCAGCTCGGTGAGGGCGACCTTGGCCTCCTCGGTCAGGGGCGAGCGCTTGACCGCGTCGACCGCCTCGGCGGTCAGGCGCTCGATGGCCCGCTCGATCTCGTCCCGGGCGCCGGTGGCGACCAGGACCTCCTGCACCTCACCCACCTCGGCCTCGGTCAGGCCGGGGTCACCGGTGCGCTGCAGGCTCCTGGCCCCGGCCCCGGTGGCCCGCTGGGAGGCGATGGCCATCAGCGGGGTGGGCTTGCCCTCCCGCAGGTCGTCCCCCACCGGCTTGCCCGTGGCCGACGAGTCGCCGAAGGCGCCGAGGAGGTCGTCGCGCAGCTGGAAGGCCTCACCGAGGGGCAGGCCGTAGGCCGACAGGGGCTCGGCCAGCTCGTCGAGGCGGCCGGCCAGGGCGGCGCCCACGTGCAGGGGTCGCTCCACGGTGTACTTGCCCGACTTGTAGGAGGCGATGCGCCGGGCGGTGGCCAGGTTGGCCTGGCCCCGGACCGTGCCCACCACGTCGAGGTACTGGCCGACGTTGAGCTCGACGCGCAGCTCGTCGTAGACGGCTCGAGCCCGGGGCGGAGCGGCGGCGGTGAGGACGTCGGCGTAGACGAAGGCGAGGTCGCCGACCAGGATGGCCACCCCCTCGCCGAAGCGCCGGGCCTCGCCCCGCCACCCCTCCTGGCGGTGGCGGGTGGCGAAGGTGACGTGGGCGGTGGGATGGCCCCGGCGCTGGTCGGAGCCGTCCATGACGTCGTCGTGGACCAGGGCGAAGGCGTGGAGCAGCTCGAACGCCGCCCCCACGTCGACCACCATGGGGTCGTTCCCGTCACCGCCGGCGCCCACGTAGGCCCAGTGGCAGAAGGCCGGGCGCAGCCGCTTCCCGCCGGCGTCGACCAGCCCGGCCAGGCAGTCGATCAGCTCCCCCAGGTCGGGGTCGACCGCCGACCAGCGGTCCCGCTCGGCGCCGAGCAGGGTGCGCACGCGCCGCTCGGCCCGCCCGGCGATGTCGAGCAGGCTGGCGGGGGCGGTGGCGCCGAAGGACTCGACCGGAGGGGCGATCGGGCCATGGTAGGTCGGCCCGGGCGGTCGACACCGGGCCCTACTGTCGCCCCGATGGCGGTGGAGGCGGTCATCTTCGACTGGGGCGGGACGCTGGCCGAGTTCGTGCCCCTGGAGATGACCGACGTGTGGACCCTGGCCGCCGCCCACCTCGCCCCCGGGCGGGAGGCCGAGGTGGCCGAGCGGCTGTGCGCGGTCGAGGCCCGGTTCTGGGACCGCACGGCGGGCGAGTGCCGCTCGGCCACCCTCGCCGACCTGGTGGCCGAGGCCTCGGCCGAACTGGGGCTCGACGTGGCCGAGGCGGTCCTCGAGGAGGCGGCCGTGCGTCACCTCGACGCCTGGACCCCCCACATCCGCCACTTCCCCGACGCCGCGGCCACCCTGGCCGGCCTCGTCGAAGCGGGGCTGCGCCTGGGGCTGCTGTCGAACACGCACTGGCCCCGGGCCTTCCACGAGCGCTTCCTGGCTCGCGACGGCCTGGCCGAGTTTCTCGACGAGCGCCTCTACAGCAGTGAGATGACCCACCTGAAGCCCCATCCCTCGGTCTTCCGGGCCGCCCTCGACGCCCTCGGCCTCGCCGACCCGGCGAGGGCCGTGTTCGTCGGCGACCGCCCCTACGACGACATCTGGGGCGCCCAGCAGGCCGGCCTCGGGACCGTCTGGGTGGCCAACGACCACGCCCCCGCATGGGACGTGGTCCCCGATGCGACCGTCACCACCCTGGCCGAGCTGCCCGGGATCGTCGCCGCCTGGCGCTGACCCCGCAGGCGGCGCTCAGCTTTCCCTGCGGGAAGGACCAGCGTGCGGGCGCCGAGCAGGCGGCTGATCTCGCCCCAGCCCGTGACCAGGGACCCAGCCGACTGGGCGGCAGGGTTGGCCGCGGGCCGAGCCGCAGATTGGGCGACAGGGGTGGTCGGGGCCGGGCCGGCCGTGGTCACCC
>JADDRA010000045.1:1559-2160 GCA_016781105.1 Actinomycetota bacterium | reverse complement strand
TGATGTCGGCGACGCGGGAAGGTGCACTGTTTCGGCCTCGGTTTGAGGCAACGCTGCTCAAGCCGGGAGCACGCCGATGACCAGCCACTCCTGGCCGATGGGCGCCACCACCGCCCGCAGCTGGACGGGGCCGGTCACGGCCACCACCCTGGCCCAGGAGCTGGCCCCGGGGCCGAAGGCGACCAGGAAGGGAGCGGCATCGGCGGCTCCGAGGGGCAACGCCGGCCCCACCTCGATCGACCCCTCGGCTCCGCACAAGCGCTCGGCCAGGGCGGGCGAGCCTCGCAGGTTGCCGTCCCAGGTGCGGGCCGGCCGGCAGGCCCGGTGGGCCTCGGCCCAGGCTGCCACCGCCGCGGGCGCCGTCTCGTCCGAGGGGTGCAGGGGCTCGAAGGTGCTCTCGTCGAGGTCGACCCCCCACGAGTCCGCCTCCTCGGCGCTGGCCCAGGTGACCCGGGCCCGTTCGGGCACCAGGCCCATCACCTCGTCGAGGCCGGGCTCGAAGGTCACCAGGGCGGTGACCTCCGACCCCTCCTCCGCCTCCACCTCGTAGCTCCGGATGGGCGCCAGGAGGCCGGCGTGGCACGCCGTCCAGCCCGCCGGC
>JADDRA010000045.1:0-1463 GCA_016781105.1 Actinomycetota bacterium | reverse complement strand
CCCGAGCCGGGGGTGAGCGCCCGCCCGCCGGCCTGCGCCACCGGCCGTTGGCCTACGCTCGAGCGGGTGAGGGGGCGCGATGCCTGAGCCCAAGGCGACGGGCAAGGGCCGGCCCCGGCGGACCCAGGCGTCGCGCGCCCGGGCCAGCGCCCAGAGGAGTCGGCGGTGGCCGTTCTTCCTGGCCCTCGGCGCCATGGTCGCGCTCGGCGTCACCCTCGTGGTGCTGTCGGCCGGCGGCAAGGATGAAGCCGTCCCCCCGCCCGAGGTGGCGACCTTCGAGGTCGGCTCGGCCAACCACGTGACCGGGACGGTGGACTACGCCCAGACCCCTCCGGTCGGCGGCGACCACAACGCGACGTGGCAGAACTGCGGCTACTACTCCCAGCCGGTCCTGCCCGAGTTGGGCGTGCACTCCATGGAGCACGGTGCGGTGTGGATCACCTACCGGCCCGACCTGCCCGCCGCCCAGGTCGAGGCCCTTCGCGACCTGGCCGGCAGCTACGTGTTGGTCTCGCCCTGGACCGAGGGCCTCCCGGCCCCCGTGGTGGCCTCGGCCTGGGGCAGGCAGCTCCGGCTCGACTCGGCCTCCGACCCCGCCCTGGGCGCGTTCGTCGAGAGCTTCCGCCAGGGACCCCAGACCCCCGAGCCCGGTGCGCCGTGCCGGGGCGGGCAGGGCCAACCCGAGTAGCCGGGGCGGTCCGCCGGCGCGTCCGCCGGTGGGAACGGCCGCCGGCTCAGCCGGGGGGCTCGGGGACCGGGCCGCCGTCGAGGTCGGCCACGATGCGCTCGACCTCCAGGCGGGTGCCGCTGATGCGCTCCCGGCACAGCCGCACCAGGGCGGCGGCCCGGGCCACCCGCTCGGCCAGGTGGTCGACGTCGAGGTGGTCGTCCTCCAGCTCGGCCAGGATGGCCTCCAGCTCCTCGACGGCCCGGACGTAGCTGAGGGTGCCGACGTCGCCCCCGGGGCCGGGCGGCGGCGAGCCCTGGGGCGGTGGGTTCACTGGAGGTGGGGTCACGGGCGGTGGGTTCACGGGGCGTCGTCTCCGGGGTGGCGGGAGGTGAGGGTGACCTCGGTCACCGTGCTGGTGGCCCGGCCCCGGGCGAAGGTGGTGACCACGGCCTCGCCGGGCGCGAGCTCGTCGGCTCCTCGCACCAGCGCGCCGTCGAGGCGGCGGGTGAGCGACCACCCCCGGGCCAGGGCCCGGGCCGGGTCGGCGGAGCGGGCCCGGGCGGCCAGGCCCTCGACCCGGGCGTCGGCCGCAGCCGTCACCCGCAGGGCCCGGCGCCCCACCTGGGCACCGCTGGCAACCACCTCGTCGTCGAGGCGAGTCAGGCGGGCGCCCAGACGATCGGGATCCAAGCGGCGCTCGGCGGTCCCGAGGCGGGCGCCGGCGCCGGCCAGCCTGGAGCGGGCCAGGACGGCCACCCGCCCGGCCTGGGCGTCGAGCCGGCCACCGGCCCCG
>JADDRA010000081.1 GCA_016781105.1 Actinomycetota bacterium | reverse complement strand
TCGGCGTCCTGGTCGCTGTCGGCGTCGTTCTCCGACTCGTTGCCGGTGGCCTTGTTGCCACCGGTGTCGGCGACGGCCGTGCCGTCGTTGGACACGCTCGCGCTCTGTTCGGCATGGGCGGAACCCGCGCCGAGGAGCAGCAGCATGGCCGTGGCGGCGGCGAAGAGGAGCAGCGCAACGAGCGTGCTCCTCCTGTCACCGCCGTACATCGCTCTTTCTGTTCTCATCCATTCTCCTTCTACTAGAAGTGTTCCATTCAATTTCGGTTGTGGGTCGTGGTGAAGCTCCTTCCGTCGGTGGCTATTGGTTCGGCCCGCCCCAGCAAGGCGGGTTGGGTCGATGGCGGTGGTGGCGAGGAGCGTGAGGGGTGGGCGCCATCGAGAGCGGGGCCCGGGGCCTCGCCGGCGGCGAGGCTGCGAGCGCGAACGGGACCAGGCGCGCGCGAGCGCGGCGCCGGTGAGCACAAGAGCGGGGGTCGTTGAGGTCTCGACCATCCCAACCGAGAGGCCGGCAGTGCCAGCCGTCTGATCGGTGCGGGCAGGGAGGTCTCGGGGGCGGGCGACGGCGGGTGTGGCGGAGGCGCCCGGGCCGGCGGGGGCCGGGAGTCGGACGACGATGGCAGTGGCGGCGACCGACGGTGGCCCGGCACCCGAGACCGCCCCCTGCACCTCGTTGGTCCTCAGCTGGCCGGGGCTGCCGATGACGGAGACGCTCCCGGGCCCCGGCGGCGCGGTCAGCGCCTGGACGACGGCCAGCGCGCCGGGGACGCCGAGGGCGCCAGCGACTGCGGCCGCCGCGTTGGTGTTGACGATCTGGTTGGCTCCAGCGGCGGGGTGGGCGGGCCCGTTGGGGCGGCCGGTGCGGATGCCAGGCGATGGCCACGACCTGGCGGCCTCCCTGGCGCCGGCCTCCCCCCCCTGACGGTCGTCGCCGCCCTGCACCCGCCCGCTGGCGCCGGCGTGGGCACCGTCGGTGTCTCGCCCGACCGTCGACAGGACAGTGCGAACCTGCCGCCCGTTGGCGGCACCGACGTGGTCGCTCACCGAGATGCGGGGCGGGACGAGGCCGAGCCCGCTGTCGACGAGCGGGCGGGCGGGGCTACTCCCTCCACCGGCACTGACCACCCCGGCACTGCGGTCTGGGGCGGCGCCGTCCGGGGCGCCGCCCGAGGCGGCGGTGAGCTCACCGGCGTCACCATCGCCGGGGAGACCGGCGACGGATGTCTCCGGGCCGGCCGCCTCCGCCGATGCCGGCTCTCCCCCAGTGACGGCGAGATCTTCCTCGGTCGAGGTGACGTCTTCTTCCTCGGGGTGGTCGGCCTCGCGGCTGCGGGCGTCGACGAGTGGACGCGCCTCGGCGTCATCGACGTGCTTGGCGAGCACGGGGAGCTCGGGCCGCGCCTCGGCCTCGACCTCCTCGGTCGCCGGAGCCGACGACTGCTTGGCACCGGCCCCCGGTGCGGTGGCGGTCGCGGTGGGCCCCGGTCGGTCGACCCCGGCCGGCTCGGGCCGCTCACCCAGGAGGGCCGAGCCCGGTCGCACCGGCGGGGTGGCGGCGTCGTTCCCCCCGACGTGCGCAGGGCCGCGGGCGGCGGCGGAGGCCGGCGAGGTGTCGTGGGGGGCGGCCGGCGGCTGGGCCTCGCCGTCGGCGGTGAGGTGCACCGGTTGCCCCGCGCTCTCGGCGCTGGCGGCGCCAGCGAAGACCGCGCCGGCGAAGACGAGGAGGGCCCCGAGCGTGACGGCACACGACAGCAACACCCGCGCCGCCCCCTTCACCCCCGCCCGCCGTCGCTCGCGATGCACCGTCTCCACCACCTCCTCTCGGGCTCCTCCGAGGTCGCCGTGCGGCTCCTCGGCGACGCGCGCCGATCATCGTCGATGCCGCGCACGTTTCCGCCGGCACTGGCCCTACCCCGCAGCCACGCTGCCAACCACCGCCCGGACCCCGCCCGGGGCTTCCGTTCCTCCGATCCTCCCACACGCGGCCGGGCAAGCGCGGTCGCGTCCCTGACGTTCAGCCAAGTCCCATGCCACTCCCGTCCTGGGCCGGCGTCAACTCGCGGTCGAAGCTGTTTACAGCATTGAAATGCAGGAGTCCGCCATCCTTCACATCCGGAGGCGATACTTCCGGCGAAACGCCGCGGCGCGGCGGCAAGGCGGCGTGGCACGCGGGCGCCAGCCGAACCTTGCCCGCCGGAGGGCCTACGACGGCGAGCGGTGCGTCTCCTGGCGGGCGAAGATCTCGACGGCCTGGGAGAGTGGGACGAGCTCACGACGGTAGCGCCGGTGCGTCCGGTCGACCGCCGCCTCGGCCTCCTGGCGAGCGTGGACCAACTCCGCCCGCAGGCGATCGACCTCACCCTCTAGTTGTAGGACACGCTTGACCCCGGCCAGGTTCAGCCCCTCTCCGGTGAGCTCCTGGATGCGGCGGAGCCGCTCGAGGTCGTCCTCACTGTAGCGGCGGCTGTTGCCGTCGGTCCGAGCGGGGTCGAGGAGCCCCTTGCGCTCGTAGATGCGCAGCGTCTGGGGGTGGACCCCGGCCAGCTCGGCTGCGACCGAGATGACGAACACCGCCCGGTGACGATCACGGGGCGCCATGGCTAGGCCGTCTCCAGGTGTGATCGGGGCGAGCCGGTGCTGGCCGCCGCCAGCTCCTCGATGGCGTGGCGCTCGGCGGCCGACAGCGTGGCCGGAACCGCCACCTCCACGGTGACCAGCAGGTCGCCGGACCGGCCGTTGGCGCTGGGAACGCCGTGGCCCTTGACCCGCAGAGTCCGTCCCGAGCGGGTGCCGGGGGCCAGCCGCAGCGTCACCGGCTCGCCGTCGAGGGTGGGGACCGTGATGTCGGCCCCGAGCGCCGCCTCGGGGAAGGTCACCGGGACGGTGAGCGTGAGGTTGTTGCCCTGGCGCCCGAAGACGGGGTGGGGTGCGGTGCGCACGACCACGTAGAGGTCGCCCGGCGGTCCTCCGTTGCGCCCGGGGCTCCCCCGGCCCTTGACCCGGATGCGCTTGCCGTCCTCGACGCCGGCCGGGACGCGCACCTTGACCTCCCGCTGGCGCAACTGGCTCCCGGTGCCCGAGCAGGTCGGGCAGGGCGTCTCCACCACCACACCCCGGCCTCCGCAGCGGGGGCAGGGGGTGGAGAAGCTGAACAGGCCCTGGTTCTCGTCGAGGACCCCCCTCCCCCCGCACTCGGGGCACACCACCGGCGAGGTGCCGGGGGCCGCGCCCGAGCCGTGGCAGGTCACGCAGGGGGCCTCGCTGGTGAGGTTGACCGCGGTGGTGACGCCGTGGACGGCGTCGGCGAAGGACAGGTGGAGCTCGGCCTCGAGATCCTCGCCCCGCCGCGGTCCGGCCCCCCGGCTCGGCCCGGGCCGGGGCCTGCTGGCCCCGGCGTCCCCCCGGCCGAAGAGGCCGCCGAAGAGGTCGCCGAGATCGCCCAGGTCCTCGACCCGGAACGAGCCGCCGGGGAAGGGGCTGCCCCGGCCACCGGCGCGCCCGGGAGCACCGAAGCCGGCGCCGACGGGCCCCAGCTTGCGCACCTCGTCGTACTCCTTGCGCTTGGCCGGGTCGCCGATGATGTCGTAGGCGGCGGAGACGTCCTTGAACCGCTCCTCCTGGCCGGCGTTGCGGTCGGGGTGGGTGTCGCGGGCCAGCTTGCGGTACGCGCGCGTGATGTCCTTCTGGGTGGCCGTCTCGGGCACACCCAGGACCTTGTAGTAGTCCTTCTCGAACCACTCTCGCTGCGGTGCCATCCCTCGCCTCCGGTCAGCCCCGGACCCTCACCATGGCCGCCCGCAGCAGGCGCCCGTTCCAGCGGTACCCGGCCCGCAGCGTCTCGGCGACGTTGGGCTCGCCGCCCTCACCCGGCTCGTGGGCGACGGCGTCGTGCTCGTTGGGGTCGAAGGGCTCACCCGTGGGATCGACCCGGACCAGCCCCTGCTTCTCGAGCACGCCCACGAGCTGGGAGCGCACGGGGACGAGGGACTCGTCGCCGTGGCCGATGCCGTTGTCGAGGGCGTCGAGCACCGGCAGCAACTGGTCGACCAGGTCGGCCCCGGCCTGCTCGGCGTGCTCGGTCTGGCGCTTGATCATCTGCTTGCGGAAGTTCTCCAGCTCGGCCTGCTTGGCCCGGGCCAGCTCCAGGTACTCGTCGCGCTGGACGATGACCGCCTCGAGCTCGGTGAGAAGGTCCTCCACCGACGGGGCGGGGGCCCCGTCCGGAGCAGCGCCACCCGGCGCCGCCGCCTCGGGGGCCTCGGGGTCGGGAACGACCTCGGGGACCTCCTGGCCCGGCTCCGGCCCGGCCTGGCCTGGCCCGGCCGGGCGAGACGGGGGCTGCTCGGCCGGGCGCGGGGGCGCATGGCCCCCGGCCGAGCCCGACGCCGCTCCCGGCGGAGGAGTGCCGGCGCCCGCCGGGTTGTGCGGTCGGCCGATGGGGCTCATGCCGAGCGGTCCTCGTCGACGATCTCGGCGTCGACCACGTCGTCGTCCTCGGGCGCCTTGATGTCGGAGTACGACTCGGCCGCCGTCTGCTCGTAGAGCTTCTGGGAGAAGCTCTGGCTGGCCCCCATGAGGACCTCGCTGGCCTGGCGGATGCGATCGATGTCGTCACCGGCGGCCGCGTCCTTGAGGTCCTTGAGGCCGGACTCCACCGCGTCCTTCTCGGGCCCGGGGACCTTGTCGCCGTGCTCGCGCAGGATCTTCTCGGTCTGGTAGATCAGGCTGTCGGCGGTGTTGCGGACCTCGGCCTCCTCCCGGCGCTGGCGGTCCTCCTCGGCGTGGGCCTCGGCGTCGCGGACCATCTGGTCGATCACGCTCTTGTCGAGCGACGACTGCCCGGTGATGGTCATCGACTGCTCCTTGGACGTGGCCCGGTCCTTGGCCGAGACGTGCACGATGCCGTTGGCGTCGATGTCGAAGGTGACCTCGATCTGGGGGATGCCCCGGGGAGCCGGAGGGAGGTCGACCAGCTGGAACTTCCCAAGGGTCTTGTTGTACATCGACATCTCCCGCTCACCCTGGAGCACGTGGATCTCGACCGAGGGCTGCATGTCCTCGGCGGTGGTGAAGACCTCGGTGCGCCGGGTGGGGATGGTGGTGTTGCGCTCGATGAGCTTGGTCATGACCCCGCCCTTGGTCTCGATGCCGAGCGACAGGGGGGTGACGTCGAGCAGCAGGACGTCCTTGACCTCGCCCTTGAGGACACCGGCCTGCACGGCGGCCCCGATGGCCACCACCTCGTCGGGGTTGACGCCCTTGTGGGGCTCCTTGCCCGTCATGCTCTGGACCAGGTCGACCACCGCCGGCATGCGGGTCGAGCCGCCGACCAGGATGACGTGGTCGAGATCGCCCTTGGCCAGGCCGGCGTCCTTGACGGCCTGGTTGAACGGGCCCTTGCACCGCTCCAGCAGGTCGGCCGTCAGCTCCTGGAACTTGGCCCGGGTGAGCTGCTCGTCGAGGTGCTTGGGGCCCTCGGCGGTGGCGGTGATGAAGGGGAGGTTCACCTGGGTCGACTGCGTCGACGACAGCTCGATCTTGGCCTTCTCGGCCGCCTCCTTGAGGCGCTGGGCCGCCATCTTGTCCTTGGACAGGTCGACGCCCTCCTTGGCCTTGAACTGCTGGACGAGCCAGTCGATGATGCGCTGGTCCCAGTCGTCGCCGCCGAGGTTGGTGTCGCCGTGGGTGGACTTGACCTCGAAGACGCCGTCGCCGATCTCGAGCACCGACACGTCGAAGGTGCCGCCCCCCAGGTCGAACACGAGAATCGTCTGGTCGGCGCCCTCCTTGTCGAGCCCGTAGGCCAGGGCGGCGGCGGTGGGCTCGTTGATGATGCGCAGCACCTCGAGGCCGGCGATCTGGCCGGCCTCCTTGGTGGCGGTGCGCTCGGCGTCGTTGAAGTAGGCGGGGACGGTGATGACGGCCTGGTTCACGCTGTCGCCCAGGTAGGCCTCGGCGTCGCGCTTGAGCTTTTGGAGGATGCGGGCGGAGATCTCCTGGGGGGTGTAGCGCTTGCCGTCGATGTCGCCGGTGCGCCAGTTGGTCCCCATCTGGCGCTTGACCGAGCGAATGGTGCGGTCGGGGTTGGTGATGGCCTGGCGCTTGGCCACCTCGCCGACCAGCACCTCGCCCCCCTTGACGGCGAAGGCGACGACCGAGGGGGTCGTCCGGCCGCCCTCGGAGTTGGGGATGACGGTGGGTTCACCGCCCTCCAGGACGCTGACGACCGAGTTGGTCGTGCCGAGATCGATGCCGACAGCTCTGGGCATGGTGATGGACCCTCCTGGGAAGCGTGCGTGGTGGGCTCCAGAGTACCCACTTCGGCCCGAGCTACAACAAAGTTGAGCCGTGTCTGCTCAAGAAGTCTGTCAGGTGGCGGGGAAAGGACGCTCCCGCCTGGGGCTGCCGGTGCATCCTCTACCGTCGTTCCCATGCCCACGCTCGTGCTGCTCCGCCACGGCCAGAGCACCTGGAACGCCGAGAACCGCTTCACCGGCTGGCACGACGTCCCCCTCAGCGAGCTGGGCCGAGAGGAGGCCCGGCGAGCCGGCCAGCTCCTGGCCGAGGCCGAGGTCGCCGTCGATGTGGCCCACACCTCGCTCCAGCAGCGGGCCATCACCACCGCCAACCTGGCCCTGGAGGAGGCCGGTCGCCTGTGGGTCCCCCAGCCCCGGCACTGGCGCCTCAACGAGCGCCACTACGGCGACCTGCAGGGCCGGGACAAGGCCGAGACCGCCGAGCGCTACGGGGACGAGCAGGTGCACCTGTGGCGCCGCAGCTACGACGTGCCCCCGCCCCTCGTCGGCGACGACGACCCCCGCCACCCCCGCCACGACCCTCGCTACGCCACCCTGGCCCCCGACCTGCTGCCCGCCGGCGAGTGCCTGGCCGACGTCGTGGTCCGCATGCTCCCCTACTGGCACGACGTGATCGCCCCCGACCTCCTCCTGGGCCGCCGGGTGCTGGTGGCCGCTCACGGCAACAGCCTGCGGGCCCTGGTCAAGCACCTGTGCCGCATCCCCGACGACGAGATCGCCGGCCTCGAGATCCCCACCGGGATCCCGCTGGTCTTCGAGCTCGACGCCGAACTGGTGACAGTGCGGTCGGACTACCTGGGGACCGAGGCCGAGGAGCAGGCAGCCGAGACCGAGGCCGAGGCCGAGCCCGAGGACCCGGCCGGGGTGCCGGCAGCCAACCGGTAGGCGGAAGCGATTCGTGGACGATCGAGGTCGCTCAACGACGCGGATCGTCCACGATGTGCGGCTCCGGAGCGACGCCGCCCCGCTCCGGTGGCGACGACGGTCCGACAGCGCGGGCCAGGGCCACCGAGCCGGCGGGTCGGGCCGAGCGGGCCAGGACCAGGCTGCCGAGGGCGGCGGCGAGGGTCGACGCGGCCAGGATGCCCACCTTGGCCGCGTCGGCCAGGGCCGGATCGTCGAAGGCCAGCCCGGCGATGAACAGCGACACGGTGAAGCCGATGCCGGCCAAGGCGGCCGCCCCCACCAGCTGGCCCCAGTCCACGCCGGCGGGCAAGGTCCCCCATCCCAGGCGGACGGCCAGCCAGGAGAAGGTGCTGATGCCGGCCACCTTGCCGGCAACCAGGCCGACCACGACCCCGAGGGCCACCGCGCCGGCGCCGGGGCTCGCCAGGGCGTCGGCCGAGAGGACCACTCCGGCGTTGGCCAGGGCGAAGAGGGGCACGACGACGAAGCTGGTGAAGGGATGGAGCTTGTGGGCCAGGCGCTCGGCCACCGACACGCTCTCCTTGGCCACCCGGGTCATGCCCGCCAGCTCGCTCGGCGACGGTTCGTCGGCCAGGTCGCTGGCCCACTCCCGCGCCACCGCCGCCGGAGCCAAC
Organism: Actinomycetota bacterium; assembly: GCA_016781105.1. Taxonomy (GTDB): domain Bacteria; phylum Actinomycetota; class Acidimicrobiia; order Acidimicrobiales; family CADCSY01; genus JADDRA01. The sequence continues at coordinate 2,094 of JADDRA010000081.1, read as the reverse complement.
GGGCACGCCGGGGTCAGCAGGCCCAGGGCCACCCCGGCGATGGTGGCGTGGACCCCGGAGGCGAGTGTGGCCAGCCACACGGCCACCCCCACGGCGGCGTAGATCGGCACCCAGGTCACCTCGGCGCGACGGAGCACGACGACCAGGGCCAGGCCGGCCCCGGCCGCGGCCAGGGCGACCAGGTCGAGCCCCGATGAGTAGGCCACGGCGATGACGACGATGGCGCCGATGTCGTCGACGATGGCCAGCGTCAGGAGGAACAGCTTGAGCGAGGACGGCACCCGGGGGCCGAGCAGGGCGACCACGCCGAGGGCGAAGGCGATGTCGGTGGCCATGGGGACGCCCCAGCCGTTCCCGCCGGGTCCACCCCCGGCCACCACCAGGTACAGCCCGGCGGGCACGAGCATGCCGCCGAGGGCGGCCAGGGCGGGCAGGGCCGCCGTCCGTGGGTCCTGCAGCTCACCGTGGACGAACTCGCGCTTGATCTCCAGGCCGATGACGAAGAAGAACAGGGCCATGAGCCCGTCGTTGACCCAGTGGCGCAGGTCCTCGGCCAGGCGGAACGGCCCCAGCTCGACGGCGAGCTCGGTGCTCCACAGCGACTCGTAGGAGGCCTGCCAGGGGGAGTTGGCCCAGGCCAGGGCGACCAGCGCGCCCAGCAGGAGCACGATGCCCCCGGCCGACTCGGTGTGGAGGAAGCGAAGGACGGCCCGGGGCAGGCGCCGGCCGGGCACGGCAGAGAGAGAGGTGGTCGGCACGGTGCCTCCTGGGCGCGTCGGCTCGTCGTCGCCGACCAGGCTTCCCGGCACTCCGGTCCCGACTCTACCCCGACCCGTCGTCCCGACGGTCGATCCCTCGTTCTCTCGGCGGCAAGAGCCAGTGGCCCTCGCGCCTCCTCGCGGAGGCGCCCGGCCTCAGATGGCGTCGATGCCCTCCTCGCCGGTGCGGATGCGCACCGCCCGGCCGACCTCGGTGACCCAGATCTTGCCGTCGCCGATCTTGCCCGACTGGGCGGCGGTGGCGATGGTGTCGACCACCTTGTCGGCCAGGTCGACGTCGATGAGGACCTCGACCTTGATCTTGGGGACGAAGTCGATGCTGTACTCGGTTCCCCGATACGTCTCGGTGTGGCCGCCCTGGCGACCGAAGCCCTTGACCTCGCTGACGGTGAGGCCCTGGATGCCGACTCCCTTGAGGGCATCCTTGACCTCGTCCAGCATGTGGGGCTTGATGACGGCGGTGACGAGTCGCATGATTTTCAGACCTTTACCTTGGCGGGCGAGGGCATGATGGATGAAGGGCTCGCGACGGTCGAGCCGAAGCCGTAGTCGGACACGGCGTGCTCGGGAAATGTGACCTGAACCTGACCGTAGGCACGGCCCGTTTCCCCGCCGTTGTGTGCGTGTTACGCCTCCTGCACGTCTTGCTCACGGGAACCTGACAGCTCGAGGAGGTAGCCCCGGGAGCGCACGGTGTGGATGGCCAGGCCAACCGAGCCCAGGCGGCGCCGGAGCCGGACCACGTGCACGTCGAGGGTGTTGCGGGCCTTGGTCCCCGCCGGCCACCCGATGCGGGCAAGGGTGTCGCGCGAGACCACGGCACCCATGCGCTCGAGGAGGATGGCGGTGAGGCGGGACTCCAGCGGCGACAGGGCCACCCAGCGCTCCCCCACCCGGAGCACCCCACCGTCGAGCACGGGCCGGGCCGGGAGGTGACGCCGCGAGCGCAGGATCAGGTGCTCGGCCCGGGCTCTGACGTCGATGTCGTCGGCCGGGAGCCTGATCCAGTCCTCCAGCTCGTCGACCTCGCCCGGAGGCGGCGTCCCCTCGTCGAGCAGGAGGAGCCGAGGGCGTCGCTGGCGGGCCAGTCGCTCGCGCCGGGCCCGCTCCCCGGGCCAGCGGACATGGGCCACCTCCATCCCAGCGAAGCTAGGAAGCCTCTGTTGCCGAACCGTTTCCCACGTGTGAACGAAGCTGGCGTTTCCTGCCGGAGGTAAGCTCAGCAGCCGCGCGGGTGTAGTTCAGAGGCAGAACATCAGCTTCCCAAGCTGAGAACGCGGGTTCGATTCCCGTCACCCGCTCTCTCGAGAAGCCC
>JADDRA010000034.1:25036-30068 GCA_016781105.1 Actinomycetota bacterium | reverse complement strand
GTTGGGCCAGGTGGTGATGGAGCGGATGCTGGCCGGCCTGGCCACCCGCCGGCACCGCTCGGCCAACGAGCCGGTGGGCCAGGCGGTGGAGGACGAGGCCTCCTCGACGTCGCGATCGTCGGTGAGCCGGCGCTTCGTTGCCGGGACCAAGCAGGCCTTGGAGGACCTCATGGCCCGGGACCTCTCGGAGCTGCGGTAGCGGCGCTCATGGTCGACGGAGTGCACTTCGCCGAGCACTGCTGCGATGAGTTCGGATCTGTGCCATCGTCACTACGGCATGCGAATCGTCATCAGCGAGTTCATCAGCCTCGACGGCGTCGTGCAGGCTCCCGGGGGCCCCGACGAGGACACCGACGGGGGCTTCCAGCACGGCGGGTGGTCCATGCCGTTCTTCGACCCCGAGGTCATCGGGTCGAGCATCGATGAGGCAGCCCAGCGGACCGACGCGCTCCTCTACGGCCGGCGCACGTGGCAGGTCATGGCCGGCGCGTGGCCCGGGCGCGCCGGCGACCCTTTCGCCGACTGGATCAACGCAGTCGAGAAGCACGTCGTCTCGGACACGCTGTCCGAGGCCGACCTCACATGGGGGCCGACCTCACTGATCCGCGGTGCCGACCTCGTTGCCGCCGTGCACGCGCTGCGTGAGCGGCCGGGTGGCGACGTCAACGTCATGGGCAGCGCACAGCTCGTGCGGTCGTTGCTCGAGGCAGACCTCGTCGACGAGCTGCACCTGATGATCGAGCCCATCGTGCTCGGCGGCGGCAAGGGCATCTTCCCGGCCGACGGCGCGACACGCCGGTTGAGCTCGTGTCCGCCCTCACGGCGGGTACGGGCGTGCAGGTCTGCCGGTACCAGCGGACGCGTTGAGGAGCCGCGTCGGCCCCGGTGCGAGCCGGCGTCGCCCTGCATCCGGCTCTGCGGCTGACTCGCGGATCCGTTCTCGGATCGTAAGTTGACCTGGCATGGGCCGACGGCGTGGCTGGTACGGTCGACTTCACCTGGTGGAAAGTACCGACACCCTGCACCGCCCCTACCTCCCGTGGGTGCTCACCTTGATGCCGGACCTGACCATCCACTCGGGCTACGACGCGGCGAACGAGGCCAGAGCCACCACGGCGACCGTGTCTGAAGGAGCGATCGTCGTGAGGGGACGAGGGGACCACTCACGGTGCAGCCGGGCAGGCGCGCCGACGGCGCCTCTCGCTAACCCTCAGCCGGTGTCGTCGGCGGTCACGATCTGCACGACCCCGTCGGCGGTGCCGGCGACGTAGACCGTGCCCGTCTCCGGATCGACGGCCACGCTGTTGGGCTGGCGCACGGTGGCGAACTCGCTCACGGGAACAGGGTCGGCGCCGGAGACGTCCAGGGCGACCACGCGGTTGGTGGCCGTGAGCGTGACCCACAGCTGTCGGCGCACGGGGTCGATGGCCATTCCGTAAGGGGCACCGGCGACCTTGATCCGGCCGATCTCGCTGACCTCGGGCACGACCGAGAGCACGAGGATCTCATCGCCGTTGGTGTCGGCGACGAAGAGCCGGGTGTCATCGCCTACGACGTGGGTCGGTCCCGCCCCGGTCACGAGGGTGCCCAGCTCTTCGAGCGACACGGCGTCGATGACCTTGGTCTGGCGCCCACGCACACCCACCACGGCGACCGCCCCGGCGCTGGTGCCGATCCCTCCAGGCTGGACCGGTGCCGGGATCTCCTCGACCACCTGGCCGTTGTCGACCACCGAGACGCTGTCGGCGAACTCGTTGCCCACGAACACGCGCCCACTCACGGCGACGGCGTCGTGAGGGTTGCGTCCGACCCGCGTCACCGACTCGACCCGACCTTCGGGCAACGCCACCGTCACCAGCTGGTCGGAACCCTCGGCGGGCACGAGGACCGGCCCTCCCGGTCCGATCAGGGAGAGATGCCTCGGGGCGCCGTCGAGTTGGACGCGCGTCACCGGTATACCGTCTCGGTCCAAGACGACGATTCCGTCGGGGGACCGTACCCCGACGACGACGCTCCCGGTGGTGGCGTCGAACACGAGCCCCTCCGGCGTGGTTCCGACCGGGACGACCCGGCCTGCCGGCATCGTCTCAAGCGGTGCCGCGTTGGCCGGTTCCGGCGCGCTGGGCAAGGTTCCGGACGGGCCTGGTGTCACCTTGGGGGCTAGGGGGGCCTCCTCCGGAGCAGTGCCACAGGCGAACAGCAACGCAGTCAGGGCCATGGCGGCGCGGGCCGTGATGCCGAGACGACCCAGGTTGCTGCCGGCGGCCAGGGTGTCGTCGATGACCCTTGCCGCGGCTTGCGAGGTCACGAGCACCAGCATGCCCACCGCCGGTGCTGGCTGGGGGCGGTAGCGCTTACAGCTGGCTTACAGCTCGGTTGCCGGGTGGTGCTCGAACATCGTGAAGGCGAGGATGCAACAGCGCAGGGGCAGGTGGTCCGACGACGAGGTGGGGGGCACGCGACGGTGACCGTGGGGAACGTGGCCGCAGCGGTGGGAAGGGGACTGTTCGCCGGGGTCGTGGGCACCGCGGCCATGACCGTGTCGAGCACGCTGGAGATGAAGCTGCGGGGAAGGGCGGCCAGCTCGGCGCCCGCGGTCGCCGCCGCCAAGGTGCTCGGCGTCGAACCCAAGGATGACGCGGCCAAGGCCCGCTTCGCCAGCGTCGTGCACTGGGCCTATGGCACCGGCTGGGGAGCGGCCCGAGGCATGGTGGCGGCCCTGGGCCTGCGGAACCCTGCGGCCGGTGTCACCCACCTCGGTATGGTCTGGGGCTCCGAGCTGGTCATGCTGCCCGCGCTGGAGGTCGCGCCTCCACTGAAGGAGTGGGGCGCCACGGAGTTGGCCATCGACGCCCTCCACCACGCCTTGTACGCCACCGCGACCAGCCTGGCCTTCGCCGTGCTGAGCAGGCCGGCGGGCTCGAACCGCGGCTGGCGCCGGTAGTGCCGTCAGCCTCCGCCGGCTACGGGCGGTAGGTGTCGAGCGGATCGTCCGTCAGATACTTCTCCTTGCCGAGGCAGGACGGGTCGGTATTGAGCTTTGAGTGGCTGACCGACTCGCGGGAGGATCCGGCGGTCAGCGTCGACCACGGCGCCCTGCGGACTGCGCTCGATGCGACCTCCCTCCCGGGCGGCAGCCGGATCACCTCCCCACCCGGAGGCCAGGTGGAGCTCAGCTCGGCCCCGGGTGCCGATCTCGAGGTGCTGCACGGCGATGAGACCGACCTGGCGGCCCCACGGGCAGCGTGGCGGCCACGGTCGGCGCCGACCTGGTCGGGCTCGGGTCTGATCGATCCGGTGGCCTCGACGGGTGGTCCGGATGTCCTCCGACTGCAAGCAGACCATCTCCTGCAGGTCCGAACGACCCGCGACCGCACCCCTGAGAGATGCCGGCGTGCTCAGCTTGCCGACTGCAGGGCGAGGAGGAAGCGGCTGCACGCCCCTCAGGGGGACCGAAGCCCGCTGGCACGGGGTTCCGAGCCCCCCGTCCGGTTCACGGCGAGGTCCGTCGGGTAGCACCGGCTGATGAGCGAAGAGGTTTCACCCCTCACGTCGGTCGGTCGAGGTGTGGTCGCAGGCATCGCCGGTACTGCCGTTATGACCGCGTTCCAGAAGTTCATCGAGATGCCGATCACGGGCCGCGAGGAGAGCTTCGCTCCGGCCAACTTCGCCGAGAAGCTCCTTCCCATCAAGCCCGAGAACGACAAGGAACGCCAGCGGCTCAACCTGGTCACTCACTTCGCGCTCGGTGCCCTCTGGGGCACGGCCTTCGGGCTCGCCGGACGCGCCGAAGTGCACGGCCAGAAGGCGGTCGCCGTTGTCTTCACCACCGTCTACACCGGTGACGTCCTCATCAACACGGCCCTGGGGCTCTACGAGCCGTCGAGTTGGTCCAAGACCGATCTTGCCGTCGACATCATCGACAAGCTCGTCCAAGCCGAGGCAACCGGAGCCATCTTCGATCGACTGGATCGGTCGTAGGCGAAGCCGAGCCCTGTAGGTCGACACGGATCGAGTGGGCGCAACCGTGAACTTCGAGGAGGTCGTCCAGGCGGTCGGAAGAGGTGTCGAGGGTGTCGGGGTGGCCATCGTCGTCGTCGGTATCGCCCTTGCGCTGGTCCGCTTTGCCGGCGACCGGGCCAGCAGCGACGCCTATCCCGAGGTGCGCAAGGCGGTCGGTCGCTCAATCCTGCTCGGCCTCGAGCTTCTGGTCGCCGGGGACATCATCCGCACCGTCGCCATCTCGCCGACGTTCGCGTCCGTCGGCGTGTTGGCCGCCATCGTGCTCATCCGCACGTTCCTGTCGTTCACCCTCGAGGTGGAGATCAGCGGAACGTGGCCATGGCAGGGCGATCGAACGCCATGATCTCCGCTCGCGGCCCAATCTCTCTCGTCGACGTTCACCGTCGGTAATCATCGTGCTCGGCCGGCCATTCCTCCCGTAGGGATCGCCGACGAGGGGGAGCAGGTGGACGACGACGACCGGCAGCGCTTCGAGCTGCTCTACGCCGCTCATTTCGACCGGGTGCTGGCCTACGCACTGTGCCGCGCCGGCACCGACGCGGCCAAGGAGGCCACCTCGGAGGTCTTCCTGGTGGCCTGGCGACGACTGGCTGAGGTGCCGAAGGATCCGCTTCCCTGGCTGCTCGGCGTGGCTCGGCGCTGCCTTGCCGATCAGCGCCGGTACAGCGGGCGCCGCGACGCGTTGTCCGCTCGCCTCCGCGAGGGGTGCGGCCGCCCCTCCTACGACGGTGACCCGGCCGACGTGGTGTCCGAGCGGGCGCAGGTGCTGGCCGCACTCCGGCGCCTGGCGCCGATCGACCGCGAGCTCTTGCGCCTGGTGGCATGGGACGGGCTGACGGCGGCCCAGGCCGCTCACTCCCTCGCCCTCACCCTCCCCGACGACGTCGCCAGCGCAACGGCGGTCCTGCTCGATGCCCAGGGCGACGAGCTCCAGCGCCAGGAGTTCAGCGACCTGCAGACCACCGGGGGCTAGCGCGGGCGGACGTGCGACGGCTGATACCGGGGGACC
>JADDRA010000034.1:13945-24925 GCA_016781105.1 Actinomycetota bacterium | reverse complement strand
CCAGCTTCGATCTACGCACCGATGCCGCCGGCCGGGGCGTCCAGCGCTTCCTGGTCCCCGGCGACAGCCCTCCCGGGGATCTCCTGCTCATCGCCACCAGCCGGGACCGCAGCGAGACGGCGATGGTCGTCCTGACCGTGCTGCCGTCGTCGAACTGCGCTCCCGACCAGCAGCCGAGGTGCTGACCCCACGGGTCGGCGTCGATCGGTCAGGCCTGGTGCTCGTCCCTCCAGGCCTGGTGGACCTCCCGTCGCAGCCGGCCCCGGTCCGGCACCGCCAGCCCCTTGGCTCGGGCCCAGGCGCGCAGCTCGGCGGTGGAGGGTGGGGGCGCCGGCGGAGCGCCGGCCACGTCGTCGTCGCCGGTGCCCATCCGGGTGCGGGCCGGTCCCTCGGCACTGGCCCAGGTTCGGGCGGCGGCCAGGTAGCGGTAGGTCCATTCCTCGGCCAGCTTGCGGGTCTCGCAAAAGACGATGGGGATGCTGGGCCAGCGGACCTGCAGCTCGGCAAGGTCGTCGGCCACCTGGGCCGGTCGGGCCCTCTCGAGGCCGAAGATCCGGGAGTAGCCGTCCTCCACCACCACCGCGGCACGAGGCAACGTGGCCAGCTCGCCGAGCGCGTAGCGCAGGCGCCCACTGGTGAGGCTGGACACCAGGTCCGGCAACGACTTGCGCTCGACCGCGGCGACCAGCTTCCCGCCCTCCGCGATGGCGTAGTCCCCGCACGGGAGCGTCTTGGACACGGTGCGGACCTGCTGGCCGGCGAACCGGTAGGCGTAGCGCTCCCGGGCGTCGACGACGATCTCCAGCTCGGCGATGCCGGCCGCTCGTGCGGTGGGGAGCCGGACGTCGGGACGAGCCTGCTTGCGGGTGCGAGGGGACTGCCAGAAGACCGCCTCTCGGCCGCGAGCGCTGGTGAAGACGATCTGGCTGCGCTGCTCGCGGCTGCGGGCGGCGACCACGTCGATGGCCGCGCCCCGGCGGGCGCACGCCACGAGCGGGACCCGCTCGATGATCTCGGGCTGAGCAGGCCAGTCGCCGGCGGGCACCGGGTGGCAGTAGAGGGCGCTGGTGCGGGGCCAGGTGCCCTTGGTGCGGAACACCAGGCCCTCTCCGAGGGGAAGGCGCAACATGAAGGGCAGCGTGCTGTCGGGATCGGGGTTGCGGGCGATCAGCAGCTCCACGACGTGAAGTCTGCCTGCGGCGTGGAAGTCAGGGCGGCGGGGTCAACGTCACCGCCGGACGGCCCGCCGCGTCCGGCGGAAGAGGCTGCGACGAGGCGTGGGGAAGAGGTCGCCGGGCAGTAGCTCGTCGACGGCGCCCACGCCCATGCCCGCAGCCACACCGTCACCGCCACTCCCAACCGATGGCCGGGGCTGGAGTGCAGCCAGGGGGAGACGGCCTCCCACCAGGCCAGCCCGGGGAAGCCGATGAAGTGCACGACGTTGTCGGCTGAATGCCTCCTGGGAGCACGGCGTTGTAGAGGGTGCGGTTGTCGCCGATGGCGACGGTGCCGCCGGCCAGGTGCCCGATGGCCCAGAGCGTGAGCCCGGCCACCACCACCCCGCTGAAGCCAGCCTCGGGCTCGACGAGGGCGGCCACTAGAACCCCGCCACGATGACCGCGGCATAGGGCAGTGAGAGCGACGAACCGGTGGCGATCCCGTAGACCGTGAAGCCGAGCACCACCACGGTCATGACGGGATCAGCCTCGGATGCCGACGGAAGGCGGACCGGAGGCGGCCCGACGGCGCATCGTCCATGGCCAGATCTTGCCGGGTGGTCGTACCCAGGTCCCCAGAACCGTCCGGTCCCCGTCCTCGCGCCCCCGACGGACCACCACTACCCTGGCCGGCGATGGCTCCCTACGACATCCGTCTCGTCGGCGACCCGGTCCTGCGCCAGCCTGCCGCCGAGGTGACCGAGATCGACGACCGCCTGGTGCGCCTGGCCGAGGACATGGTGGTCACCATGTACGAGGCGCCGGGCATCGGGCTGGCCGCCCCCCAGGTCGGCGTCCAGAAGCGCATGTTCGTCTACGACCTGCACGACGAGCGGGGTCCGCACGTGGTCGTCAACCCGGTCATCAGCGAGGTGAGAGGGGAGTGGGTCTACGAGGAGGGCTGCCTCTCGGTCCCGGGCCTGTCGTGGGAGATCGTGCGGCCCAAGGAGGTGCACCTCACGGGCCTCGACCTCGACGGCAACGAGGTCTCCTTCGAGGCCGACGAGCTGCTAGCCCGGATGTTCCAGCACGAGGTCGACCACCTCGACGGGGTGCTGCTGCTCGAGCGCCTCGACGCCGACCAGGCCAAGGAGGCCAAGCGGGTGCTGCGGGACCGGGCGCTGAGCGCCGAGGGCGAGGAGCCCCGCCGCCGGCTGCGCCTGCCTGGTCGCGCCTGATCGTCGGTGGCGCTGCCCCGGCGCCTCGTCTACCTCGGAAGCCCGGAGGCTGCGGTGGCGCCCCTGCGGGCGCTGGTGGCGGCGGGCTTCGAGGTCGCCCTCGTCGTCTCCCAGCCCGACCGGAAGCGGGGCCGGGGCGCCAGGCTGGTGCCCACCCCGGTCAAGGCCGCGGCGCTGGCGTTGGGCCTGGCGGTGAGCGACGAGGTCGACCACGTGGTGGCGGTGGGTGCCGACCTCGGCGTCGTGGTGGCCTACGGCCGCCTGATCCGTCCCCCGATCCTGGCCCGCCTCGACCTGGTCAACCTCCACTTCTCCCTCCTCCCTCGCTGGCGGGGGGCGGCGCCGGTGGAGCGGGCCATCCTGGCCGGCGACGAGGAAACCGGCGTGTGCGTCATGGGCCTCGAGGAGGGTCTCGACACCGGGCCCGTCCATGCCTGCGAGCGGGTGCCGATCGGGCCGGACGAGACGGCCGACGAGCTGCGGGCACGGCTGGTGGCGCGAGGCAGCGAGCTGCTGGTGCGCACCCTGTCGGCCGGACTCGGCGCGCCCGCGCCCCAGGTGGGTGAGCCCACCTACGCGGCCAAGCTCGACCCGGCCGAGCTGCACCTCGACTGGAGCCGGCCTGCGCTCGAGCTGCACCGGCTGGTGCGGGTCGGGGGAGCGTGGACCACGTTCCGGGGCCGTCGTCTCAAGGTCCGCCGCACCCGCCTGCTGCCGGTCGATCCCTCCGAACCAGGCCCGCTGGCTCCCGGCGTCCTCGAGGGCATCCGGGTGGGCACGGGCGGGGGTGAGCTGGAGCTGGTCGAGGTCCAGCCCGAGGGCAGGGAGGCCCAGGCGGGGACGGCCTGGCGCAACGGGGCTCGTCCCCTCCCCGGTGAGCGGTTGGGCGCCTGAGCTGAGGGCGGACCTGGCGCGCGTCCTAGCCTCGCTCGACATGGACGGGGACACGGGCGCGCTGCAGGCCAAGGTGCTCACCGTCTCCGACGGCGTGGTGGCGGGGACCCGGCTCGATCGGTCGGGCGAGGCCCTGGAGCAGCGCCTGGGGGTGGCCGGCTTCGACGTGGTGGACCGCTCGGTCGTCGCCGACGGGGTCGACACGGTGGCGGGGGCCCTCCTGTCGCAGTGTGGGGGCTTCGCCGGGCTGGTCGTGACGACCGGCGGCACCGGCTTCGGGCCCCGTGACCTGACGCCCGAGGGCACCCGCCAGGTGCTCGAGCGCGAGGCCCCCGGACTGGCCGAGGCCATGCGCCTGGTGAACCCGCTGGGACGCCTCTCCCGCGGTCTTGCCGGCACCGTGGGCCGGGCCCTGGTCGTCAACACCCCCGGGTCGACCTCGGGTGCGGTGGAGTGCCTCGACGCCGTGCTCGACGTCATTCCCCACGCCCTGCGCCTCCTCGCCGGGGAACGGGAGCACTGAGAGAGCAGAGGGGGGCTGGGAGAGGAGCGCTCCTAAGCTGACCCGGTGGACGACCTGGCGATGATGGAGCAGGCGCTGGCGCTGGGCGCCGGCGCCCGGCTCCGGGCCCACCCCAACCCCTGGGTCGGGGCGGTGCTCGCCGACGCCCACGGCGCGGTGGCGACCGGCGCCACCGCCGTGCCCGGCGGCCCCCACGCCGAAGTCGCGGCCCTGGCGGCGGCCGGGCACCGGGCGCGCGGGGCCACCCTGTGGTGCACCCTCGAGCCCTGCAGCCACCACGGGCGCACCCCGCCCTGCGCCGACGCGCTGTTGGCAGCCGGGGTGCGCCGGGTGGTGGTGGGGCTGGCGGACCCCGATCCCCGGGTGGCGGGCCGGGGGCTCGAGCGCCTGCGCCGGGCCGGCGTCGAGGTGGTCGTGGGCGTGGCCCGGGAGGCGGTGGAGGCGCAGCTGGCCCCCTACCTCAAGCACCGCCGGACGGGACGGCCCTGGGTGGTGCTCAAGCTGGCCGCCACCCTCGACGGTTGCACCGCTGCGCCTGACGGCTCGTCACAGTGGATCACCGGGCTCGAGGCCCGGGCCGACGCCCACCGGCTGCGGGCCGAGAGCGATGCGGTGCTCGTCGGCGCCGGGACGGTCCGTGCCGACGACCCTGGTCTCACCGTGCGCCTGGTGGCGGGTCCCGATCCCTTGCGGGTCGTCCTCGGGACTGCCCCGGAACGGGCCCGGGTCCATCCCGCCCTCGAGCTCGCAGGTGACCCAGGCGAGGTCCTCGACACCCTGGGTGGGCGGGGGATCGTGCAGGTCCTGGTGGAGGGGGGTGCCACCGTGGCCGGAGCCTTCCACCGTGCCGGCCTGGTCGACCGCTACGTGGTGTACCTGGCCCCCAAGCTCCTCGGCGGCGACGACGGGAGGGCACTGTTCGCCGGTCCCGGAGCGGCCACCCTCACGGATGCCTGGGACGGGCACATCGTCGACGTCAGCCGCCTCGGACCCGACCTACGGATCGACCTCGCCCCCGGTCACGCAGATCCAACGCCGAGCCCCACCGTCGAGCGCACCGACACCACCCGCCGGAGCGAGCGAAGCGAGCCGGCTCCTGACACCACCCGCCGGAGCGGCGAGCGAAGCGAGCCGGCTCCTGGCGCCGTCCGAGCGTCGAGCGAAGCGAGCTTGCTCGGACGGAACCAGCCAGTCAGCGTCGCCGAAGGCGACACGATGCTGTTCCCGGCGAGCGAAGCGAGCCTGTAGGTGTTCACCGGGCTGGTGGAGGAGGTGGGGCGGATCCGGTCGCGCACGGGCGCCAGGCTGCGCATCGGCGCGCGCGCCGTGCTCGAGGACGTCGAGGTGGGGCACTCCGTCGCCGTCGACGGGTGCTGCCTCACGGTGGTGGCTCACGGCGAGGGCTGGTGGGAGGCCGATCTGAGCGACGAGACCCTGGCCCGGACCACCCTGGGCGCCCGAGCGCCGGGCGATCCCGTCAACCTGGAGCGCCCGCTGCGCCTGGCCGACCGTCTCGGCGGGCACCTGGTCCAAGGCCACGTCGACGGGGTGGGCGAGGTGCTGGCACCGGCACCCGACCTCGCCGTGCGCCTGCCCGCCGGCCTCGGGCGCTACGTGGTCGAGAAGGGGTCGATCGCCGTCGACGGGGTCAGCCTCACCGTGGTCGCCGCCCACGACGACGCCGTCACCACCAGCATCGTCCCCCACACGGCCGAGGTCACGGCCCTGGCCACCAGGCGCCCGGGTGAGCGGGTGAACCTCGAGGTCGACCTGGTGGCCAAGTACGTGGAGCGGCTGGTGGGGGCCCGATGAGGCCAGCGCGCAGCGCCCGCCTCGCCCGCGTCGAGGAGGCGGTGGCCGCCGTCGGGCGGGGTGAGGTGGTCGTGGTGGTCGACGACGAGGACCGCGAGAACGAGGGCGACCTCATCATGGCCGCCGAGCTGGCCACCCCCGAGCGCATCGCCTTCTTCGTCCGTCACACCTCGGGGCTCATCTGCATGCCGGTCGAGGGCGAGCGGCTCGACGAGCTCGAGCTCCCGCTCATGGTCGCCGACAACACCGAGAGCCAGCGCACCGCCTTCACCGTCACCGTCGACTACCGCCACGGCACCACCACGGGAATCTCCGCCGCCGACCGCTGCGCCACCATCCGGGCTCTCATCGACCCCTCCACCCGGCCCGCCGACCTGACCCGGCCCGGCCACATCCTCCCCCTGCGCTACCGGCCCGGGGGTGTGCTCAAGCGGGCGGGCCACACCGAGGCGGCCGTCGACCTGGCCCGCATGGCCGGGCTGCTCCCCGCCGGCGTGCTGTGCGAGGTGGTCAACGACGACGGCACCATGGCCCGGGTCCCCGACCTGGAGCGCTTCTGCGCCACGCACGGCCTGCTGATGATCTCCATCGCCGACCTCGTCCGCTACCGGCGCCAGTCCGAGCGCCTGGTGCGGCGGGTGGCCGACGCCCGCATCCCCACCGAGTGGGGGGACTTCACCTGCTACGTCTACGAGTCGGTCCTCGACGGCGAGCAGCACGTGGCCATGGTCAAGGGGGCCGTCCAGGGCCAGGACGACGTGCTGGTGCGGGTCCACAGCGAGTGCCTCACCGGCGACGTGTTCGGCTCCCTGCGCTGTGACTGCGGCGTGCAGGTCGACGCCGCCATGCAGCGGATCGCCGAGGAGGGCCTCGGCGTCGTGGTGTACCTGCGGGGCCACGAGGGCCGGGGAATCGGGTTGGGCCACAAGATCCGGGCCTACGGGCTCCAGGACCGGGGCCGAGACACGGTCGACGCCAACGTCGAGCTGGGCTTTCCTCCCGACAGCCGGGAGTACGGCATCGGCGCCCAGATCCTGGTCGACCTGGGCATCACCACCATGCGCTACATGACCAACAACCCGGCCAAGTACGGCGGTCTGGAGGGCTACGGGCTCGAGATCGTGGAGCGGGTCCCGCTCGAGTCGGTTCCCAACTCCGAGAACATCCGCTACCTGCGCACCAAGCGCGAGCGCATGGGCCACCTGCTGGCCAATCTAGATGGCCCGTCGCACCCCGACGTGGAAGGCTCTGGCCCATGACCACCTACGCCGGGCGCCTGCGGGGCGAGGGGGTGCGGGTGGCCCTGGCCTGTGCCCGCTTCAACGACCTCGTCACCGAGCGCCTGCTGGCCGGGGCCAGGGACGGCCTGGTGCGCCACGGTGTCGACGAGGCCTCGATCAGCGTGGCCTGGGTCCCCGGAGCGGTCGAGCTCCCCCTGGTCACCCAGCGCCTGGCCACGTCGGGCGAGGTCGACGCCGTGGTCGCCCTCGGCGCCGTCATCCGGGGCGCCACCGACCACCACGAGCACGTGGGTGGCCAGTGCGCCGCCGGCCTGGTGCGCGTCGGCCTCGACACGGGCGTGCCCGTCGCCTTCGCCGTGCTCACCACCGACACCCTGGAGCAGGCCCTCGAGCGGGCAGGGGCCAAGTCCGGCAACAAGGGCTACGAGGCGGCCGAGTGCGCGCTGGAGATGGTCGACCTGCTCCGCCAGCTCCCCAAGGGCCAGCCATGACCGCACCCACCCCCGCGGGGAAGGGGTGAGGTCCTGATGCTGCGCCTGGTGCTGCCCAAGGGGTCGCTGGAACGGGCCACCCTGGAGCTGTTCGAGGCCGCCGACCTGGCCGTCAACCGCAGCTCGGCGGTCGACTACAAGGCCACCATCGCCGATCCCCGGGTGGCCGACGTGCGCATCCTGCGGCCCCAGGAGATCCCCGTCTACGTGGCCGAGGGCCTCTACGACCTGGGCATCACCGGGCGGGACTGGATCGAGGAGACGACCAGCGACGTCGTGTCCCTGGGCGAGCTGCACTACTCCAAGGCCACCGCCAGGCCCATCAAGGTGGTCCTGGCCGTGGCCGAGGACGCACCGTGGCGCAAGGTCGGCGACCTGCCGGCGGGGGTGCGGGTGTCGACCGAGTACCCCGGGCTGACCCAGCGCTTCCTCGCGGCCCACGGCGTGGAGGCCGAGGTGCGCCTGTCGCACGGGGCGACGGAGGCCAAGATCCCCGACATCGCCGATGCCGTGGTCGAGATCACCGAGACGGGACGGGCCCTGCGGGCGGCCCAGCTGCGCATCCTCGACACCATCCTGGTCAGCTTCACCGAGCTGGTGGCCAACCCCCGGGCCTTCGCCGACCCGGCCAAGGCCCACGCCATGCGCCAGCTCCACACCCTGCTCCAGGGCGCCCTGGAGGCCAGGGGCAAGGTGCTGGTGAAGCTCAACGTGGCCGAGGCCGACCTGGAGGCGGTCATCGCCATCCTGCCCGCCATGAAGGCCCCCACGGTGTCCAAGCTCTTCGGCGCCGACGGCTACGCGGTCGAGACGGTGGTCCCCAAGGCCGACATCAACACCTTGATCCCCGCCCTGTCCGACGCCGGAGCCAGCGACCTCGTCGAGGTCCCCCTCTCCAAGATCGTCCACTGACGCCGTGGCCGCGGCACGGGGGGTGGTGGTGGACTTCGACGACGACCGGGGGTGGGGGAGCGTGCGGGGCGACGACGGCCAGGAGCTGTTCTTCCACTGCACGGCCGTCGCCGACGGCAGCCGCAGCATCGCGGTGGGCACCGCCGTGACCTACGACGTGGTGGCCGGCCACCGGGGCCGCTGGGAGGCGGGGACGCTGCGCCCCTGTTGAGGCGACCTCAGCGGCGCGGCGACCCCCCGGGCTACCCAGCGGCGGCGGCCTCGTCCTGGACGGCAACCAGGTCCTCGGGCGCGCCCCTGACCTCGACGCTGCCCCCGTAGCGACCGCGCTGGCGAACCTCCAGGCGGCGGGCGACCCGGCTCAGGGGCAGGTTGACGGCGATGTAGGCGGCGGCGGCGGCGAGCAGGACCTGGAGCAGGTTGCCGTCGAAGGCGCCCGTGATCTGGGCCCGGCGCAGCAGCTCCTCGTACAGCACGGCGTAGCCGAGCGAGGTGTCCTTGAGCAGGACGACGAGCTGGCCGACGATGGCGGGCAGCATCCGCCGCACCGCCTGGGGCAGGACCACCAGGCGCATGGCCTGACCCGGGCCGAGGCCCACGGCGAGGGCGGCCTCACGCTGGCCCCGGTCGAGGGACAGGATCCCGGCCCGGAAGATCTCGGCCAGCACGGCGCCGTTGTAGACGGCCAGGCCGAGCACCAGGTACCAGAACAGGGGTAGGTCGACCCCCAGGCGGGGCAGGCCCAAGGCCGAGAACAGGATGAGGAGCAGGAGGGGGAAGCCGCGGAAGAACTCGACGTAGCCGCCCGCCAGCCACCCCACGAGGCGGTGACGGGACAGCCGGCCCAGGGCCATCACCGTGCCGACGGCCACGGCGCCCACCATGCCGGCCCCCGCCGCCTTCAGGGTGTTGGCCAGCCCGCCGAGCAGGAAGCGCACGACCCCGGGGTCGGCGAGGATGCTCCAGAGCTCGGGGTCGAGCTGGCCCCGTGCGGCGAAGCGCCGGAGCCCGATCGCCACGAGCCCGCTGATCACGACCCCGGCGGCCACCGAGCCGGCCAGGACCCTCCGACGCCCGCGGGGGCCGAGCTCGTCGCCGACCAGGGCGGCGGTCATCGCCGGATCGCCACGCGACGCTCGATGACGCCGAGCGCCAGCCCCGTGGGCAGGGTGAGGGCCAGGTAGGCGAGCGCCACCCCGGTGAAGACGGGCACGAACTGGGCGGTCTCCAGGGCGATCTGGTTCGCCGTCAGCGTCAGCTCGACCAGGCCGATGGTGTAGGCCACCGAGCTGTTCCTGATGAGGGCGCTGAAGAGGCTGCCCAGCGGACCCACCACGCTGCGCAGGGCCTGGGGCAGCACGACCAGACCGAGCACCTGGGTGAAGCCGAGCCCGAGGGAGCGGGCGGCCTCGACCTGTCCCCGGGCCACCGTGTTGACCCCGGCCCGCACCGTCTCGGCCACGAAGGCCCCCGTGTAGACCGACAGCACGATCACCGCCGAGGTGAACGGCGGCTGGGTGATGCCGATGCTGGGGAAGCCGAAGAAGAAGACCACGAAGAGCACGGTCAGGGGGCAGTTGCGCACCACCTCCACGTAGGAGGCGCCGAGGACCCGCAGGGGCGGGATGGGGCCGACCCGGAAGGAGGCGACGACGACGCCGATGGCGAAGGCGCCGACCCACGACGCCAGCGTGAGGGTGACGGTCACCCCCAGGCCCCCGGCGATGCGATCGAGGTTGTCGAGGACGACGTCCATGGGCGACGCCGCCTCCTCGCCCGCCGGTCGGCCGGTCCCGCCGGGACCGGCTAGTAGCGGTCGACCGCGGGCGGCTGTGGTGTCTCCTCCGAGACGGTGCCGACGGTGCGCTCGTAGGCGGCGGCCCACTCCCCGTTGGCGAAGATCTCCTCCAGGCGGTCGTTGATGAAGGACCGGAGCTGGTCGTCACCCTTGGGGATGCCGATGCCGTAGGGCTCGGTGGTGAACGCGTTGCCCACCACCTCGAACACCTCCGCCCCGTACTGTTCGACGAGGCCGAGGAGGATGACGTTGTCGGTGCTCACGGCGTCGACCCGGCCGTCGCGCATGGCGTCGGCGCAGTTGGTGTAGAGGGGGAACTCGGTCACCTGGGCCTCGGGCGCCAGCTCCCGCACGTTGGTGATCGACGTCGAGCCCTGGACCGAGCACACCCGCTTGCCGTTGAGGTCGTCGACCCCGCCGATCCCGAGCGGGTTGCCGGCGGGGACCATGATGTCCTGGCCCGCCACGTAGTAGGGCCCGGCGAAGTCGATCCGCTCCTTGCGGGCGTCGTTGATGGTGTAGGTGGCCACCACCATGTCGACGGTGCCCTCCTCGATGGCGATCTCCCTGATGTTGGACGGGGTCTCGACGAAGTCGATCTCCACCTCGGGGCCGATGGCCTCCACCACCAACTCGGCGATCTCCACGTCGAAGCCCTCGACCTCGCCGGTGCGGGGGTTGGTCTGCCCGAAGAGGCGCTGGTCGAACTTGGTGCCCACGGTGATGGTGCCCGCGGCCTGGATGGCGGCCATGGTCGAGCCTTCGGGGTGCTCGGGGGCCTGGGCCTGCTCGCCCCCGTCGCCGCCCCGGGCCCCGGTGCCCGGGGCGGGCTCGTCGCTCCCGCAGGAGGTGGCGAAGAGGGCCAGGACCACCAGCACCGGGGTCAGCCAACGGGACGGGATGCGCTTCATGGG
>JADDRA010000034.1:1547-13910 GCA_016781105.1 Actinomycetota bacterium | reverse complement strand
GGGCTCGTGGGTGGGGAGGTCTCGGCGCCGTCGATGGGCCAGGATCAATGGGCCAGGATCTTGGACAGGAAGTCCCGGGCGCGGTCGCTCTCGGGGGCGGAGAAGAAGCGTTCGGGCGAGGCCGCCTCCACGATGCGGCCGTCGTCCATGAAGACGACCCGCTCGGCGGCGGAGCGGGCGAAGCCCATCTCGTGGGTCACCACGATCATGGTCGTGCCCTCGGCGGCCAGCCCGACCATCACGTCGAGGACCTCGGCGATCATCTCGGGGTCCAGGGCCGAGGTGGGCTCGTCGAAGAGCATCAGGCGAGGCTCCATGGCCAGGGCCCGGGCGATGGCCGCTCGCTGCTGCTGGCCGCCGGAGAGCTCCGCCGGGTAGCGCTCGGCCTTGTCGGCGATGCCGACCCGCTCGAGCAGGGCCAGGGCCCGCTCCCGGGCCTCGGCCTTGGCCACCCCCTTGGCCTTGACCGGCCCCAGGGTGACGTTGGCCAGCACGGTCTTGTGGGCGAAGAGGTTGAAGCTCTGGAAGACCATCCCCACCTGGGCTCGCACCCGGGCCAGCTCCTTGCCCTCGGCCGGGAGGGGCCGGCCGTCGAGGTGGATGGAGCCGCTGTCGATGGCCTCGAGGCGGTTGATGCAGCGACAGAGGGTGGACTTGCCCGAGCCGGAGGGACCGACGACCACGACCACCTCGCCGGGCTGGACCACCAGGTCGACGTCGCGCAGCACGTGGAGCTGGTCGAACCACTTGTTGACCTTGTCGAGGACCACGACCGGCGTGCCCGTCATCCACCTCCGAGGGAAGCCACCTCCGAGGGAGGCCCCGGCGGGAGGCTAGCTCAGCCCGGCTCCGTCCCTTCGGCCCTGCTGAGCTGGACGAAGGCCATCCGCAGCTGGCTCAGGCCGTCGCGCAGCGCCTGCTCCTCGTCGCCCAGGCGCCCGGCCATGCCCTCCACCAGGGCGCCCATGGCGTCGATGGCCACCCGGCCCTCGGCCAGGTTGGGGGGCTGGCGGTTGAGGTGGATGGCGGCGAGCTGGAACAGGCCCACGGCGTGGTTGGCCACCACCACCGCGGCCGGAGCCGACGCCACCTCCTCCTGCATGGCGGCGAGCTCGCGCTCCATCTGGGCCGCCTCGTCGGGGTCGAGCGGACCGGGGCCCGGTGCCGGTCCGCGAGCGGCTCCTGCGCCGCTACCGGGGGAGGGGGGCGGGGGCGGCCCCGGCTCGGGCTGGCGAGGAGGGACGGGACGCTCGCCCCCGGGTGTCCAGATCGAGCTCATCCTGGTAGGATACGCGGGTAGCCACGTCGACGAGCGGGTCAGGCCCGCACCTTGCCGCAGTCGCTCGGACGGCCGGTCCGACCCTCCACCGGGGACGGCGGTCCCTCTTTCGTCTGTGCTCTCCCCGACGTGGACAGAGTGGACCCAGGGGTCCTCGCCCGTCCGCTCTCGGCTCCACCCGTCGGTCCATCCTGCTCCGGCGGTTCCGAACGAGCACCTCAGGAGTGATGCGCGATAGCCACGGCTGACAGCAACGAACTTCGGGTCAACGACCGGATCCGGGCCCGGGAGGTGCGCCTCGTGTCGGCCGACGGCGAGCAGGTGGGGATCCGACCCCTTCCCGATGCCCTCACGCTGGCGCGCGACCTCGATCTCGACCTGGTGGAGGTGGCCCCCCAGGCCAGCCCGCCGGTCTGTCGCATCATGGACTACGGCAAGTTCAAGTACGAGGCGGCGCAGAAGGCCAAGGAGTCCCGGCGCAAGACCAACCAGATCTCCATCAAGGAGATGAAGTACCGGGTCAAGATCGGCAAGGGCGACTTCGAGACCAAGACCAGCAAGGTCACACGGTTCCTGGAAGAGGGCCACAAGGTCAAGATCACGATCATGTTCCGGGGGCGGGAGGTCCACCATCCCGAGCTGGGGATGCGCATCCTCGACCAGGTGGCCGCCCACAACGACCATCTGGCCAAGGTCGAGGCGTCGCCCAAGCTCGACGGCCGGAACATGACCATGGTCCTCGCTCCCGACAAGCGGGTCCAGGCCGCGGCCGAGGCGGCGCGCAAGAAGGCCGAGGCCGAGCAGCGCCACGCCCAGGGGGCGCCGGCCGCCAACGGGAGCGCCAACGGGAGCGGGGACGGTGCACCGACGGGCGCCGGGAGCCCGACCCCGGCCAGCGCGAGCCCGGCTCCCGCAGCCTCGGCCAGCGCGAGCCCGGCCAGCGCACCCTCGGCCAGTGCACCCTCGGCCGGCGCATCCTCGGCCGGCGAGCGGACGGCCGACGAGGCCAGGAGGAGCTGACCGTGCCCAAGATGAAGACGCACCGCGGTGCGGCCAAGCGATTCAAGGTGACGGGAACGGGCAAGCTCCTGCGCCGCCAGGTGGGGATGAACCACATCCTCGAGAAGAAGCCGAGCAAGCGGACCCGGCGCCTCAAGCGCCAGGAGGCGATGACCGGCGGCGACCGGCGCCAGGCCACCCGGCTGCTGGGCCGGGCCTAGGACCGCCTAGACTTCTCCAGCCATGGCCAGAGTCAAGCGAGGGGTCCACGCCCGCAAGCACCACCGGGCGATCCTGGAACAGGCCCAGGGGTACTACGGCAACAAGAGCCGGTCCTACCGGGCGGCCAACGAGCAGGTCATGCACTCGTTGCGCTACGCCTACCGCGACCGCCGGGCCCGCAAGGGTGACTTCCGCCGCTTGTGGATCCAGCGCATCAACGCCGCCGCCCGCCAGCACGACATGAGCTACAGCCGCTTGATCGACGGCCTGCGCCGGGCCGAGGTCGAGGTCGACCGCAAGATCCTGGCCGACCTGGCCGTGCGCGATGCCCCCGCCTTCGCCGCCCTGGTCGAGGTGGCCCGCAGCGCTCCCCAGGCCGGCGCCGGCGACGGTGCCTCGGCCCCGGCTGCGCCCCCAGCGGGCGATCCCGCGCCCACCGGGTAGCCCGCTCGCCGATGGCCGGGCTCGGATCGCTCGGCGCTCGGCACCACAAGGTCGTCCGCCTCCGGCGCCTCATCGCCCGCCGCAGCGTCCGTGAGGCCGAGCGGGCCTTCGTCGTCGAGGGCGCCACGCTGGTGGCCGACGCCCTCGACGCCGGCGTCGCCCTCGAGGCGGTGTTCGTTGCCGAGGGCGCTCCCGACCTCCCCGTGGTCCGCCGGGCCGAAGCCGACGGCCACCGGGTCCACCGGCTGGCTCCGGGCGTGTTGGAGCGGGTGGCGGGGACGGTCACCCCCCAGCCGGTGCTGGCCGTGGCCCGAGCGGGCGACGTGGTACTCGACCAGGTGCGGACCGTCCGCCTGGTGGTGGTGTGCGTCGACGTGCGCGACCCGGGCAACGCCGGCAGCATCCTGCGCAGCGCCGAGGCGGCGGGGGCGGGGGCGGTAGTGTTTTGCACGGGATCGGTGGACGTGTTCAACCCCAAGACCGTCCGTGCGTCCGCCGGCTCGCTGTTCCATGTTCCGGTCGTGTCGGGAGGCGATCCGCTGGCGGTGCTCGAGCGCGTGGGTGACTGGGGCTTCCACCGCCTGGCGACGGTGGCCCGGTCGGGCCGGCCCTACGACGAGGTCGACTACGCCGTCCCGGTCGCGGTGGTCCTCGGCAACGAGGCCCACGGGCTGCCCGCCGGGCTCGACGCCCACCTCGACCAGCGGGTCACCATCCCCATGGCCGGTCGGGTCGAGTCCCTCAACGTCGGCATGGCTGCGGCCCTGATCTGCTTCGAGGCGCTGCGTCAGCGTCGATCGCACCCGAACCGCCCGACGGAACCGTGAGCCCCCAGATCTCCCTCGACGACCTCGCCGTGGCCGCGCTGGTGGTGGGTGCCGACGGCACGGTGGAGGCGGCCAACGCCGCGGCCGCCGAGCTGGCCGGCCAACCGGTCGCCCGGCTGGTGGGTACGCCCGTCGACGCGCTGCTGGTGCCTGCCCCCACCCGGGCGCCGTCGGGCGCCGTGGACGTCAAGGGCCAGGAGCTGTGCCTGCACGGTGCAGAGGGCCGGGAGGTGGCGGTGGTCGCCTACTCCCGTCCGCGGGCGGGGGAGGCGGGCGGGCCCGTGTCGGGGGTGGTGGTGCTCCGCCGGCTCGAGGGCGTCGATGCCGCGGGGGCGCCGACCGGCCCGTCCGGCATGGAGGTCATCTCCACCGTGAGCCACGAGCTGCGGTCGCCGCTGACGTCGGTCAAGGGCTACGCCTCGCTGCTCCTCAGCCGGTGGGAGCGCCTGAGTGACGAGCAGAAGAAGGCGATGCTCGAGCAGGTCCACCACGACGCCGACCGGGTCACCCGGCTGGTCAACGAGCTCCTCGACATCAGCCGGCTCGAGACGGGGCACCTCCAGCTGCGCTTCGAGACCGTCGTCCTCCCGGTCCTGGCCTCCTCGGTGGTCGACAAGGTGGCCATGGAGTACCCCGAGCTGGACTGCCGGATCGACTTCGCCGAGGAGTTCCCGCCCGTGCGGGCCGACCCCGACAAGGTCGAGCAGGTGCTTACCAACCTGGTGGAGAACGCGGCCAAGTACGCCAGCCTCGAGGGCATGACGGTGTCGGGGACGGTGGCGGGCGACTCGGTGTCGGTGGCGGTGGCCGACACCGGCGAGGGCATCCCCGAGGTCGACCTGCCCCACGTCTTCACCAAGTTCTACCGCCGGGAGCAGGGCCGCCCCAGCGGCTCGGGCCTGGGCCTGTGGATCAGCCGGGGCCTGGTGGAGGCCCACGGCGGCAGCCTCGACGCCCACAGCGTCGTGGGCCGGGGCAGCGTGTTCCGCTTCACCCTCCCCCTCGACGGCCATCGCCGGGCGCGCCCCTCGTGAGCGCTCGGCCCGACCCGGAGGCGCTCGTCGCCGGCGCCCTGGACCGGGTGGCCGCCGCCGACGGGACCGAGGAGCTGCGCATGCTCGAGGCCGAGCTGGCCGGCAAGCGCTCCCCCCTGGCCGCGGCCAAGGCGGCCCTGGCCGGCCTGGAGGCGGGGGAGCGCCGGGCCGCGGGCATGGCCCTCAACGATGCCCGTCGCCGGCTGGAGGAGGCGATGGAGTCGCGCCGCCGGGAGCTGGAGTCGAGCGAGCGACAGGCCCGGCTGGCCACCGAGCGCCTCGACCTCACCGAGGCCGTCCCCGCCCGTCGGCGAGGCCACCTCCACCTGGTGACTCAGGCCCGGGACCGGCTCGAGGACACCTTCATCGGGATGGGTTACACCGTGGCCGAGGGACCGGAGGCCGAGACCGACTGGTACAACTTCGAGGCCCTCAACTTCCCCGCCGGCCACCCGGCCCGGGCCATGTACGACACGTTCTACCTGGAGTGGGGGCCACCGGAGTCCACTCTGTTGCGCACCCACACCTCGCCGGTCCAGGTCCGGGTGATGGAGCGCAGCGAGCCTCCCATCTACGTCGTCGTGCCCGGGCGCTGCTACCGGGTGGACACGCCCGATGCGTCCCACCTGCCGGTGTTCCACCAGATCGAGGGCCTGGTGGTCGACCGGGGCATCACCTTCGGTGCCTTGGCCGGCACGCTCGACGCCTTCACCGAGGCCTACTTCGGCCCGGGCTTCCGCTCCCGGCTGCGGCCCTCGTACTTCCCCTTCACCGAACCGTCGGCCGAGTTCGACATCACCTGCGTGTTCTGCAAGGGCGAAGGGTGCCGGACCTGCGCCCGCACCGGGTGGCTCGAGCTCGGGGGCTGCGGCATGGTGCACCCCAACGTGTTCCGGGCGGTGGGCTACGACCCCGAGGTGTGGTCGGGCTTCGCCTTTGGCTTCGGCATCGACCGCCTGGTCATGATGCGCCACGGCATCGACGACATCCGCGAGCTCATCACCAACGACGTGCGCTTCCTCCGGCAGTTCTAGGGCGGGCCCCGGGGAGCAGGCCGCGGGCCGGCGGTAGGTTGGGCCGGTGCGGGTTCCCCTCTCGTGGCTGCGCGACTTCACACCCCTCGACCTGCGCGTCGAGGAGGTGGCGGCCACGCTCGACGACCTCGGCTTGGCCGTGGAGTCGGTCGAGAGGGTGGGGGAAGGCCTCGACGGCGTGGTGGTCGTCCGGGTGCTCGAGATCGCCGCCATCCCCGGCGCTGACCGGATCCGGGCCGTGCGGGTCGACGCCGGAGGCCCCGAGGCGGTGCCTGTCGTGTGCGGGGCGTGGAACTTCGCCGAGGGCGATCTGGTGCCGCTGGCCACCGTGGGCACCGTCCTGCCCGGAGGCATGCAGATCGGCGCCCGGCGCATGAAGGGGGCGCCCTCGGAAGGGATGCTGTGCGCTCCCGACGAGCTGGGCCTGCCCGGGGGCCACGACGGCATCCTGGTGCTCGCGCCCGGCCTGGTGCCCGGTAGCCCCGTGGCCGAGGCTCTGGGCCTGGGGCCCGACACCGTGCTGGAGCTGGAGGTCAACGCCAATCGGCCCGACGCCATGTCGGTGGCGGGGGTGGCCCGCGACCTGGCCGCCCGCCTCGGCCTGCCCTTCGCCCTCCCTGAGCCCGCGCGGTCCCACCCTCCGTCGACGGGGGACGGACTCGCGCCCGGTCCCGTCTCGGTCGAGGTCGAGGACCCCGAGCGGTGCGGGCGCTTCGTGGCCCAGGTCGTCGCCGGCATCACGGTGGGGCCCTCGCCGCCGTGGCTCGCCCAGCGCCTGGCCCGGGCCGGCATGCGGGCCATCAACAACGTGGTGGACGCCTCCAACTACGTGATGCTCGAGCTGGGCCAGCCCACCCACCCCTACGACCTGGCCCGGCTGCCCGGGCGGGGCCTGCGGGTGCGGCGGGCCCGCCCGGGCGAGTCGCTGGTGACCCTTGACGGCGTCAGCCGGGCCGTGGGTGACGACGACCTGTTGATCTGCGACGGCGAGGACCAGCCCGCGGGCATCGCCGGCGTGATGGGAGGAGCCAGCGCGGAGATCGACGAGGCCACGACCGAGGTCGTGCTGGAGGCGGCCTGGTTCGACCCGCTGTCGGTAGCTCGCACCTCCCGGCGCCTCAAGCTGCGCAGCGAGGCCTCGGCCCGCTTCGAGAAGGGCTGCGACTGGACGGTCATCGACCGGGCCGTGGCCCGCTTCTGCGAGCTGCTGGCCCCGGCGGGGGCGGAACCAGTGGGCGGACCGGTCGACGTGGTCGGCTTGGTCCCCGACCGGCGGCCCGTGTGCCTGCGGGTGGCCCGGGTGGGGGAGCTGCTGGGCACCAGCCTGGGGGCGGAGGAGATCGCCGGCCTGCTCGACCCCCTCGGGTTCACCACCGCACCGGCAGGTGAGGGTGTCCTCGAGGTGGCCCTGCCCCCGTGGCGCCTCGACAGCACCGGGGAGATCGACCTGGTGGAGGAGATCGCCCGTCTCTACGGCTACCGGCGCATCCCCGCCAGCGTGCCCCGTAGCCCCCTGACCGGCGGCCTGACCGCGCGCCAGCGCGACCGGCGCACGGCCCGCCAGATCCTGGTCGGCGCCGGGGCCGACGAGGCCTGGTGCGCCACCTTCGTGGGCGAGGCCGACCTGTCCCGCTGCGGGCTGGATCCGGCCGAGGCGGTGGTGGTGGCCAACCCGCTGGTCGCCGAGCAGTCGAGGCTGCGCACATCGCTGCTGCCCGGGCTGCTGGGCGCCATCGCCCACAACCAGCGCAACCGGCTGGGCGAGGTGTCCCTGTTCGAGGTGGGCCACACCTTTCGCCGCCGCCGCTCGTCCACCCCCGACGAGGAGCTGCCCGACGAGGTGGAGGCCCTGGCCTACGCGGCCGCCGGCGCCGACGCCACCGATGCAGTCGCTGTCTGGCACCTGCTGGCCGAGGGCCTGGCCGTGGCCGACTGGCGCCTGGAGGCGACGGCGGCGCCGGGTCTGCACCCCACCCGCGGCGCGACCCTGGTCGGGGACGAGGGGGCCGTCGGCGTGGTGGGCGAGGTCGACCCGGACGTGCTGGCCGCTCACGGCATCGCCGGGCGTGTGGCCTGGCTCGAGCTCGACCTGGCCCGCCTGCTGGCCGCTCCTCGCGGGCCTGACGCCTACCGGCCCGTGAGCCGGTTCCCCTCCAGCGACATCGACCTCGCCTTCGAGGTCGACGAGACCACGCCGGCCGCCGAGGTCGAGGCCACCCTGCGCCGGGCCGGCGGACCCCTCGTGGTCGGACTGGCCCTCTTCGACGTCTACCGGGGGGACCAGGTGGGCGCCGGGCGCCGGAGCCTGGCCTGGACCGTGCGCTTCCAGGCGCCCGACCGCACCCTCACCGACGACGACGTGGCCGCCGCCCGCCATCGCCTCGTCGCCGAGGTCGAGCGCCGCCACGGTGCCACCCTGCGGAGCTCAGCCGCCGGCGGAAGAGAGGTACCCGCAGGGCCGAGCTGAGGCCCTTCTCGGCCGTCGCCCGGGTCCACCGACCGGTCCGGGTGCCCTCCTAGGATCGGCCGCCGTGCCCGTCGCCAACGTCGCCACCTACGTGCCCGAGGAGTTCGGGCCCGAGGACGCCGACGTGCTGCGCCGCTACGTCACCAACGTGGAGGGGCCCGTCTTCGCCCTGGTCAACCTGCCCGAGGTGGTCAAGGGGGCGCTCTTCGCCCGCTACAGCCGCAGCCACAAGAGCCTGCGCCGGCTGTTCCTCGACGAGTTCGTCGGCGACCTCGACATCGAGGGCGACCTGTCGATCGACGCGACCGTGGGGCTGGAGCGGGCCGAGCGCCTCTACGATCGGGTGTTCCTCGAGTACGGCGACGACTCGGTGGCCCAGCTCGGCGGCGTGCACCTGGCCTGCGAGCAGGCGTCGAACCTGTTGACCAAGGTGCTGGAGTGGGGCCGGCTCATGTCCTACCTGGAGCAGTCCACCCGCTACATCGCCTACGACCGCCGCCTCGGTGGCCGCTACCGCTACCACCGGGACCCCGAGGTGCTGGCGTCGCCCCTCGGCACCCGCTACGTGGGCGACCTGGACCGCTTGTTCGACACCTACGCCGAGCTGGTGCCCCTGGTCCAGGAGTGGTGCCGCCAGCGCTACCCCAAGGCGGCGGGCGACTCCGACTTCGTGCACCGCCAGTCGACCAGGGCCAAGGCCCTCGACGCGGTGCGGGGGGTCCTGCCGGCCGCGTCGCTGTCGAACGTGGGCATCTACGGCACCGGGCAGGGCTATGAGGCCCTCCTGCTGCGCATGCGGGCCCATCCCCTGCCCGAGGCCAGGGCCTACGCCGAGCTCATGCTGGTGGAGCTGCGCAAGGTCATCCCCTCGTTCCTGACCCGCATCGACCGCCCGGAGCGGGGCGGGGCGTGGGCGAGCTACCTGCGGACCACGCGCGAGCGCACGGCCGAGGTGGCGGCCGAGCTGTTCGGGGGCGGCGAGGCCGCCAGCGCCGAGGCGGCACCGGCCGTGACCCTGGTGGACTTCGATCCCGACGGCGAGGACAAGGTGCTGGCCGCCATGCTCTACCCCCACCTCGACTTGTCGGAGGAGGACATCCTGGCCCGGGTGCGCCAGCTGGGCCAGGCCGAGCGCGCCGCCCTGGTGGCGGCCTACGTGGGTGAGCGCGGCAACCGCCGTCACAAGCCGGGCCGGGCCCTCGAGCGGGTCTCCTACCGCTTCGACCTGTGCGCCGACTACGGCGCCTTCCGCGACCTCCAGCGCCACCGGATGCTGACGATCGAGTGGCAGGCCCTGTCACCCCGCCACGGCTACGCCCTGCCCGAAGCGGTGGTCGAGGCCGGGGGCGAGGCTCGCTTCGCCGAGGCCATGGAGCGCTCGGCCGAGCTCCACGACCTGCTGGCCGACACCTTCGCCCCCCAGGCCCCCTATGCGGTGGCCCTGGCCTACCGCGTGCGCTTCTCGCTGCAGCTCAACGCCCGGGAGGCCCTGCACATGCTCGAGCTGCGCACGGCGCCCCAAGGCCATCCCTCGTACCGGCGGCTGTGCCAGCAGATGCACCACCTGATCGCCGAGCAGGCCGGGCACCGGGCGGTGGCCGGGCTCATGCGCTTCGTCGACCACGGTGAACCGGGGCTGGAGCGCCTCGAGGCGGAGCGGCGCCTGGAGTGTCGCCGGCGCCAGGGCTGACTCGGGGCGAACGCCGGCCAGGCGCGCCGCACCGGAGCTTGCCCGCCACCAGGCCCTGGTCCATACTGGCCGTCCGCGGGCGGACGTGGAGGTCATCAGTGCGCGCCACCAAGCCCCGAGCTAGCCACCGCCGCCCGCCCCGCCGCCATCCCCTGCTGACCCTGGCCGCCGTCGGTTCGGTCGCCCTGGCCGGAGCGGCGTCCACCCGGGCCCACGTGGTGGGCGCGGGCGAGACCCTCTCGGAGATCGGCGCCGACCACGGGGTCACGGTGTCCGAGCTGGCCGAGGCCAACGGGATCGACGACATCGACCGGATCGTGGCGGGCGAGTCGCTCACCATCCCCGATCCCGACGGGACCCGGGACGAGGGCGATGGTGGTGGTGGCAGCGGCGGCGGCGGCGGCGGCAAGGCCGACGACGCCACGGGCGAGGCTTCCGGGGGCGAGGCTTCCGGGGGCGAGGCTTCCGGGGGCGAGGCTCACGAGGCACACTTCCACACCGTTGCCGCCGGTGACACCCTCTCGGGCCTGGCCCGCACCTACGGCGTGTCGGTGCGGGACCTGGCCGAGGCCAACGGCATCGTCGACATCCACCACATCCGCATCGGGGACCGCCTCGACGTGAGCGGCTCGGTGCGCAGTGCGGGCACCGGAGGAGGGTCGTCCTCGCAGGTCGACGTCTCCCGCTTCCCGGCCCGCCTGCAGGCCTCACCCGAGCGCCTCGCCCTGGTCCCGGTCTTCGAGCGCTGGGCCGCCACCTACGGCGTCCCCCTCGACCTCCTCATGGCCATGACCTGGTTGGAGTCGGGCTGGCAGCACGACGTGGTCTCCTCGGCCGGCGCCATCGGGATCGGCCAGCTCATGCCCGACACGGTCACCTGGATGGAGGACGTCCTCATCGGTGAGCCGCTCGATCCCTACGACCCCGACGACAACATCCGCATGTCGGCCCGCTACCTGCGCTGGCTCCTCGACCGGACCGGTGGTGACGCTGCCACCGCCCTGGCCGGGTACTACCAGGGCCTGGGGGCGGTGCAGACCTCCGGTATCTTCCCGTCCACCCGGGCCTACGTCGCTGATGTCCTTGCCTTTCGTGATCGCTATTTCTGAGCAACGGCAAGGATTTCTGCGCCCGTCCTGACCAGCCTCGACGCGCGTCAAGGCTGGTCAGGCCCCCGTTTTCCGGCGGGCCACCTCCTTGACACCCGGCCTGCCACCGTGGCAAGAAGGGTCCGCTCCTCCGGCCCGGTCGCATCCTGGTGCGGTCTGGTGGAGGTGCCGGGCCGAGGGGCCCAGCGCAGCTCAGTAGCAAACGTCTCATGGTTCGACCGGCGCAACGAGCTACGGCTCCTCACGGTGGTCGGGTCCGGGCGACGGCCCCAACGGCTCGCTGGGCACCCTCCCGCCCGGGTGCTCCGTGTGCCCGGGCTCCCGCCGATCGGTGGGGCCATCGCGACGGGGAATGGATAGAGTCCGGCGCCGGTTCTCCCGCCTGAACCGCCTGCTCGCTCTCTCCTGAAGGATCGCATGGCCGACGACCTCACAAGCGACGACATCGACGACGAGCCCGAGGGGCCCGAGGGCCTCGACGACGACGCCGAGGAGCTGGTCGACGACGAGGGCTTCGTCGACGACGAGTTCCCCGACGCCGACGACGTCCTCGACGACGAGGAGGACGACGACGAGCAGGGCGACGACGAGGAGTCGGTCCCGTCCCGAGCCAAGGGTGGCGGCGGCGGCGGCGGCGGCGGCAAGGCGAAGTCGGCGACCTCCGACGACGAGGAGGGTGGCGAGGATGACGAGGACGAGCCCGACCCCGACGACGTCGAGGCCGACCTGGACACGATCCTCAAGGACCGCCTGGTCGTGGTCGACGACGAGGAGGACGACGACGACGAGCCCCTCGAGCCCGAGGACAAGGCCGAGGCGAGCAAGGTCCGCCCTCGGGCCCCGGGCGAGTTCGTCTGCCAGTCCTGCTTCCTGGTCAAGCACCCCAGCCAGCTCGCCGACGAGGCCCTGCTGATGTGCCGGGACTGCGTCTAGCTCCGCTCGGATCGACCCCGACCGGGACGCGCGCCGCTGCCGTCTTTCGAGGGGCGGTCACGCGGGCAAGAATGGGTCGATGACTGAGACCCGCAGCCCACTCGATCAGGCCGTCGACCTGTTGGTGTACGCCCCGGTGGGACTGGCCGTCGCCGCTCGCGACCTGGTGCCCACCCTGGTGGAGAGGGGTCGCCAACAGATCGATCCCCAGGTGGGCCTGGCCCGCATGGTGGGCCAGCTGGCGGTGTCCCAGGGGCGGGCCCAGGCCGAGAAGGTGGTCGAGCGAGCTCTCTCCCAGGCCCGGGCCACGCTCCAGCAGCTGGGC
>JADDRA010000034.1:0-1413 GCA_016781105.1 Actinomycetota bacterium | reverse complement strand
CCCTCCGGCCTCGAGCCCCACCGTGGTCCCGCCGGTGCCCGAGCCCCCCGCGGCCCCCTCCCCCGTACCCTTGACCGTGGTCGAATCGGTGGCCGTGGCGGCACCCACCCCCGAGGCCGCCGCGGGGGCGTTGGCCATCCCCGACTACGACTCCCTGTCGGCCTCCCAGGTCGTGCCCCGGCTCTCGGGCCTGTCGCCCGAGGAGCTCGAGGCCGTGCGGGCCTACGAGGACGCCCACCGCGGTCGCAAGACCATCTTGAACAGGGTGGCCCAGATCAAGGCCACCTAGTTGCCGGCGGCCCCGGGTGAGTCGGCCCGGCTGGCGGGTCCCGACGACCTCGCCCGGCTGGCGGCACTGGCCGACGAGGCCGTGGCCGAGCAGGCCGAGGAGCGCGGTGGTGCGGTGTGGGCGGCCCGGGAAAGCCGCCCCCGACCGGCCGGCCCCTCGTTGGCCGAGGCGCTGGCCGACCCCGAGCAGCTGGTGCTGGCGGGCACGATCGACGGCGTGGTCGTGGGCTACGGGGTGGCCCGCACCGAGTGCTTGCGCACCGGGGAGGTGCTGGGCGTGGTCAGCGACCTCTACGTCGAGCCCGAGGCGCGCCAGGTCGGGGTGGGCGAGGCCATGATCGACGGGCTGGTGGCGTGGTGCACCACCCAGGGGTGCTGCGGGGTCGACGCCCTGGCGCTGCCGGGCAACCGCGCCACCAAGAACTTCTTCGAGACCTTCGGCTTCACCGCCCGGGCCATCGTCGTGCACCGCTCCCTGGCCGGCGACCACCCGGCTGAACCGGGCGAGGTGGGCACGGTGGGGGAGGTGGGGGAGTGATGCCCGAGGGGCCCGAGGTCTGCGTGGGCGCCATCGCCGTCTACGACGAGCGCCTGCTCCTCGTGCGCCGGGGCCGGGGCCCCGCCGCGGGACGCTGGTCGGTGCCCGGGGGGAGGGTGCAGTGGGGGGAGACCCTGGCCGAGGCGGTGGTGCGCGAGCTGGCCGAGGAGACCGGCCTGGAGGGTGTGTGCGAAGGCCTCGTCGACTGGGTCGAGCGGGTCGGTGCCAACCATCACTTCGTGATCTTCGACTTCATGGTCCAGGTCCTGGTTCCCGCCACCCCCCGGGCGGGGGACGATGCCGCCGAGGCGGCGTGGGTGCCACTGGATCAGGTCGCCGACCTGATGCTGGTCGAGGGCCTGGCCGAGCTGCTCCACGCCCACGGCATCCTCGAGGTCATCGCCTGACGCCGCCCGGTCAGGGCTGGGGGGGATCGCTGCCGGTCGGCGTGGCGGTGGCCGCAGCAGGCTCGGGCGCTGAGGGCTCCGGCGCCACCGCCTCGGGCTCGGGGGGCTCGGGCACCGCCAACTCCGAGGGCTCGGGGGGCTCGGGCGCCGAGGCGTCAGCCTCGGAAGGCTCGGCCTCGG
>JADDRA010000102.1 GCA_016781105.1 Actinomycetota bacterium | reverse complement strand
GGAGCTGGGCGATCGTCGTCTCGTCGGCGACCTCGTCCCACAGCCGGTGCTGGCGGGCGATCAGCTCCCCGGCCAGATCGAAGATGCGGCTCTCCTTGGCCGGCCCGGGCGTGATGGCGATCCTGAACAGGTGGTCCTGGCGGCGCACCCGCTCGGCCGTGGCCTCCTTGGCCTCCTCGGTGATGCGACTGGCTCGTCCCGCAGCCCACACCGTGGGCAGGGCCAGCGGGGGTAGGGCCAGCAGGCCCGGGTGCACCGATGCCAGCGGGTGCCGGTCACCACGATCCGCACGGTCAAGCCGATGCTCGAGCTGAGGGTGGAGAGGTAGGCGCTGAGCAGCCGGCCCTGGCTGCGCAGGAGGCTCAGGCGGTCGGCGTACTCGGGCCGCTCGTGGTGCTCGACGCCCGGAATGCCGGTGCACAGGCGCATGAGGTCGCCGATGAGCACCCGGGCGCTCGACTCGTGGAGGTCCCGGTGCATGGTGCCCACCGTCGTGCTCAGCGCCCCCTGAACGGCGAGGGACCCGGCCATGGCCATCCCGGCCACGGCAACGGCCCGACGGTCACCGGCCGACACGTCGTCGACCACCAGCTTCAGCCACAGCCCCACGAGGGGCCGCCCGCCGACGTTGAGGGCCACGCCGAGGAGGAGCACGCTGAGCGCCCGCCGGGGGTCGTTGCGGCGGGTGGCCGACCACAGCAGCGCCAGCGAGCGACGCCGACGGGCTCTCACGCCGTGGTCCTCACCCATCGAAGTGGGAGGCCTGGCGGCGGAACATCCGGGCGTAGCGGCCAGGCAGCGAGCAGCTCGTATGCGTTCCCAGCTCGACCTGATGGCCCTGGTCGAGCACGCAGATGCGGTCGGCCCGGCGCACGGTGGAGAACCTGTGGGAGATGAGGATGGTGGTGCAGCCGGGCGTCTGGTCGAGGACGCGCTCGAACAGCTCGGCCTCGGCGCGCACGTCGAGGTTGGCCGTGGGCTCGTCGAGGGCGAGCACGCCCGCAGCCCGCCTCCATCGCCATCATGGCCCGGGCCAGGGCCACCCGCTGCCACTCGCCGCCGGAGAGGTCGGCGCCGTCGACGTAGCCCCGCGACAGGGTGGTGTCCCATCCCCTCGGCAGTGCCTCGATCAGCTGGCGGCTCCCCGACCGCTCGACGGCGGTCCAGAGGCGGTCCTGGTCGTGCATCCGCAGCCGCCCCCCCAGGCCCACGTTGTCGCGAGCGGGGAGCTCGTAGCGCACGAAGTCCTGGAAGACGACGGACAGCCGGGCCGCCAGGATCCAAGGTCCAGGTCGCGCACGTCGACGCCGTCCACGGTGATGCGGCCGGCGCTCGGCTCGTACAGGCGGGCCAGCAGCTTGACCAGCGTGGTCTTGCCCGCTCCGTTGGCACCCACGACGGCCAACGACGAGCGGGCGGGGACCTCCAGGTCGAGCCGGTCGAACACGGGCGTGGTGGTGCCCGGGTAGGCGAAGGTGACGCCTTCGAAGCGGATGGCGCGCTGCGGCATGCCTGCGGCGGAGCACGACCCGGTGGGCGCCGCGTGGGCTACGGCCGACGACCGGGCCTCCAGCTCGGCCAGCGCAGAAAGCGACCCCGAGCCGAGATCGATCTGGTACTCCTCGTTGCCGGTCTGGCCCAGGTCGATCAGCTCCCGGGACGCCTGCAGGACCACGGCGAGGAGGCCGAGGTCGATGCGACCGTCGACCGCCGCCCAGCCGGTGACCACGAAGGCCACGGCGTGCAGCGGCGCGACCAGGAGGTAGCCTCCGGCCACCCGCCGCAGCGTGCGATGGCGCACGGCCGCATGCTCGTCGTCACCGCCGTCCAGGTCTGGTCGTAGCGGTCGAGCAGCCGGCCGGCCAAGCCGAAGACCCGGGTCTCCTTGGCCGCCGGGGGCTGCACGGCGAGACCGGTGAGGTAGCCGGACCGGCGGTCACGGCGGCGGCGCCGGGCGTGGCCGCCCGGAAGATCGAAGGCTTGCCGGCGGCGACCTCCAGCCGGTCCTGGATCGCCTGGTCCTCGAGCAGCCCGATGCCCAGAGGCCGGGCCGCCGCCTCCATGGCCCGGGTGCGCAGCGCCCCGTCCATCCGGCTGGTGGCCCGGTGCTGGAGCGCCCCCAGCAAGGGGCTGAGCACCTGCTGGAGCACCAACGATGCGGCGAGCACGGCGAGAGGTGCCGCCACCGCACCCAGCCGCGGCCCCTCCGTCACCCGGGCGACCACGACGCCCGTGGCCGCGATGATGGCGAGGGGCAGCGCCGCCTGGGCGATGGCCAGGAGGACGAGGCCGGCGACGCTGGCGCCGCCGGCCTGAGGGAGCAGCTTCAGCAGTTCGAGGATCGGGGCACGGGGCGGCCGTGCCGTCGGCGGCATCGCCGGATTGTCGCGCCCGCGGTGCTACCTGATCAGCCCCACTAGCACGGGCAGGTGCGTCAGAGCCCGACCGTGCGCCCGGTGACCAGGGCGTGCTTGTTGAGCGCACCCGGGTACGCGCCCCAGACCCCGCCGGGGGTGAAGTACCAGGCGTCGAAGACCTGCTCGTCGAAAGCGATGACCCGGGTGGGGACGTAGAGGCCGAGCACGGGCAGGTCCTCGGCCACGATCCGCTGCATCGGGTGGACGAGGCGGCGCCGGACCTCCGCGTCGGGGGCGGCGAGCTGACGAGCGGCCAGGTCCTCGAAGCTCGGGTTGCGGTACCCGTGGACCCTGATCCGGGCGGCTGCGCGGCTGGTGGCCGAGAGCTGGAGGCGCAACCAGTCGGGGTCGCCCCCGAGGCCACCGTGGCCGATGAGCGCCATCTGGTAGCGACCGGCAGCGGTGAGCGCGTCGGCGGCACCGAGGGGGAGCACCTCGACCTCCAGCTCGATCCCCACCTCACCCAGCTGGGCCGCCACGAGGGCGGCGGCGCCAGCCGAGGCCTCGCTGCCGTACAGCGTGGCCGTCCACCGACGCCCGGTCGTCGAGGGGGGAAGCCCGAGGGCGTCGAGCAGCGCCGCCGACCGGGACAGGTCGCGGCGATACTGGGGAAGGTCGGGCGCGACCATGGGATGTGAGGGCGCCAGCCCGCCGACGCTGCCCGGTTCACCTCGCCCGTAGAGGACCTGGCGGACCAGCTCGTCCCGATCGATCGCGTAGGCCACGGCCTGGCGAAAGCGCCGGTCGTCGAGGGGGAAGCCGGCCGAGAGGTTGAAGTACAGCGCCCTGGTCCACTCGCCCCGGGCGGTCATGGTGGCGAAGGTGCGATGGCGCACGGCCCCGAACGAGGCGTTGAAGGCGGCGTCCTCGCCCCCGGCGTTCACCGCGTCGATCTCACCCCGGTGGAAGGCGGCCAGGGGGTCGGGCAGGGCCAGGAGCTCCAGGCGGCGGACGTAGGGCAGCCCGAGGAAGTAGTCGGGGTTGGCGTCGTAGGCACAGCTGCCGCTGCCCTCGTCGTAGGACACCAGTCGGTAGGGGCCCGAGCCCATCACCGTGCCCGGCCCGGCGGCGAGGAAGGGATCGTCGATTTGGGACCAGACGTGCTCGGGCAGGACCAAGACCCGACCCGCCACCCACTCCTCGAACGACACCGACGGCGACGTCAGCCGC
The DNA here is from genome assembly GCA_016781105.1 of Actinomycetota bacterium. GTDB lineage: Bacteria > Actinomycetota > Acidimicrobiia > Acidimicrobiales > CADCSY01 > JADDRA01. Next base: position 6,430 of record JADDRA010000102.1, on the reverse strand, counting down.
ACGACAACGGTGTCCGCCGAGGGTGCCTCCACGCTGGCGACCACCTCGAGGCCCTGCCTCGGGATGGCGTCGCGGGTGCTCCCGGGGCCATGTCGCAGGTATTCGAAGGTGAAGGCCACGTCTTGCGCCGTCAGGGGCCGACCGTCGTGCCAGCGGACACCGGGCCGCAGCCGGAAGGTCCAGCGCCTGCCGTCGCGGGAGCGCTGCCAGCTGGCGGCCAGCCAGGGCAGGAAGCGACCGCTGGCGTCCTTCCAGACCAGGGTGTCGAACAGCAGGCCGGCCTGGACCAGGCCCGGTCCCCTCCCAGAGGCGAAGGGGGACGGGCGCGACCAGCACCGGTCGGAACCGGCGAAGAGGATATTGCGATCGAGCCGCAGGCAGGCGCAGCTCAGGCCCGAGCGCAGCAGCCGCCGCATGGCCCGGGCACGGTGGATGAGCGCCTCGACCTCGGGCAGCTTGCGCTCGGCCAGCTCCTGCCAGCGCTGCGACGCGGGCACGCCCTCCTCGGAGGCGTCGAGCAGCTCGCGGACCTCGGCCAGGCTGAAGCCCGCCCGCTTGGCCAGGTCGATCACCTCCAGGCGGCGCAGCACTCGAGGCGCGTACCGCCGCTGGCCGCCCACGCGCTCGGCGGCCTCGAGCAGGCCCTCGGCCTCGTAGTAGCGCAGGGCGGAGTGGGCCAGGCCGGTCCGTCGGGCGACCTCGCCGATGGCGAGCAACTCGGGTTGCTGGTGCTCCAGGACGCCCTCCTTGACCTGAAGCCTACTTGAGGTGACAGGCTCCCCCGGCATCTAGCACCGCAGGAGGAGGCAACGATGAGGAGGCGGACGTTCCTGCTCGGTGGCCTGGGGAGCGCCGGGCTTCTCACCCTGGGCGCCTGCAGCGGTGGCGACGACGAGGCCACCACGCCGAGCCATGACGCCGAGAGCGGGAACGCCGCACCGCTCCCCCGGCCCACCCTGCGCCTCGCAGGAGGTGACGTCGGCTTCCCCTCACCCTTCGCCTACCGGCGGGGGGGCGGCTACGTCATGGCCACCATGATCTACGACACCCTCGTGTGGAAGGACGCCAGCGGGGAGCTCCTGCCCTGGCTGGCCGAGCGGTTCGAGACCTCCGACGACGCCCGGATCCACACCTTCACCCTCCGCCCCGACCTGCGCTGGCACGACGGCGAGGCCCTGACCGCCCGGGACGTGGCCTTCACCTTCGACTACTTCCGGTCCCAGACCATCTCCCCTCAGGTCATCATCCAGCCGCTGCCCGAGATCGAGGAGGTCGTCGCCCTCGACGAGCGCACCGTGGAGTTCCGCCTGGCCACGACCTTGGCGCCGTTCTTCGAGTTCGGCGGCGTGGGCTCGGTGCTGATCGTCCCCGAGCACGTCTGGTCCTCGGTCCCCAACGCCGGTGCAGCCACCGACCCCGCCGTGCTGGTGGGCAGCGGCCCCTACCGCCTCGAGTCCTACTCGCCGGGTGAGGGCTCCTATCTCTACACGGCGCACGACGACTACTTCCTGGGAACGCCCTTCGTCCGGCGCCTCGAGTACCGGCCGGTGGGTGACGCCCTGACCGGCCTGCAGGCGGGTGAGCTCGACGCGGCTACCGCCTCGGGCGTCGTGCCCGCCGTCCTGGAGCCCTTCCGAGCCAACCCCGAGCTGGAGGTGATCGAAGCCCCGCCGGGGAACTCGGGCAGCGGGCTGTTCTGGAACCTGGCCCGAGGTGGCGCCCTGGCCGACGTGGCGTTCCGCCGGGCCTGCGCCCTGGCCATCGACCGACAGGACCTCGTCGAGCGCCTGCACGGAGGCAACGCCGAGCCCGGCAACCCCGGGTGGATACCCGGAGCCAACCCCTTCCACGTGGACGTGGAGCAGTACGACTTCGATCCGGCGGCGGCCGAGGCCATGCTCGACGGTGCCGGCTACCTCCGGACCGAGGGGGACGGTGTGCGCCAGGGCCCCGACGGCCAGCCCCTGCGCTTCACCCTGCTCGCGACCAGCCCGGTCTCGCCGGTCACAGAGCTGGTGGTCAGCGCCCTCGGGGCCATCGGCGTGGAGCTGACCACCCAGGCTCTCGACACCCCGACGTTCAACCAGCGGGTGATCGCCCGCGACTCGGAGATGTCGATTATCGGCTTCGGCGGGATGAACACCGACCACGGTCCCGACTACCTGCTGCAGGTGTACTCGTCCAAGACCGAGACGACCCAACACGCCCAGGGCTACGTCAACCCCGAGGTCGACCGGCTCTGCGACCTGCAGAACACCCAGGTCGACCGAGCGGAGCGGATGGAGACCACGGCCGAGATCCAACGGCTCATCGCCGACGACCTCCCGCTCCTGCCCCTCGTCTACCCCGCCAGCTTCGCCATCGTCGATCCCAGGACCTTCGACGCCTGGTACTACACCGAGGGCGGGGTGGGCAGCACGGTGCCCGCGATCGACAACAAGCACGGCTTCGTCACCGGGCGCCGGACCGGCCTCGACATCCGCCCGATGGCCGAGGGAAGCTAGATGTGCGAGGAACTGATGGGGGAGGAGCCGGTGATCGACCAGGAGACGATCCGAGGGCGGGCGGGCCCGCCTCGCCCTCCCTGGGTGTGAGCACACGGAGAGGGTGAGGCAGTCGACCACCCTGGCCCGGCCGTCGCCGTCCGGAGCGGATGGCAGAACCGTCCCCGACCCGTCGAGCCCGCGCCCGCCGGGGGGCCTCGAAGGGGAGCTGCTGTGCGCCGGCGAGACCGCGCCCGGACCGGGGGCGGCGCGCCGGTCGCCGCCCAGGCTCCTGGCGTCCTACGCCGTCACCGTCTTCGCCCTGCTCACGCTGAACTTCTTCCTTCCTCGGGCCATGCCCAGCGACCCCATCTCCGCCCTCATCGACGCCGAGTCACCAAGCTACGTGCAGAGCGCCGAGCTGCGAGCCGAGCTGGAGCGCTACTACGACCTCGACCGGCCCCTGGTCGAGCAGTACATGGCCTACCTGGGCGGCCTGGTTCAGGGAGACCTCGGCGTGTCGATCCGCTACAACCAGCCGGTCTCCGAGCTCATCGCCGACCGGCTCCCCTGGACCCTGCTCCTGCTCACCTCGTCGATGGCGCTGGCCGCGGCCGTGGGGCTGGCCCTCGGCGTGCACTCCGCCTGGCGCCGGGGCCAGAGGCTCGACCAGGGCCTGCTCACCTTCTTCCTCGCCCTGCACAACCTTCCCGTGTTCTTCGTGGCCTCCCTCGCCCTGCTCGTCTTCTCCGTCGAGCTGGGCTGGGTCCCGCTGGGCGGCACCAACACCCCCTTCAGGGGCTTGGACGATCCGCTGTCGGCCGGGTTGGACATCGCCCACCACCTGGTCCTGCCCGCCGTCGTGGTGGCCGCGGGCACGGCATCGGCCTACTACCTGATCATGCGCTCCAGCTTGGTGGGCGAGCTGGGCGCCGACTACCTGCAGCTCGGTCGGGCCAAGGGGCTGCGGGAAAGGCGCCTCAAGTACCGCTATGCCGGGCGCAACTCGCTGCTGGTGGTGGTGACGTGGTCGGCCATGCGCTTGGAGGGCCTGGTGACGGCCAGCGTGCTGGTCGAGACCGTCTTCGCCTACCAGGGGATGGGCCGGTTGATGTTCGACGCCATCTCCTTCCGGGACTATCCGGTGCTGCAGGGCTGCTTCCTGCTCCTCACCCTGATCGTGGTCAGCGCCAACCTCCTGGCCGACCTGCTTTACGCCCGACTCGACCCGAGGACGGCGGCGTGAGGGCGGCCCTGGGGCGTCCCGTGGTCGCCTCCGGCGCCCTTCTGGCCCTGCTCTTGGCACTCGTCGCCCTGTTCGCGCCGGCCATCGCCCCCTACGACCCCCGGGAGCTGGCCGGGCCCGCCTTCGAGTCCCCCTCGGCGGAGCACCTGCTCGGCACCAACGACATCGGCCAGGACGTCTTCTCCCAGATCGTGTGGGGCGCCCGGCCGGCCCTCACCATGGCGCTGGGGGCGTCGGTGCTGGCGACGGTCGTGGGCGTGGCCGTGGGTCTGGGGTCGGGCCTGCTGGGGGGCGCCGTCGACCACGTGGCCATGCGTGTCGTCGACGTCTTCCTGGCCATCCCCCAGCTCCCCCTGCTCGTCCTGGTCGCCGCCCTGGCCGGGCCCAGCCAGGTCAACCTGGTCCTCATCATCGGCCTCATCCGCTGGCCCATGTACGCCCGTGAGGTCCGCAGCCAGGCCCTCTCCCTACGCCAGCGAGGCTTCGTCCAGGCGGCCCGGGGCTTCGGCGGAGGTCTGGGCTATGTGGTGGCCCGACACCTCGTCCCCGCCGTGGGACCCCTGGTCGTCCTGTTGTTCGTGGTCGGGATCGCTCACGCCTTGTTGCTGGAGGCCTCGCTGGCCTTCCTCGGCCTTTCCGACCCCACCGCCGTGAGCTGGGGCCTGATGGTGAACCGGGCCCTGGTGTTCCCGGGCCTGTTCTTCACCTCGTACTGGCTGTGGTGGCTCCTGCCCGCCGGACTCGCCATCACTCTCGGCGTCCTCGGGTTCATGGTTCTCGGCGTCGGCCTGGAGCCCGTCTTCAACCCCCGCTGGCGGCGCACCGGATGAGCCCCCTGCTCGAGGTCGACGACCTGCGGGTCTGCTTCGACGGCGACGTCGCCGCCCTGCGTGGGGTGAGCTTCTCGTTGGATCGAGGCGACTCGCTGGCCGTGGTGGGCGAGAGCGGTTCGGGCAAGTCCACCCTGGCCTTGTGCCTGGCCGGCCTGATTCAGCCTCCCCAGGCGTCGGGCCGCGTGCGGATCGACGGCCAGGAGGTGGTGGGCGCGCCACCCCAGGTGCTGCGGAGCCTGCGCTGGGCGAGGGTGGCCCTGGCCCTGCAGGGCTCGCCGTTCAACCCGGTGGCCACCGTCGGCTCCCAGGTGGCCGAGCCCCTGCGGGAGCGCCTGGGCATGGCCAAGGGGCCGGCCCGGGCCCGGGCCGAGGCGCTGGCCGAGGAGGCCCTGCTCGACCCGGCGCTGCTCGAGCGCTACCCCCACCAGCTCTCGGGCGGGGAGCGCCGGCGGGCCACCCTGGCCATGGCCCTGGCCCTGGCCCCCGACCTCGTCGTGCTCGACGAGCCCACCGCCGGGCTCGACTCGGCCACCCGCGATGCGGTGGTGGAGCGGGTGGGCGCCCTGGCCCGGACCCGGGGCTTCGCCCTCGTGGTCATCTCCCACGACCTGCCCGACGTCACCTCCCTGGCCCAGCGGACCATGGTCCTCTATGCCGGCGAGGCCATGGAGGTGGGTGACACGCAGCGGGTCATCGCCACTCCCGCCCATCCCTACTCCTGGGCCCTGGTCAACGCCTACCCCGTGATGACCACGACCAAGGAGCTGCGGCCCATCCGGGGCCGTCCACCCGATCCCCGCGCCGTCCCCGGCGGCTGCCCGTTCGTCCCCCGCTGCACCCAGGCCGAGGACGTCTGCGCCCGCCACCCGGGCCTGAGGGAGTCGCGCCAGCGCCTGGTGGCGTGCCACTTCGGCGGGCTCAAGACGCTGCTGGCGGCCAGGGGGGTGTCCAAGGCGTTCGGGAGCGCCAAGCGGGTGACCCAGGCGCTGCGCCAGGTCTCGCTGGAGCTGCGGGAGGGCGAGGCGCTCGGCATGATAGGCCCGTCGGGAAGCGGCAAGTCCACCCTCGCTCGGATCCTCACCGGCCATCTGGCCGCCGACTCCGGCGAGGTCGAGCTGGAAGGTGCGCCGTTGACTGCCTCCTGGGGGGGCGAGGCGCGGGAGCGCCGGCGGCGCGTCCAGCTGGTGATGCAGGACCCCTGGGACGCCCTGTCGCCCCGGATGACGGTGGCCGAGTTGGTACGCGAGCCGCTCGACCTGGCCAAGGCCGGTGATCGGGCCGGGCGGGCGGGGGCGGTCAGCGTCGCCCTCGAGGCTGTGGGCCTGCCCTCGGCGGGTCCATTCCTCGATGCCCGCTCCCACGAGCTCTCCGGTGGCCAGCTGCAGCGCATCGCCCTGGCCCGGGCGCTGGTGGTACGACCCAAGGTGTTGGTGGCCGACGAGCCCACCAGCATGCTCGACGCCTCCGAGCAGGCCCGGATGCTGGTCGTGCTGCGGGAGCGCCAGGCGGAGATGGGCCTCGGGCTGATCTTCGTCTCCCACGACATGGCCGTGGTACGCAAGGTGACGGATCGCATCGTGGTCCTCGACGAGGGGCGGGTGGTGGAGGAGGGCCCTTCCCACCGGGTCGCCACCGCCCCCACCAGCATCACCGGCCAGCGGCTGATCCAGAGCGCCTCGGCCTTCGCCGCCGCACCGGCCAGCGCTGCTCCCACCGGGACGGCCGCGGCGGCCGCGGCCAGCGGGAAGGGCTGACCCTGGTTCTGGCTCCAGGACCGGTCCCCGGAACACTCGGTGAGCCAGGAGCGGGGCGGCGGAGCGTCGCCGGCTCGAACGTGCGTTGCTGAGCCTCTGGCAGACTGAGATGGT
>JADDRA010000042.1 GCA_016781105.1 Actinomycetota bacterium | reverse complement strand
GTTCTCAGGACAACCCTTGGGGTGTCAGCCGATTATCGAGCCAGGTCGTCGTCGCTGATCGCGCAGCGATTCAGTCGCGAGGTAGGTGGCGGTAGACCTCGCGTGCGACGTAGCGCTGAGGATGCGGATGACGTCGGCCTTGGGCTTGCCTTCTTCGAGACGGCGGGCGACGTAGGCGCGGGTGCGTGGGTCGGATGCCATGCGGGTGATGACGATGACCCACAGGGCCGAGTTGGCCTGGCGGTCGCCGCCTCGGTTGAGCCGCCAGCGGGTGACCTTGCCGGACGAGGCCGGGATGGGGGCGACACCGCAGAGGTGCGCCCACGCGGCTTCCGACCGCAGCCGGTCGGGGTTGTCGCCGGCGGCGACCAACAGCGCGGCGGCGGTGTCGACGCCGACGCCTCGGAGCTCACTGCTCCGAGGCGGCGTCACCTTCCTCGCTCGGGCTCGTCTGCCAGGACGCCTTGGGCGGATCGCTGTCGGTCCGGGTCAGCGGGTCGTTGATGCCCTCCTCCTGCTGACCCTCGGACTCCGCGCCGGCGTCCGTGCCGTGCTCGTCCTTCGCCATCTCGGCCACCTCCTCGTCGTATCGATGCGGTGCATCATTTCCCGTCCGGCGATCGATGAATGCGGCGGACGCCGAGGGCCGGGGGACATTTGCCCCTGTTGCCCCGGGTCGTGGCGCGTTACTGTCGGCCCCGATGGAGCAGGCGACGCTCCGGTCGTGGCCTATGGTCACCGACAGCGTCAAGAAGCGGCCGTTCCCTCCCAGCCGCCCGTCCCGGCGCGCGCCCGTGGCGCTGCTGCTGGCTCCGGTGGTCGTGGCCCTGGCCATGTCGTTCTCCGCCGCTCCCCGCCCAGCGGTGGCCCAGCCGGCTCCCGGCGCTGGCATCGAGCGCGAGGCCGAGCTGACCTACCTGGCCGACTGCGCCAGCTGCCACGGCGACGAGGGCGAGGGAACCCCCCGGGGCCCGGCCCTGGCCGGCGTGGGCGACGCGTCCACGCACTACTACCTCAGCACCGGGCGCATGCCCATCGAGACCCCGGACACCAAGGTGAGGAGGCGGGACCCGGCCTACTCTCCCGAGCTGATCGAAGCCCTGGTCGAGCACGTCGACCGGTTCGGCTCCGGTGGCCCCGACGTCCCCCACGTGTCGCCGGAGCACGCCGACGTGGCCCTCGGCGGCAAGCTCTACCGGGCACAGTGCGCCTCCTGCCACACCACGGCCGGAGCGGGCGGCGCCCTGTTGCGCCAGGACGCGCCCTCCGTCTACCACGCCACGCCGACGGAGACGGCGACGGCCGTCCGGGCCGGCCCCGGCACCATGCCGGCCTTCGGGGAGGCCGCCCTCAGCGACGAGGAGCTGAACGACGTCGTCGCCTACGTCGACTACCTCGCCAGCCCGCAGGACCGGGGGGGAGAGCCGCTGTGGCACCTCGGCCCGCTGATCGAGGGGCTGGTCGCCTGGGTGTTCGGCTTGGGGGCGCTGGTCCTGCTGGCCCTGTGGATCGGGAAACCGACGTGAGCGACGACGGCGGTCGGACCGGCCGTCCGGCCGAGCGGGTCGTCGTCGCCGCCTTCGCGGTGTGCGTGGTGGCCGCCCTGGCCCTGGCCGTGGTGTACCGGCGAGGAGGCCACCCCCAGCTCGAAGGCGTGCTGCTGACCCTGGCTCTCGGCGGCCTGGGCTTCGGCCTGGTCACGTGGGCCCGCCGGGTGCTGCCCCATCAGGAGGAGTTCGAGGATCGTGAGGTCCTCCCCACCTCCCACGAGGAGCGCCGGCAGTTCCAGGACACCTTGGAGGCGGAGGAGGTGATCGGCCGCCGGCCCCTGCTGGTGCGCACGCTGGCGGCGGCGGTGGGGGCGCTGGGCCTCGCCGCCCTGTTCCCCATCCGCTCCCTCGGTCCCCATCCGGCTGACACGCTCGAGCGCACGTCGTGGGGGAGGGGGCGGCGCCTGGTCGACGGGGAGGGCCAGCCGGTCCGGGCCGCCGACACCGCCCTCGACGGATTGGTGACGGTCTTCCCCGAGGGCGACGTCGGCTCGCCCGACGGCCAGGCGGTGCTGATCCGGGTGAGGCCGGGGCTGATCGAGCCCGTCGCCGGAGGGGAGGGCTGGGCATCCGAGGGTCTGATCGCCTTCTCCAAGGTCTGCACGCACGCCGGCTGCCCGGTGGGGCTCTACCAGGCCGACATCCACCAGCTCCTCTGCCCCTGCCACCAGTCGGCCTTCGATGTCCTCGAGGGCGCGCGGCCCGTCTTCGGGCCGGCTGCCCGGCCGCTGCCCCAGCTGCCGCTGCGCATCGACGACGAGGGCTTCGTCGTCGCCGAGGGCGACTTCTCCGAGCCGGTGGGGCCGGCGTGGTGGGACCGGCGGTGAGGCCACCGACCCGGCGGGTCGGGCGCGGCGCCGTGGCCGTGGTCGCCGCCGTGGTCCTCGCCGCCTGTGGCGGGAGCTCACCTTCCGCCCTCGATCCCAAGGGGCCGGCGGCGGCGCGCATCGCCGACGTGTGGTGGCTGATGCTGGCCTTGGCCGCCGCCGTGTACGTGGCGGTGGCCGTCCTGATCTTGATGGCTTCCCGGCGACGGGCCGAGGGGCAGGACCGGCGTCTGCCGCTGGGCGAGCACACCTTCATCTGGGTCGGCGGCATCGCTGTGCCCACCATCATCCTCGTGGTGTTGGCCGTGGTCACGGTGTCGTCGACCGCCGAGCTCACCCGCGCCGAAGACAACCCGCTGCGCATCGAGGTGGAGGGCTTCAAGTGGTGGTGGGAGGTCCGCTATCCCGAGGCCGACATCGTCACCGCCAACGAGGTTCACGTGCCCGTCGGCCGGCCGGTGGAGGTCGAGCTCACCACCGCCGACGTCATCCACAGCTTCTGGGTGCCAGAGCTGGCTGGTAAGGCCGACATGGTGCCCGGCCAGCGCAACGTGTTGCGCGTGACCGCCAACGAGCCCGGTGAGTACCGAGGCCAGTGCGCCGAGTACTGCGGCCTCCAGCACGCCCGGATGGCGTTCCTCATCATCGCCGACCCCCCCCAGGTGTTCGACGACTGGGTCGAGCGCCACCAGGCGCCGCCTCCTGAGCCGCCTCCGGGCCCGGCGGCCGACGGCGAGAGGATCTTCGAGAGCTCGTCGTGCGCCGGCTGCCACGCCGTGCGCGGCACCTCCGCCGTCGGCGAGTCCGGCCCCGACCTCAGCGACTTCGGCAGCCGGCGCACCCTGGGGGCGGTCACCGTCGAGAACAACCGGGACAACCTCGGTGTCTGGATCGCCGACGCCCAGGCGTTCAAGCCCGGCAACCTCATGCCCCCCATCTCGCTCGAGCCCGACGAGCTCGAGGCCCTGATCGACTATCTGGAGAGCCGGAGGTAGCCCGTGGCCATCGTCGAAGAGCGCCCCGTCGAAGAGGAAGAGGTCGAGCACGAGCTGCACGAGGTCTGGGAGGACGCACCAGGGATCCCCGGCTTCTTCGCCACCGTCGACCACAAGCGCATCGGCATGCGCTACATCTACACCGCCTTCATCTTCTTCTTCATCGCCGGACTCCAGGCGCTGTTCATCCGGGCCCAGCTCACGGTCCCCGACGCCGAGGTGGTGGGGCCCGAGGCCTACAACCAGTTGTTCACCATGCACGGCACGACGATGATCTTCCTGTTCAACACCCCCGTGCTGGCCGGCTTCGGGAACTACCTGCTGCCCCTGCAGCTCGGCACCCGGGACATGGCGTTCCCCCGGCTCAACGCCTTCAGCTACTGGGTGTTCGTGCTGGCCGGGATCTTCATGTACACCAGCTATCTGGTCGGCGCCCCTCCCGACGGCGGCTGGTTCGCCTACCTCCCGCTCACCGACAAGGTCAACTCCCCGGGGCTCAACCTCGACTTCTGGGGGCTCGGCGTGATCTTCGTGGGCATCTCCACCACGGTCGGCGCCATCAACTTCATCGTCACCACGTTCAAGTTGCGGGCCCCCGGCATGTCGATCAACCGTTTGCCGATCTTCGTGTGGTCGATCCTGGCCATGGCCTTCATGGTCATCTTCGCCGTGCCCGCCGTCACCTTGGCCGCCGCCCTGTTGGAGTCCGACCGTCTCTTCGGCACCGCCTTCTTCGACACCGCCCGGGGCGGGAGTTCGCTGCTGTACCAGCACCTGTTCTGGTTCTGGGGCCACCCCGAGGTCTACATCCTGTTCGTGCCCGCGGTGGGGATGATCTCGATGATGATCCCGGTGTTCTCCCGGCGGGCGCTCTCGGGCTACGTGTGGGCGGCGGGCTCGCTGGTGGCCATCGCCTTCATCAGCTTCGGCGTGTGGGTCCACCACATGTTCGCCACCGGACTGCCGGCGCTGGCCATGTCGTTCTTCTCCGCCGCCAGCCTGGTTATCGCCATCCCCAGCGGAGTGCTGTTCTTCGTGTGGATCGCCACCATGTGGCAGGGCCGGGTGCGGTGGACCACGCCGATGCTGTTCTCGTTCGGGTTCCTGTTGATCTTCCTGCTGGGCGGGCTGACCGGGGTGATGGTCTCGATCATGCCATTCGACTGGCAGGCGCACGACAGCTACTTCGTGGTGGCCCACTTCCACTACGTGCTGAACGGCGCCGTGGTGTTCCCGATCTTCGGCGCCCTCTACTTCTGGCTGCCCAAGATGACGGGGCGGATGCTGAGCGAGCGGATGGGCAAGCTCAGCTTCTGGATGATGTTCGTGGGCTTCAACCTGGCCTTCTTCCCCATGCACGTCCTCGGCCTGTTCGGCATGCCCCGCCGGGTCTACACCTACGCCCGGGGGCTGGGGTGGGAGACGCTGAACGTGGTGGTGACGGTCGGCTCGTTCCTCTTCGCCCTGGGCACGCTGCTCACCCTGGTGGCCTGGGTCCAGAGCCGGACCCGGGGAGCGCCGGCGGGCGACAACCCCTGGGACGCCGACTCGCTGGAGTGGGCGGTGGCCTCGCCCACGCCCCACTACAACTTCCGGGCCATCCCCGTGGTGAACAGCCGCCACCCGCTCTGGGACCAGGAGCCCCTCCCCGAGGCGTCCTCGGGCGACGAGGAGGCCACCCGCAGCCTGGGGACGCCCGGGGCGCTCGACCGGGCCACGCCCATCACCACCGGGCTCGACGCCGCCGCCGAGGAGACCATGGCGATCCCCCGGGAGACCTACCTGCCGTTCCTGCTGGCGCTGGGCCTGGCGGTGTTCTTCACCGGACTGCTGGTCGAGGCGCTGGTCGTGGGCGTCGCCGGCGTGGCCGTGGCCACGCTCGGGCTGTTGTGGTGGGCGTGGCGCACGGAGGCCGATCTCGTATGAACCGCTTCCCGATCGAGCCGTGACCACCGCCGTCGCCGTCGCCCCCGCCCACAGCCGCCGGCGGACCTACCCCCTCGGCTGGTGGGGGATGGTCGTGCTGATCATGACAGAGGCCATGATCTTCGCCGGACTGCTGGGCTCGTACTTCTTCGTGCGGGCCATCTCGCCGACCTGGCCTCTCGACCACATCGAGCCTCCCGAGCTGGCCCGCATCTCGCTGTTCACCGTGGTGCTGCTCGGGAGCAGCGTGCCGATCTTCTGGGCGGAGTCCGGCATCCGCAAGGGGAACCAGCGGCGGCTGCGGATCGGCCTGCTCCTCAGCTTCCTGCTCGGGGCCAGCTTCATGGTCAACCTCGCCTTCGAGTACGAGGAGCTCCACTTCGGCGTGCGCGACAACGCCTACGCGTCGCTCTACTACGCCATCACCGGCCTGCACGGCCTCCACGTGTTCGTGGGCCTGCTCATGAACCTCATCGTGCAGATCAAGGCGTGGCAGGGGAAGTTCTCCGCCTCCCGCCACCTCACCGTCGAGATCTTCGGGCTGTACTGGCACTTCGTCGACGTGGTGTGGATCTTCGTGTTCTCCTCCCTCTACGTCTCGCTCCACATCCCATGAGCTCCCCAGTCGTCGAGGCCGGGTCCGAGGCCGGAACCGAGACGGGCCAGGCGGGGATCAGGGCGTGGTTCGGTGTCCTGGTGGGGATCGCGGCCTGGACCGTCCACATCGTGACCCTGTCCAGCCTGGTCGAGCTCACCTGCGAGCGACCGGAGGTGGAGGTGGTGCTCCACCTCCTCACCGCCGCCACCACGGGCGTGACCCTTCTCGGCATGTGGTGGTGCCTGGCGCTCGTGCGCGGGTCTCGGGACCCCGACGCCGCCGGCACCCGGGGTGGGCGCCACCTGTTCCTCGGGCTGTTCGGCCTCATGATGGGCGGGTTCTCGGTGCTGCTCATCCTGTGGGAGGGCAGCTACGTGCTCTTCCTCGACCCCTGTGCCTGACCTGGTCGACCTGGCCATGGTCGCCGGGGCCGGCGGCGCCTACCTGCTGGGCCTGCAGCGGATGTGGTCGGCCGCCGGGCGGGGGCGGCTGGTGCGCCCGGGCCAGGCGCTGGCCGAGCTGATGGGCCTGGGCCTGGTGGGCGTGGCCGTGCTCTCGCCCATCGACGCCCTCGCCGGTAGCCGCCTCAGCGCCCACATGGTGCAGCATGTGCTGCTGGTGGGGGTGGCCGCCCCCCTGCTCGCCCTCGGCGCCCCCCTGCCCACCCTGCTGTGGGCCCTTCCGGCCGGGTGGCGGCGCCGGCTCCTCCCGTGGTGGCGTCGGGCCGCCACCAGCTGCGCCGGCGCCGGGTGGGGCCGGTGGACCGCCGCCGCCCTCGTCCTCCAGGTGGGCGTGCTGTGGGCCTGGCACGTTCCCGCCCTCTACCAGGCCTCCCTCGCTTCAGAGCCCCTCCATCTCCTGGAGCACGCCAGCTTCCTGCTGACCGCCGTGGTCTTCTGGTGGGCGGTGGCGGCGGCCCGTCACCGCCCCGTAGGTGGGGCGGCCGTGGTGGCGGTGTTCGTCGGTGGCCTGCCGGCCACGGCCCTCGGGGCGCTGATGACGGTGGCCGGGCGGCCCTGGTACCCCGCCTACGCCGGTGACCCCGAGGCGGCGCTGCAGGACCAGCAGATCGCCGGCGTCGTCATGTGGGGCTTCGGTGGGGTGGCCGCGCTGGTGGCCGCACTCGTGCTCTTCGCTGCCTGGCTGGCTGCGATGGAGCGTTCGACGCCGGGCGGGCCGGATCTCGTCCGGACGTGAGGAGGCCGACGGTCAGGCCGGCGCCTCCGCCGGTTCTGCCTCCGCCGGCTCCCCCCGCCCGTCCGTCTCCGCCGTCGGCTCCGTCGGCTCCGTCGGCGTGCTCCCGTCAGTCTCCGAGGTCGGCTCCGTCGGCTCCGTCGGCTCCGTCGACGCCCCCTCCTCGGTGCCGGCCCCGGGCAGGGGGTCGTCGGCGGCCAGGTCGCGGCACAGCTTCCATGCGAAGGCGGCGGCCAGCAGGGGCAGGACGAACAGCATGATGCGGAAGGCCCACACCACGGGCACGATCGGCAGGTCGAGCTTCTCGGCGATGATGTCGTCGCCCCCGGCGAGCAGCAGCACGCCGTAGAACGTCAGCACACCCACACCGATGGCCGTGCGCACCGGTCGGTCGCGGGGGCGGTCGAGCAGGTGGTGCTCGTCGCGCTCACCGGTCAGCCGGCGCTCCAGGAAGGGCCAGGCGTAGAGCAGGCCGAAGGTGATCCCCGGCAGCAGGATGCCCGGGATCAGCACCTCCGAGACCGTGTAGCCGAAGAGGGTGAAGTCCCATGGAGGGAACAACCGGAGAGCGCCTTCCAGCCACCCGATGTACCAGTCGGGCTGGGCGGCGGTGGTGACGTCGGCGGGGTGGAACGGCCCGTAGAGCCAGACCGGGTTGATCTGGACCAGCCCGCCCAGCGCCGTCAGCACCGCGGCGACGAGGACGAACACCCCCGAGGTCTTGACCACGTAGGTCGGCCAGAAGCGGGTGCCGGACACGTTGCGCTCGGTGCGGCCCGGCCCTCGGTAGTGGGTGTGCTTCTGGCGCCACATGATCCCCATGTGGGCCCCGATCAAGCCCACGATGGCCGCCGGGATCAGCAGCACGTGGATGACGAACAGGCGCCCGATGATGTCGTGGGCGGGGAACTCGCCGCCGAAGAACAGGAATGCCAGCCACGTCCCGATCACCGGAACGGCGAGGAAGATCGAGTAGAAGATGCGCAGCCCCGTGCCCGACAGCAGGTCGTCGGGCAGGGAGTAGCCGGTGAAGCCGTTGACCACCGCCAGCAACAGGAGGGTGACGCCCACCATCCAGTTCAGCTCCCGGGGACGGCGGAAGGCGCCGGTGAAGAAGACCCGGCAGAGGTGGGCGATGACCGAGGCGAGGAACACCAGGGCGGCCCAGTGGTGGATCTGGCGCATGACCAGCCCGGCTCTGACCTCGAAGCTGAGCTCCAGCGTCGAGCGGAACGCGGCGCTCATCAGCTCGCCGCGCAGGGGCGCGTAGCTGCCCTCGTAAACCACCTCCTCGGTGCTGGCGTCGAAGAAGAAGGTCAGGAAGACGCCGGTCATGACGATGATCACGAACGAGTACAGGGCGAACTCCCCGAGCAGGAACGACCAGTGGTCGGGGTAGATCTTCTTGAGCGACGTGCGGGCGAAGCGGGAGACGCCGAGCCGGTCGTCGAGCCAGCGGCCGGCGGCCTCGATCACGGCCGCGCTCCCAGCGCGAGCGAGGCGGAGCGGGGAGGATCAGCGTGCTGTCCAGTCGAGGCGCACGTGATCAACGGCAGCTCCTCTCGCCCCTGGCTGACACCGTCAGCGGCGATCGCCGGGAACACTAGCTCTCGGCGCTCGAGTGCGCCCGTCCTGGCCGGCTCTACCCTCGGCCGTCGCCCGTGCCTTCGGTCGGGCCCGGCTGCTCGTCGGCGTCCGCGTCCGGCTCCGGCGTCACGGGAGCGCGATCGGGGGTCGAGGGAGGCTCGATGACCACCCGGTCGATCTGGAAGCTGCCGCCGATCCCGCCCAGGGAGACGTAGTGGACGGCGACGAGGCGCCCGCCCGAGAAGTGAAGGACCTCCGCCTCGTACTCGAGCTGGGTGGCCACGGTGAACGACCCGAGGCCGGTGGCGCCGGTGGAGCCCACGGTGAGGAAGCGGGTGCCCTCCCGCTCCTCGCTGCCGCGCTGGTGGCGGTGCCCGGCCACCACCAACGGCACCTCGCCGGCCGCGTCCTCGGCCAGGGCGGGGTCGTGCACGGCCAGCACGTCGGGGCGACGGGCGGCGGCCAGGCGCCCCACGGCCGCCGCCTGGCGCCGCTTCTCGGCCGCCGCCTCGGCAGTACCGATGCGGTTGTCGGCGGTGAAGGTGGGGTCGGCCAGCCCCAGCACCCGCAGCCCGCCGATGTCGACCACCGAGCTGTCGAGGACGGTCACGTTCGGCACGGCTGCCAGCGCCGTCCGGACCTCGGGGGAGTCGTGGTTCCCCGGAGCGAGGTAGTACGGGACCGGGATGCCGGCGATGAGGTCGCCGATGCGGCCCTCCAGGGGGAACCCTGACGAGGTCAGGTCGCCGGTGTCGACGACGGCGTCGACGCCGAACTGGGAAGCGAGTTGGCGCACCACCTCGACGCCGAGGGGGCTCAGGTGGATGTCGCTCACGTGGAGCAGCAGGACCTCATCGCCGGCCTGGGGGCTCACCACCGTGGCTCGGTAGAGGTTGGCGACCTGCTGGCTCAGGATGCCGATCCGGCCCCTGATGTCGTCGAAGCCCTCGACGTGCTTCTCGACGGTGCGCAGGATCTCCGGCGCCCGCTCCAGCGATCCCTCGAAGCGGGGGTTGCGGAACGCCTCCTCGTCGTAGGTCGACCACGTCTGGAAGAGCAGGGCGCTCACGGCCGCGACGCCGCCAGCCGCTCCCACAGCCAGCCAGCTCCACCGGCGTCCGGGAAGCACGGCGCCGACGAGCGTGCCGACGACCAGGGACGTGAGCAGGGCCTGCCGGGCGAAGCGCTCCATCAGCGGCTCGATGTCGCTGGTCACGGCCCGGGCAGCCGGGTCTCGGCGTCGGCGTGGCCGAGGAACTCCTGCACCCGCTCGATGTCGAGCTCCTCGACCCTGAGGGCGACAGCGAGGGGGGCGTCATGGGTGGCCGCCGAGATGGCCCCGAGGGGCGGCAGCCCCAGCTGGGTGTGGGCGTCAGGGCTCCAGGTCGCCCGCAGCTCGACCCGCCCCGGTCCGAGTCTCGAGCAGCTGGGGTGCGGTCTTGGCGACGAGCTCGGCGAGCAGCGCGTC